>JBGUHW010000086.1:0-17043 GCA_045112395.1 Bacteroidales bacterium
CCTACTGCCCTGAGTGAACGGATTGGCCGTGCCGCCGTTGCCCGCAGATATTGCGCTGCCTGCGTTGGCAGCTGTATACCACTGGTATGTGACTGGACTGTTGTTGTTGCTCGAGGTAACGCTGGCCGTCAGGCTAGGTATCTCGCTCTGGCAGTAGTTTGCTCGGCTGGCTGATGCTGTTGCCGTGATGGTGTTGTAGACGTTGACCAGCACGCTACCACTCGCAGAGCAATTGTTACCGCTCCAAACTGTCACCCGATATGTTGTATTTGCTGTAACAGTAGGTGTTACAACAGCAGATGAACCAGAACCACTGGGAGTCCAAGTATAAGAAGTACCTCCTGATGGTGCTGTCAGTGTAACCTGAGAACCATTGCAAACAATAGATGCCGATGCCGTAACATTAGCGATTGACGACAAAGAAACATAAACTTCATATTCAGAAGTTGAGGTTCCATAATAATTATCGACAATCAAATAGTATGTAGTTCCGGCTGAAAGAGATACTGATACATCATCAAATACAGCATCATCCCAATGTGTTATTTCTGTTCCTTCATTATCACAAGATGACAACAAAAAGAAGTCGGCATCACCATCATTTGTTGTACCATAAAACGAATAGGTACCCGTTACTGCTGGCGTAAAGGAATAAACCTTTTCTTCTCCAACTTCGGCATATGTCCAATCGCTTACATTAGGATAACTATCCCAGGCACCAATTCTTCCCAACGTACCCGAATATGTCTGTCCACATGTCATTACAGTAACATTAGAACATGGATTCGGGCAAACGTCATATATTGCATACAGGTAAATATTTGAACCGACTGTTATTTCATCACCTGGCAGGTAACTGGTGCCACCACCATTTGCTCTTGTCGCCCATCTCATAAAGCATTTGTTCGAACATGCAACAGGAGGACGCACGTTTACCGTTGCATTATCGCAACTCCACATTGGCACATCTTGTACTTCGTAATCGCTTTCTCCACTACAATTTATTCCGTAATCGTAATATATATGGTAATATCTCCAAGTTGCATCGCGTTCAACAGTATTTTCACATCCATTTTCATTTTGGGCAGTGAAAGAAAAGCCATCTCCATCATTATAATCTCCAGTACCATAATGATAAGTCAAACATTCAACCATAGGATATTCATTACAATCATGGTCCAATGACATGCTTATCGTTGGTGGGGCATTATTTCTAGATGCCACAAGAATGTCGTCGCAAGCAAAATCGTCGCTACCGTACAATGTAATTGTAATGCTTCCTTGTGCCGTCAAGGTAAAGTCACAATACCTTTGCACCCATTCACCTTGACTTCCCAATAATTGTTCTCCAGATGTCGGGCTACCGCTGACTGTTGTACCACTAACAGAAAGATTACACTTGCCCCCCGATGATACATCCATGAACCAAGCCGAAAGCCTATAATCGCCTGCTGGGACATCAGTAATAGTCTTTACATAGAAATCTCCTGTTCCATCACCCTGAAACATATAGCCTCTAGTAACATCATCGGCAAATGTGTGATCCGATTTATTCATTATCCATCCATTGCCCGAAGCATCGTGATATGTATTTTTATTTATCGCATATACCTTAGTATAGTTTGACGTACAATTACTACTACCATGATGACGGCAATCGCCGAAGTCCTGCGAGCTAGTATATTGGTAATGGTTAATATAGTTGCACCGTGTATAATCGCCTGCGTGTGTCCATTCAGCAGGTATTATGCCCCCACCCGAAGTATAGTTATGCTCAGGATCCGCCAGTTTGTGTGGACCAGCATACCTCTCGTCCTGTACATCGTTTCCACCAAAGTCGTCGTAATAGACAATGATGCCACAAGAGGCTGCACCACCTCCTTCAAAACTAAAGCATATATCATCAAGACCAACACCATAACCATAACGATCTGTGTATTTGAATCCGATCTGGTAATTAGCAGCAAATCCCGCTAGAGTTACAGATTGTTCAGTCCATGAAGAATGAGCACTGGTTGTACTGAACAATTCTGTCCATGCGCCACCGCTGACACGGTAACAAACCGCAAATTCATCAATATCGCTTACCCATTGTCGATTTACATACCAGAAATTAAGAGTGGCAGAAGTTACTGCACTTAAATCCATTTCTGGACTTACCAGATAAGTTACATTACCTGATGTGCCATGAGTAATCTTAACGTTATATGTGCCATTATGCGCGCCAGTTGATGTATTATAATCGCCAGTACCGACAGACCAGGAAGAACTGCCTTCGTTCGTCCAACCATCGGGCATAGAGCCACTTTCAAAATCAACACAGAAATCATCGGGAACATCAGGTGCAAAACAGAATTCTGCATTAAGCCGGTAATCTTTAACATACTTAGTTCCACTATACGACCCCAAATTATATGGATCTGGGTCTGCACTATCACTATGCGCAGAAATTAAAGCACCAGTTGCAGATGTGTAATAAAAATATCGAGTACCATAACCACTTGTGTTTTCATGAACTGCCACAATCAAATTGTCTGTTCCATTATAAACAAATGGCGAACTAAGTGTAATTGTATTCCATCCTCCATTAAAAGTGAATGCCCCGCTATAAACAATGTCAGATGCACTAACGGTTTCAAAATCCAACAAATTAGAATCAAACGAACTTTTATTGGTATGCTTCATGTACACAACAATGTTATTTGTTTGCGCATCTGTAGAGTTCATATTAAACGCAACGGAGGTTATTGTCCCAGAGCGACCAATTTGTGAGGCAGGATATATTTGCTCAACAAACGAATATCCCCATAACGAATTATATGGACCATAATACGTTGTATTTGTACCTTCTCCTACAACAGAACACTCTTCTTCGCCACCACTGCTTGCCGCATTAACAATAACGTCGAGGTCTGCTGAAGCAGCGCAATAGTTTGTTGCTTCGGCATAGGTGGCAGTAATAGTTGCAGTACCAGCGGCAGCTGCCGTAACTGTACCAGCACTTACGGAGGCAATGCTTCCGTCCGATGTACTCCAAGCTGGCGACGAACAGCCGTCAGCACTCAAGTGTGCTGCGATAGATGCATCGTAGGTATCGCCCACGGTAAGGGTAATTTCATCGGGTGTGAACTCTGGCGATGGGTTGCGCTTAACCGTAAGATCTATGGTTGCTGTGCTGGAACAACCCGCATTGTCGGTAACAGAAACACGGTAACGTACAGCAGTTGCAGTTGTGTTCGTATTCGATGGCGTTACATTGATGCTCGATAAATTTGCTGGAGTAAGCCCCGATGTTGTTCCACTTGGCACACTGATAGCCGACCAACTATATGTAGTATATGGTGATGTACCAGAACTTACATTCGCTGTAAGTTGATGAGTTGTTCCCGAACATTTTGCCGATGAATTGCCATCGGTGATTGAAACAGAGGGAAGTGAATGATAATTTACCGTTACAGCATTTGAAGCAACGCCATTTACAAGACAACGCCATTGTACATTAGAAACATTTGCTGGATGGCTGTATATTGTTATTGTTTGTGATTGGGCTCCAGAATATCCACCAGTTCCGTAAATAGGTGCAGCACCAGTGGATGATGATGCCGAAGATAATGAAGCCCAGTCGTTGTTACCATTTTTATACTGCCACTGGTAGGTAGAGCCAGCAGGGGAAACCGAAATTGTAAATGATTCGGTGCCACAAGTGGAGTTCTTGGAGGGAGTGGCGGTGTAGGTGGGTGTGGAAGCATCTGCAACTATAAGCTTGTAGTCCTTTGCCTCACCATTAGTGCCAGAACAAGGATTACTTGGAGTACTATTGTTATAATCAACCAATACCCTCATTCTATAGTTGCCACTTGCTGTACCCGATGGAATTGTAAAACTTCCTGATGGATTATCAACATAGCTAGATGACCCATATACCTTTTCTCCAGAATCTGTAAAGTCGCCATCCCCGTTGAAGTCAATCCATATTGCACAGCCGTATGTACCAGTTCCAACTGTTGTCGCAGTAAAACTGACAGTCGAATTTGCAGCTGCTGTTAATGAAACCGAATTATAAAGGTCTGTATAGGAACTTGAAGGTGCACTATTATATGACTGGTTAATGTTAGATGATGCACCCGTCGTAGTAAAATTAGTCATATAATATGAAGAATAATTGCTTAAAGATGGGGTACACGGAGGAGATGCCACTGTAAGTTTATAGTCCTTTGCCTCACCAGAACTGCCTGAGCAAGGATCACTTGGAGAACCTCCACCATAATAATCAACCATCACCCTCATTCTATATTCTCCAGTTGCAGTACCCGATGGAATTGTAAAACTTCCTGATGGATTATCAACATATCCAGATGTCACAAATACTCTTTCTCCTGAATCCGAAAAGTCACCATCCCTATTGAAGTCAATCCAAATTGCACAACCGTATGTACCAGTTCCAACTGTTGTCGCTGTAAAACTGATAGTCGAATTTGCGAGCGCTATTAACGAAACAGAATTATAAAGGTTTGTATAGGAACTTGAAGGAGCACTATTATACGACTGGTTAATGTTTGATGATCCCCCCGTCGTAGTAAAATTTGTCATATAATATGAAGAGTAACTGCTTAATGATGGAGTGCATGGTTCAGGAATGGTGTAGGAGACTTGGATGTTGGAGCGATTTGCGTCAACAGAAGCGCCTGTAGTACTTGTGCCCGGGTCGGAGCTGTCTGCGTGCTTGTACCAGTGCGTACCCGAAACCGAGGTGTAGTAGCAGTAACGGGAGCATCCACCAGAAGTATTACAACCAACTCCACGAACCGCTACAAGCAATGCCTTACCTGCTTGGTGAGAAAAACTTGATGAAAAACTATATGTGTTCCAACCAGTACTGGTTGTTCTAGATCCGTTATACACTTGAGTGGCTCCCGACGTGAAGCTTGAAAATGCAGTGCCTGCACTCAAAGTGGTGGAAGCGTCCACATCCTTTACCCAAATGGTCATTTGAGCACTATTAGTGCTGCCAGAAGAAATATTCCATGCGATGCTGGAGATCGTGCAAGCATTGTCCAAAAACGAGGCGGCACTGGGTGTATAGATATAAACATCATATTGGTAGCCGTAGAAACCAGGCATTGGGTAATAATTGGTGCTAGTTCCGTCGCCAATCGTTGCTGTTTGCGCATGTACCTTTCCTCCCAACAGCAAAGAAAAAACAAACAACAATACTGTTGCTATAAGCCACACGAACTTAGTTTTTATGTTTTCGCTCTGGAATGTCGATTTTTTATTAACGAATTGTATAAAATTATCATCATTCTTTGACATCATGCCATAGGTTTTGCAACCCATAGGAACATCCAAATGTGCTATATAATGGTACTTCTCGCCATATTTTACTGATAATGACCCCATAATACAAACCTTAATTTTAATAAAATAAAACTTGCTACAAATATAAAAATAATACCAAAAGCATAATAGGTTGCATGAGATATATTATATAAACACATATTATTATTAGACTAAACAATCTACTACCGCAACAAAACGCCACAAACAAACCAAAACTCAAATCAATAGAATATATATACATATTTGCACATACATGTATCTGTTAACACAAAAAAAACGTCCGAGCAGAGCCCGAACGCTTACATATAATCTGTTTATAATTATCCTATCGGCATACTGCCCGCACAAGAAGTCCCCTAGCACGAGAGCTAACATTCACGTATGAATTTTCGGGACCGACAATAAGGCTGTACGCCATATATGGTTCGTTGGCTGTATAGAGCGTACTTGTCCAATAATAACATGTATTGGCATCATACACAGTTTCCATATCGCGATAACCATTTGCAGGTAGGAAAATGCTGTTTCCATTAGGTCCTGTAAACTTGTATCCTGCTACTCCGCCCTGCGTTACAGCCGCACGAGTGCAATTGTCAAATAGTTCATCCATCTCGTTGCGCGTTGGTGTACGCCAACCTGCGCCCCAGTTTGATGTTGCTGCATCGTCAACAGACTCGAGTGTGGTCAGATTGTCAACATGACCGTTGATACCAAAATCTGACATGTTACAATATTTGGTCAATTCAACATATGAACCGTTGCAATGCTGATAATTAGTCCAAAAGTAGCTATATTTTGAAGCAGTTTCGCCCCAAGCGACTGGTTCTCCGTGACCTTCCGGCACAGTAGCCCCGACATTGCAGGTTGCCCACTTGGTGCCACTTGGCAAACCTAGGTCAATATATGCATGTCCGTTCAACTGTCCTTCGCCCTGCGTGCCACCATTTGATGACCATTGCGCATACAAAGTCATACTTTCGTAAATTACTATATCCTGCTCATCGTAGTAATGCAAGCCCGAACCATCGGCAACTGTATTCCATTTTACAAAAGTGTAGCCTTCGCGTGTGAAAGCATTGGTCGACAACTCCTGTCTTACACCACTTTGGAATGTCTGTGGCTGCATTGTGCCTGTTCCTCCGTTTGCATTAAAGGTAACAACAACACTTACAGGTCCCGGCGTATCTTCCGTCCATTTTGCATACAAAGTCATATCGGAGGTAACTGTTATTTCTTGCCCATCAAGATACAAGCCAGCACCATCAGGAACAGTATCCCAACAATAAAAACTATAATTTTCACGCGTGAAAGCATTCAACGTAAGAGCCTGTGCGACATCTTTTGTGAATGTCTGCGGCTGCATAGTACCTGTTCCTCCATTGGCATCAAATGTAACGACAAATGTATTTCCTGTTGTATCACTTGGATGCAAAATGCTATCGGCGGTCCACTGAGCATATAGCGTCATATCGTTGCTAATACTTATTTCATGACCATCCGTGTACCTTACTCCAGTTCCATCTGGTATGGTATTCCACTCCGCAAAGCCATAACTTTCTCGAGTAAATTTGTTAAGTGTAAGCGCTTTCTTTACACTTCCTGTAAATGTCTGCGGTTCCATTACTCCAGTTCCGCCATTAGCATCGAAAGTTATAGTGTACGTATCACCAAAATCACATCCACTAAATGCCAGCATTCCCGCTACGGAAACGATAGCGAAAAGAATTAAAAATTTTCTCATATTATTCAATTTTATTTAACATGTAGAGATGCTGCGCGCAACATCTCTACATGTTATTATCAATTGTCAATTGTTCATTATTAATTATCAATTATCGTCTTATGTCCATTTCCTTTATCAGGTTCTGAGCATCGGCGTACTTGTCGATGATGAACAATGCATATCTTACATCCAAGCAGATGCATCTCTGCAGGTTCTCCTCGAAATCAATGTCACCCGACATAGCCTCGCTGTTACCATCGAATGCAAGACCAATGAGTTCGCCGTTTCCATTAATGACCGGACTACCAGAATTACCACCTGTAATATCATTGTTTGTAATGAAACAAGTTGGAACATCACCATTCTTGTTTACATAATTGCCAAAATTCTTGTCCTTGTACAGTTTTTTCAACTTTTCGGGAACAATAAATTCGTAGCTGTTAGGATTTTCCTTTTCCATTACACCCTTCAAGGTTGTGTAGTAATCGTAGAAAACGCCATCACGCGGTTCGTAGCTCTTTACATTTCCGTATGTCATTCTTATAGTCGAGTTTGCATCGGGAGCAAAATTCTTGTCCTTGTTCATGGCAAGTATTCCTTCGATGAATATACGGTTATTCTTTCCCAAATCAGCAGAAAGGTCGTTGTACTCGTAGGCAACTTTTCTATATACGTCAATTATGTCGTCACCGATCTTTAATATAGGATCATTTGTGAATGCAGATTCGGTCGGCTTGTCGAGGAATGCATTGAACTTGGCTTCGGTTGTGAAAATTGACTTGTTTAAAGCATCGTCAACATATTTTTCAACATTTCCTTTGTATTTTGTCTGTATCGTCTTGAAAAATTCAGGGAAATACTTCGGATCCATTTCATTGTAAACCTTGCGATACAATGCCTTCATAAGCGCACGTTCTGTTTCCGGATCATAATCCTTGTAGAAAGCTGCTGCCGGTTCTCTCAAATCGCTTGCGGCAGATGTTATTTCTCCAATCTGCTTTGTTGCAAAGGCAGAAGCCAACGACTTGCAACGAAATGCGAAGTAAGGAAGTTCGGAACCTTGAAGTCCCTCATTATTATACATTACTGCCTCGGCCTGACTTCTTCTCGACTGGTAAATCTTCTGAAGAGCATTCAAAGCATCGCGGTACTTCGATTCGCCCTTTGCGTCAGCCCACTTGCACAAATCGGATTCGATATTCTTCTTGATTTCCATAGTATTGAGGTGTGCCAATGCCTTGTTCTGCTCGTTTGAATACTTCCAATAGTTTGAACATGAAGCATATTTAGAAGCGTACTGAATCTTCACCTTCGGATCGGCATTCATTTTTTCACGCAATACATTTACCTTCTCGTCCCTGATTTCGTAACGCAACTTGTTTGTAACCTGCATAACTTCCTCAAGTCCGAACGATGTGACATAGCGGTTTGTTGTTCCTGGGAATCCCATAATCATTGCGAAATCGCCATCCTCTATACCCTTTGCGCTAACCGGCAAGAAATGTTTTGGCTTCAGAGGTACATTTTTCTTAGAATATGCAGCAGGAGAGCCATCAGGTGCTGTATAAATCCTGAACATCGAGAAGTCGGCTGTGTGACGAGGCCACATCCAGTTGTCGGTATCGCCACCAAACTTACCCATAGATGATGGAGGAGCACCAACAAGACGAACATCCTGATATATAACATATACCAACAGGAAATACTGGTTTCCACCAAACATATCCTTTACCTGGGCCTTGTAATTGGTTCCTTCGACAGCCTTGTCAATTATAGTCTTGGATACATTCTTGATAGCAAGGCTACGGTCACGTTCTGTCATATCCTTAGTAAACGACTTTTCAACTTCTGCTGTAACATCCTCTATCCTAACGAGTATCGATGCGGTAATGCCAGGATTCGAAAGTTCCTCTGACTTCGAATAAGCCCAGAAACCATCCTTCAAATAGTCGTGATCTACTGTAGAATGGGTCTGTATCATAGAATATCCACAGTGGTGGTTGGTAAACATAAGGCCTTCATCCGAAACGATTTCGCCAGTGCAGAAATGCCAGAATGGAGATCCTTCCCTTCCCAAACCTACAACTGCATCCTTGATACACCCCTTGTTTACACTATATATATCTTCAGGAGTTAACTTAAATCCCTGTTTCTTCATATCATCGTAGTTCTTGCCGATCATCGACAATAGCCACATACCTTCATCTGCCCTTGCTGTCATTCCAAAAACAAGAACAAACACAAATAAAATTGCTGTAATTTTCTTCATAAACATATTATATTTAACTTTTTGACATTTTACTTCTTATAATTTTCCAAACCTTCATTCAAGAAAGCAATAAATTCCTCAGCATTAGTATTGTACGACATAGGCTTTGTAAGCACCTTTCCTTCGGGACTTACAACCACATAGAATGGCTGTGTATTGCATTGGAAATTAACAATCTGCAAATCGGCATTCACCTCGCCGAGCGTCTTTTTCAGCTTGCCATCGTTTGACGATGTAAACTGCTCTTCCACTGGCACCTCAACCGATTTTTCATCAACATATAATGCCGTCATCACAAACTCGTTGTTGAACTTTTCGGCTATCGACTTGTTTGCCCAGATTTCAGCCTGCATCTTCTTACAATTTGCACACGAATGTCCCGTAAAATAAAGGATTACCGGTTTGTTCTGCGACTTGGCACACTCGAATGCCTGCTTGTAGTCGAAATAAGCATTGACACCGTATGCTGTATGCATTGATTCAGAATACTTTGGAGTTCCGCACAATGCACCTTCGGAAGCAGCACCACCATTGTCGGCAAGGTTGAAATTCTGCGTGGTCATTGGCGGAAGAAGTCCTGATACCGATGACAAGTTAGCGCCAAACATTCCTGGGAACAAATACAGAGCGAACACAAAGAATATCGAAGCCAGAATCATGCGGAAGAATCCGACAGTCTTCACTTCGCTATCCATTTTGAAACGAATCTTGCCAAGAAGGTAAAGTCCGCACAAAACGCTGATTACTATCCAGATGGCAATATAAAGTTCACGGCTCATTATGTCGAGGTGATAGTTCTGGTCGATGTTGGAGAAATACTTGAGCGAGAATGCCAAGAGGCAAAAGCCCATGACAACTTTCACCGAGTTCATCCATCCACCCGACTTCGGCAACTTCTTGAGCCAGTTAGGAGCTATTGCCAAAATTGTGAACGGCAAGGCAAAGCCAAGTCCGAAGCCCAGCATACCGATTGTTGGCTCGAGCACATTACCGCTTGCTGCCTTTACCAACAAGGCACCAACAATTGGACCTGTACAGCTGAAACTTACGATTACAGTAGTAAGAGCCAGGAAGAACGATGCGAAAATTCCGCCCTTGTCAACCTGCTTGTCGCTCTTGTTTGCAAGCGAAGTCGGCAAAATGATTTCGAACAGACCGAACAAAGATGCAGCAAACACAACAAACAGCAAGAAGAAAATCAAGTTTGGAATCCAGTGCGTGCTAAGTACGGTTGTCAGACCTGCACCAGCATTTGTGAGCGACACAATCACACCTATAATAGTATATAGTATTGTTATGGAAATTCCGAAAATCAACGCTTTGAGTATTGAATTAAACTTGCTGGAGTCTCCCTGCATGAAGAAGCTGATTGTCATTGGAATCATCGGGAACACGCAAGGTGTCAATATTCCAAGTATACCGAAAAGCAAAGAAAGGAAGAAGAACGCCCACATTGAACTGTCTTCGGCTGTTTCCTCCACAAATTCGTTTTGCGAAATAATGCGAGGTGTTCCGCCCTTGTCGGATTTTTGTTCAACTACTTCGGCTTGAGCAGAATCGGCTGCTGGTTCCTCTGCTGCCTCGACTTCTGCAACTTCTGTTGTTTTTTCATCAGTAGTCGCAGGTTCTGCTGAAGTTTTTTCTGGTTCTGCAGTTTCCTTCTTTGGCAAGTCTATTTTAAAATTAGCATCTGCATTCACTGGTAGACATTGTCCATCCTCGAAGCAAGCTTGTCCATTTAGTTCTGCCTTAATGAAAAATGAAGCATCGGTCAAAACCTCAATCTTCTGCTTAAATGTTGCCTTCTTGGTGAAATACTTGACATTTACCATAAAAACATCATCGTATTCCGATGTCGGAGTTGGCGATTCGGTTGTTTGTCCGACGGTCTTGTACTTGTCCGATTTTGTGTAGGTAATCACAAGTGGCATAGGTCCGCCCGCATCGAAATGCTGTGAGTAGAGGTGCCATTTGTCCTCTATTGTTGCTGTCATTACAAGATTAAATTCCTTCTCGGAAATCTTTTCTGTAGAAAATTTCCACTTAACAGGTTCTGCCATCTGCGCAAACATCACTGAGAATGAAAACAGCGCAACGACAGCCAATAACATTTTTCGCAAAAGACTCATAAATATATTTTTATTTGAAAGTGCAAAGCTACAAAAAACATTCGGACTTGCAAGAAAAAGGACAATGCAGATTCATCGATTAATGCTAAAAATTTCAGAACATACCACTAAACATGTCACCCAAGATATGCATATACCTCTTGAACTGCCTTGAATTCATTCCGTTGCCAGTCTTGGCAATCTTATCGGACAAAACAGATGCCTCGTGGCTGTATTTATCGAAATCATCCATTGCGTCCTTGTTGCCCGACATAACTTCTCGCAAAGCACTTACAGACAAATTTACATACTTTTCGTACTCATCAAGCAAGGCATCAATCTCAGCCTCTTCAGCCGACACAGATTTGTCACTAATCTCCGCGTTACCGTCATCAAAAAGGAATCTATTGAAAGCATCCACAAAAACATCTACAATCCCTCCCCCATCAATGGTATCGTGCCTTTCATAATGCCAGCTCGAAGAATCTGCCTCCGCTCCCAGCTCATCAAAAAAAGCTGAGAAAGAATCTACAATATCGTCCACAAACGAGCGTTCGTCATAATTGTAATCCTGAACATACACATCATCATTCTCGGCATCGCGGTAATTATCATTTATAACCTTTGGTTTCGATGACAAATATTTTAGGTTATCGCGATATACGCGATAATACTTCTTCGAAATCCTATCCTCTATTGCCGAAAAACGCTTCATCTGGGCATTGTTCATATCCATCCCATACAAAACATTGGCGATTTTAGCAGCGAGTTCCATATCCTTGTCTTTCACTGCATTCTCAAAACAATCCAAATACAAATCGACATCTTCGCCATCAACGGCAGTGACGGCTTCTGACCTCATCGAATACACTGGCGACGCAAAAACATTTGCCATCGAAACAGCAGACATCAGCATCACCACGCAAAATATACACAACCTTTTCATAGTCATTTTGTCATAAAAAAATCAGAACAAATTTAACTAGCTTATGCAAATGCCATCCATAATATTTCGTTAAAACTTTTCAAACGATACCATAAAGAAATTATCTTTGCGACATGAAACTCCTCGTGCTAAACTACGAATACCCACCGCTTGGTGGCGGAGCCGGCATAATCTCGAAGAATATTGCCGAAGGTCTTGCCACACTTGGCAACGAGGTAACTGTACTCACGACATACTACGAAGGAACAGAAGAGGATTGCATAGAAAATGGAGTTCACGTGCTTCGCCTGAAATCGAAACGCAAGGATGTTTTTCAGTCCAACATCCGCGAAATGCTATCGTGGATGATTTGCGCCAAGCGTTTCCTGAAAAAACATCTGCAAGTAGGCAAATACGACCTCTGCTTTGCAAATTTCGCCCTGCCATGTGGCGAAGTTGCTTACAGCATGAAGGATTTGTTCCACCTACCGTATGTAATCATTTCGCACGGACACGACATTCCGTGGTTCTTTCCAGAACAAATGATGTGGTATCACGCCGCCTGCTACCACTGGATTCGCAAGATATGCATGCAGTCGAAGCGCAATTATGTGCAGTCGGACGAAATGCTCAGCAACATCAACGCATTCCTAGGTGGCACGGCTTCTAAAAACAAGCTTATATTCAACGGATGGAACCGCGACAAATTCTTCCCAGATGAAAGCAAGCGAGCAAAAAAGTTTACAATCCTGTTTGCTGGTAGGCTCGTTATGCAAAAAGACCCGATGACATTCCTCAAAGCGATCAAAATAGCAAAGGGAAAGATTTCAGACCTTGAAGTTCACATTGTTGGCGACGGGGCAATGCGTAAGAAGATGGAAGATTTCGTAAGGCAAAACGGACTTGAAAACAATGTTATTTTCAAGAACTGGCTCACAAAGCCGGAGATTATTGCCGAATACCAGTCGGCATCGCTAACGGTCATGCCATCGCTTGCCGAAGGCATGAGCATGGCTCTGCTCGAAGCCCTTGCCTGCGGTCAGTATGTGATTGCCACCAAAGTTAGCAACAACGAAAAACTGATAACCGCCGGCATAAACGGCGACTTCATCGAAAAGAAAGACTACAAGTCGCTTGCCGACAAGATTATAGATTTCCACGACAACAAATTCCAGCACAAATACATCGTTCCAAGAGAACATTTCGACACCATTGCCGAACAATTCGACTGGAAAAACATTGTAAAGCAATATGATGAGGACCTAAGAGGGATTTTGGATTTACGATTTTAGATTTACGATTTTTGATTGGGGATTTTAGATTTTGGATTTACGATTGTGCAAGAATATTATCATCTTTATTGTTGCATTAGTTACGACAAATGTCAATGCGCAAGATTTTACCGACAGCAACCTGCCGATTATCGTTATTAACACTTGTGGCGATACCATAAACAACGAAAATCATGTCAGATCAAAAATGAAGATCATCTTCCATGAAGACGGAAGCAGAAATTATATGGCAGATACCTCCGACCTGCGAAACCTAAACTACGATGGCGACATTGAAATAAAAATTCGCGGCAACACTTCGCAATACATACCCAAAAAGCCATACGCAATTCACACCATTCATGCCGCCGACGAGAACAATAATGTTAGTCTGCTTGGACTTCCACCAGAAAATGATTGGATACTAATCAACTTTGCTTTCGACCCGTCATACATACGCGATTTCATATCCTACGGACTATCGGAAAAGATGGGCAACTATGCACCAAGATGCCGATTCTGCGAAGTTGTCATTGACGGTGATTACATGGGATTGTACATTTTTACCGAAAAACAAAAGGCTGGAAAATATAGGATTAACATTGAAAAGCAGCCAGAACAACAGCAAGTTCACGACACATTACACGGATACATTTTTAGAGCGGATCGCGACATTAACAATACATCTTGGTTCGACTATCCATATCATACAAACTATTGCGACTCGATAATGTATTCGATAATCTACCCCAAAGTAGAACACATCAGACAAGCCGAAATAGAATACATACAAGATTACTACAACGAATTCACAGAAAAAATACATGCTCAGAACGAAGCCATTGACGTTGGCTTTCCTTCAATGATTGACATTCAGTCATTTATCGACTTCATGCTAGTAGGCGAATTCTCGTCAAATGTTGACATTTACCAGCTTAGCACATTTTTCCACAAGGACACCAAAGGAAAACTCCGTGCCGGTCCTGTATGGGACTTCAACCTGACATTCGGCAACGACATACAGACCAACAGAAGCCGATACAATGTATGGCAGTTTTACAACTACACAAATGAAGGCGCAATGTTCTGGAAAGATCTTTTCGACAACCCAACATACCGCTGCCACATGTCGAAACGCTGGCACGAACTAACCGCCGAAGGTCAGCCACTAAACTACGAAAGCGTATGTAATTTCATTGACGAAGCACAATCCATTATTGCTGAAGCAGTTCCTCGCGATTGCGACAGATGGCAAACTACAAATCACCAAGCCAGCAACATCGACTCGATGAAAAACTGGATACAAAAACGCATCGAATGGATGAATAACAATATTGGTCAGTGCGAACAATGCCAAGACGAATATGTACCCAACCTTGTTATTTCGCGCATCAACTACAACCCAAAACCACAAGGCTTTGTAAGTAGCGAAAGGCTGGAATTCATTGAAATAACAAACAACAGCGAGGAACGCATAAACCTTACAGGAATTTATTTTGGCGGAATGGGATTAAGTTATGTTTTCCCAACAAATTCCTTCCTTTTACCAAACCAGAAGGCAATTATCTGTTCCGACAGCATACAATTCGTTACACATTATGCACAAATACCATTCGGACAATATGCCAGACATCTGTCAAACCAATCGCAAAAACTAGTTTTGTATGATGTTTGGGGAAACCTAATCGACGAGGTTACATACAGTTGCAATCCGCCATGGCCAGAAGAAGCCAATGGTCGTGGCTGTTTTCTGGAACTCATAGATATGAATTTCGACAATAGCCTTGCCGAAAACTGGAAAGCATCCCGAATACTATCGTCTGAAATATTCAAGCAAAGCGCTACGATGGTGTACCCGAACCCATTCTCCGAACAAATTCATATTTCACAATATAGAGAAACGCCGACATCATACAGCATATATGACATCACAGGCAAAGAAATCAAGCAAGGCAAGTGCGATGATGAGATTTCTGTTGTCAACACAAGCGACTTGAAATCAGGAATATATTTTATCAGATTAATATCAAGGAAAAATAGTTACAGCGAAAAGATTGTAAAGGAGTAAAAAATGGGAAAAAGTAACGCAAAAAAGGACACTTCAGCAAAACAATCAAAGAAAAAAAGTGGCAAGTCAGTATTCCGCAAGATTCTAAAAATCATATTGATAACTATACTTTGTATTTTCGGACTAAATCTGCTCACAACTATACTCTACCGCTGGGTAAATCCGCCAATTACACTCACCATGATTTCTCGTTCGGTATTTGAAGGCGAGCCTCTGAAAAAAGAATGGAAATCTCTTGACGAAATTTCGCCATATCTGGTAGAAGCATCCGTGGCAAGCGAAGACAATATGTTCCTAGGTCACAATGGTTTCGACCGCGTAGCCATCGACATTGCTATCGAGGAGCACAAGTCGGGCAAAAGCAATCGTGGCGGAAGCGGAATATCACAGCAGACGGCAAAAAATGTATTTTTGTGGCAAGGTCGCTCGTGGATACGCAAGGGACTGGAAGTGTACCAGACTTTCCTCATCGAATTGTTCTGGTCGAAGGAACGCATAATGGAAGTGTACCTGAATGTCATAGAAATGGGGCATGGAATATACGGCGCCGAAGCTGCCGCCCAGGAATATTTCCACAAGAGCGCAAAAGACCTTACCAAGACCGAAGCATCGCAAATCGTAGCCGCCTACCCCAACCCTCGCGACCCCAAACGCAATCCCAAAAAAGCATCGGCACGAGCAGCAAAAATCAGGAACTTAATGAACCTCATCGGCCCTATAAAGTTCGACGACGAAAGCATAGAACAATGGGAAGAACGCTACGAAAAATACAAGGACAAATACTTCGACAACAAGAAAGACTGATTCCTTTGTCTATCGAACTATAAAACCCTCCATCCACACCGTTTTTACACAATTAGAATACAAGTTTCTCATTGTCAAATACATTGTTGCTGTTAATTACTTTTTGAAAAAAAATAGCGACAAAATACACATCACTAACTCCAAACGCGCTATTTTCGTAGCAGGTATTTTAAGATTTGCAAAATGGTTAGGTTCACGCATTTACACGTTCACTCACACTACTCTGTACTCGACGGAATGTCGAAAGTTCCCGATTTGATAAACAAGGCTATGAAAAATGGCATGTACGCCCTCGCCCTCACCGACCATGGAAACATGTACGGCATAAAAGACTTAATGGATACAGCCAAAAGTGTAAACGGAAAAACCAAGGACAAAATCAAGGAACAAGAAAAAATTCTTGCAAAAGAAGATGCCACCGAAGAGGAAAAAGCAAATGCTTCAAAAAAAATCGAAGAACTAAAGCAACAGATTTTCAAGCCGATAATCGGCATCGAGGCATATTGCGCACGCCGAACCCTTTACGACAAGGACA
>JBGUHW010000087.1:0-6766 GCA_045112395.1 Bacteroidales bacterium
TGGTTTCGAGACCGACAGAGGCGTAATTTATCTGCAATATGGTGTTCCTAACCATATTTTCCAGTCGCCAATAGAACCGGGAGCATACCCATACGAAATATGGCAATACTACCGACTTGGCGAGGATAACAACTGCAAGTTCGTCTTCTACAATCCAAGCATGGAAGGTCACGAATACGAACTGCTTCACTCCAACAAACAAGGAGAAATTCACACATTCAACTGGACACGCTACCTATCACGAAGCAAATCTTCATCGTACGGAATTTCAGACACATACAATTCCGTTGACAATGCATCATCCGGATACGGACAAAACACATTCACCAACGACTGGGAACGCCGTGCAATAGAAGAATTCAACAAATAAGCCGATGACACCTAAGATTCTAGATGGCAGTAAAGCCAAATACATATACTTCCCCGAAGCACAAGATACAATAATAAGTCGTTCGGGCTACGCTACCCTGTATGTCGGAGCAAACGCCGACACAAAGGAGAAAGTAATGCTGAAGAAAATATCAACGGCATTGTTTGGAAACGATGCGCAACGGTTCAAATTCTTCGCAACCGTATGCAACGAAGTTAAAAATGACGGACTTGTCAGCATCGATGACATGATTTTCGATGGAAGCGACATATACCTCGTATGCGAATTCGTATCGGGACGCACTTTGAAGGAACTGATATACGACCCTAAATTCATGGATTATCGCAACGACATTTTCTTCCTGCGCATAATTGCAAACTGCCTCGATACATTGTCGTACCTACACAAGCTGAAACTTTGCCACGGAAACTTAACTCCGGAAAACATCATCGTGCAATGGGACGAATGCGAAGAATTCGACTTCATGCACCCTACGACTAAAATTTTAAGCATCGAAAGCATCAAGCTGGGATTCAAGAACATGCCACTTATCCGCCGTGTGTACGACACTCGTTACCAAAGTCCGGAACAACTCATTGGCTTCGAGGATTTAGTTGGCGACTACAGCGACATTTACAGCATGGGACTGATAATGTACGAAACATTGGCAAGGGAACCCGTTTTCCCAGCCGACAAGCCAATCGTAAAACGACAGCAAGTGTTCGGCAAGATAGAACAGCACTACCGCATAAGCGATGAAGCTCACGCGATAATCGAAAAAGCAACCGTACGACCTCTGCCATTTGTACCGGGTGCCATTAGCGACAATGCTCAAAAGATTATGGTACTCAAGGCATTGAACGACAGGTACCAGTCGGCAGAAGCCTTCAAAAAGGAATTGGAAGAACTAATTGGAAACTTATAATAATGGACTAAAAGGCTAACAGGCTTGAAGGCTGACAGGCTAAAAGACGAAAAGGCGAAAAGGCTGGCAGGCTAAAAGACAAAAGAAAGAATAATTAAAAATTGATAATAACATAAAATTAAGGACTATGGCGAAGAAGTTTTTATATTTCATTATTTTGTGGATTATTACCTTCCCATTTTTTGGATATGGCTATATTTTAATCCATTTTGAAAATGGTATTTATACTATTGAAAGGCTTAAAGGCGATGTTGTTATGTCGTTAATAATGTCGTTTGTAATATCTCTCGGACTTGTTGTAACATTCGCTATCAGCCAAAAGCAAAAGAATAAAGAAAACAAAGAGCAATAGTAAATCTGTAAAGACGCAAGACCTTGCGTCTCAAACCAGAAACCTAGAAACGGCGTCAGCCATAGAAACTCAGAAACAAAGAAACAAATAAATAACTAAAATTTAAAATTTATGACAGCAGACGAAAAAAACAGAATGCAGAAGAAATGGGACACTGAAATAAAGTCCCTCGATTCATGGAGCATGTTCAAGGTAATGGGCGAACTAGTAAACGGTTTCGACCACTATGCAAAGTTAGGTCCGTGCGTTGCAATATTCGGATCAGCAAGAACGAAGGAAAACAATCCTTACTACATTAACGCAGAAGAAACTGCATGCCAGTTGGTTAAGAAAGGTTACGGTATCATTACCGGTGGCGGACCTGGCATAATGGAAGCAGGAAACCGCGGTGCACAGCGTGGTGGCGGCACATCGGCAGGTTGCAACATTGTACTCGAATTCGAACAGGCTGCAAACAAGTACATCGACACCGACAAGCTCGTTACTTTCGACTACTTCTTCACCCGCAAGACCATGTTCATGCGCTATGCTCAGGGATTCATCATTTTCCCAGGCGGATTCGGAACATTTGACGAACTTTTTGAAGCTATCACATTGATACAAACTAAGAAAATCGCCAAGTTCCCGATTATCCTCTATGGTTCGAAATACTGGACTGGACTTTTCGAATGGGTAAAGACCTGTGTACTTGAACAGGAACATAACATCTCCGAAAAGGACCTTGAAATCTACAACATCGTAGACACCCCGGAAGAAGCTGTAAAGATTATCGAAGACTTCTACCGCAACTACGAACACAAGCCAAATTTCTAATCCCGATTGGATACAAAAAAATAGGCAAGCCGATTGGCTTGCTTATTTTTTATTTGCAAAACTTGCGCGCTACTTCAAACTGTTGAGATTCCGCACAAACGAACTCACAAGCAACGTACCTTATGCTGTTCGTTCAGTTTTACTCGCAAGCTTCGTGAGCTAAAGGTTGTGGAATGACCAAATCATTCTAATGTCTGAAATGCCTGATTCCTGTAAATACCATAGGAATCTTGTTTTCGTTGCAGAATTTTATTGTATCCTCATCGCGAATCGAACCACCAGGCTGAATTACAGCAGAAATACCTTCCTTGTATGCAATTTCGATAGAATCGGCAAACGGGAAGAAAGCATCGGATGCCATAACTGCACCATTGAGGTCGAAACCGAAACCTTTAGCCTTCTCTATTGCCTGCTTCAAAGCATCTACGCGCGAAGTCTGGCCAGTACCGCTTGCCAGAAGCTGGGCATTCTTCACAAGCACTATTGCATTAGACTTGGTACTCTTCACCAACTTGTTTGCAAAGAACAAGTCCTCAATCTGCGCAGAAGTCGGCTTTTCATTGGTAACATACTTCAAGTCGTCCATTCCCTCGATGCGAGTATCGCGTTCCTGAACCAGAACACCATTTATTGCCGTGCGCAACACATGTTTCGACACATTGTTATGCTTCTGCACAAGAATTATGCGGTTTTTCTTCTGTTCAAGCACCTCGAGAGCCTCCTTTGTAAAGTCGGGAGCAATTATAACCTCGAAGAAAATCTTGTTTATTTCCATTGCAACCTCTCGGTCAACCGGTCTATTAGTAACAATAATTCCTCCGTATGCCGAAACAGGATCGCAGGCAAGAGCATCCTTCCATGCCCTCAGCAAAGTGCTGCGAGAAGCCACGCCACAGGCATTGTTGTGCTTGAGAATAGCAACAGTTGTATCCTCAAATTCCCTGATAAGGTTAATGCCAGCATCAATGTCAAGTATATTGTTGTAGCTAACTTCCTTGCCGTGCAACTTGGTAAACATCTCATCGAAATTGCCGAAGAACTTTGCTTCCTGATGCGGATTCTCACCATAACGCAATGGCATATATTCGCGCTGCGACAACTTCAACTGCGACATCGAATCATTGTCGAACCAATTGAAGATTGCTGAATCGTAATTGGAACTGATACCAAAAGCTTCGCGTGCAAATCTGCGACGAGTTTCAAGATCTGTAGAACAATTATTTTCCTCGATTATGTTGCAAAGTTCCTGATACTGGTCCTTGTGCGAAATTATCAGCACATCCTTGTAATTCTTTGCTGCAGCTCTAATCAACGAAATACCACCTATGTCAATCTTTTCGATTATGTCACTCTCCGATGCATTCGACTTTACCGTTTGCTCAAACGGATACAAATCAACAATAACCAAGTCAATCTCTGGTATTTCATACTTTTGCATCTGTTCCAAATGGCTTTCCTCTTCGCGAATAGCAAGAATTCCACCGAAAATCTTTGGGTGCAAAGTCTTTACCCTGCCATCGAGAATTGATGGATATCCAGTAATGTCCTCGACCTTGGTAACATCAACATCCATAGACGAAATAAAATCATAGGTTCCGCCAGTGGAATAAATCTTAACTCCGTAGTTGCTCAAATTCTTTACAACCAAATCCAAATCGTGCTTATCGAAAACCGATATCAACGCCGACTTAATAACCTTTTGCATATATTATCCTTTTTAGTTCTATAAATTAACCTTATTTTTTCTCCATATATTGTTGACGCACAACTTCGTACACGACCAAAGCCGTAGAAACCGACACATTTAGCGACTCTGTCTTGCCTCGCATCGGAATCTTAACCAGCTTGTCGACACGTTTCATCAATGTTTTAGACACCCCAACATCTTCCGAACCCATCACTATTGCCACTGGCCCCGAAAGGTCCTCATCGTAAATGATGTTTTCTGTCTTTTCTGTAGCTGCATAAACGCGAAATCCGCTTTGTTGCAGGAACAATACTGTATCGACAAGATTTTTCTCACGGCATACAGGAATATTGTACAATGCACCAGCCGAAGTTTTTATTGCATCTTCCGTAATTCTCGCTGAGTTTGTCTCGGGAATGACAATTGCAGTAACCCCTGCACACTCGCATGTACGTGCTATGGCGCCAAAGTTACGCACATCGGTAATTCCATCCAACACTACAACAACAGGCGTAACGCCATCATCAAATGTCTTCATTACCACTTGCTCGAGGCTTTGATATGCAACAGGCGAAATATATGCGACAACACCCTGATGATTCCTATTGGTAATCTTATCAAGTTTTTCGGCTGGAACATACTGTATGTTCAGCTTGTTGCGTCTCAGTTCTGTCATAAGTTCCACCGACAGGTCGCCAGTCATATTCTGCCTTACCAGCACCTTGTCAATCTCCTGCCCTGCCCTAATCGCTTCGAGCACAGGTCTTATTCCAAAAATAAATTCACTCATTGTTCAACTTTGAAACTGTAAATATTTTCCCCGACCGCCAAGTCGTCAAGACCTGCGACCAAACTGACTGATATGCACTAGACCTCAACAGCGAAAAGTCGTTGCGAAGTCCAGAAATATTTTCGAATGTAAATAACATACCATTATTCTCGCCATATACCCACTCCTCACTAGTAGGAGTTATATTAACCACAGTAGGAGGCCCAAGCATTACGTATATCATGCCTCGGTCGGTTTGCCATCCCTCCACCCTACTTGAAAAAAACATATTTGCCAACGCAACCCGGCTATAAAATACCCGAATCTGCTCCTTGGCATTTTTCTCGTTCCTCGACAACCCTAACCAAAATGCATCAATAGACTTCTTCTGGTTTGCCGATGAATCAACCTTAGCAAATTCCTTGTCAGTACATATCAACTTCATTGGTTCCAACATATCCGACACCTTTGTTATCGTAGGATACGACAGATTTTCGACTGATACTATACCAAATTTCTCATTCTTCGGAGTCGAACCTATTGCGTAAAATCCAGCCTTGTCGATATGCAATGTATCGCCAAAAGTATAGCGGAAAATTGAATCGGGAACATTAGGAGACTTAACAGGAGAACTCAGATACGGAGGAAGCGATACATATTTCTTTTCGTCATAAAACTCCACATCGACGGTTGTCCCGCAATCGGCACCTCTATACAAGACCAAAGGCCTACCTACTGGCACTACATTGTTATAAAGGAACTCGTCTGAAGTTGTTTTTGCGATGAACTTGTCGTCGTTGAAAACCGGAGTATTCTTTAAATCACAAATCAAACGCTTACGAATATCGTAGCGCATATTCACAAAATCAACAACCAGCTTGTACGAAGTTTTATTTGCCAAAGAAACCTTGAAACGCCCATACATATAATCGCCGGTAGAGACATCAAATGTATAACGCATAGAAGCCGTATCGGCAAGTTGGAAATCGCTTGAGCTACGCAGATAATACTTGACATATATGTTTATTTCCTTTTCCAACGGATTGGCAAGAGCATTTTTTAGTTCCTGCGTCCTTATGCGGAAAAACACATCGGCTTCGGTATCAGACGCCACATACGCCTTTATCTGCGGATTTACAACAGAAGCCCCAGGATTGTACATTGACGAAAAGTCGGTTGCCGATGACCTTGACGCTGTAGATGATGGACTAACGTCCCTCTGGAACGTCCAGCAACCACTCAAAAACGTAAGCGACAGCATCAGCAATATGTACACTATAATCCTAATATTCACTTTCCCTATTTTGGAACTTCCTGTCCATATCCTTCAAGAAAGCATTCTTATCAGTATTGCCTTCAAGTACTACATTATAATTGTCGGTATATTTCTCTTTCGATTCGGCAATTATTGACCGATACTTATTTACACCGTCACCTTCTTCCGAATAAGTCTTGACATACTTACCATCCGTATTGAAATAGAAGAACTTATCATTGTCAACAGTAATAAGCATCTCGAAAACCTCAGATGCTGCGCTGCGAGCCTTAGTTATCCTAATGTATCCATAAACATTTCGTAATACACGATGCTTACCGAAACTTACAATACCTATAGGACCGCCATACACAAGACCTCTTTTCTGCGACTTGCGGTCGTAGACAAACTTTACACCCGTTATAACGACCTTATCCTCGGTCAACATCTTTGGTATCTTGTTGTAGTTGCCGAAACTTACACTAGTCATATACTTGTTGTACTCGGCAGTATCGAGGAACTGCTTCAACGCCACATGATAATCCTCGTCATTTTCATCAACAGGATCCGAACTTGCAGCCGTCAATACCTTAGC
>JBGUHW010000088.1:0-21829 GCA_045112395.1 Bacteroidales bacterium
GCGGATTGGCAAAGGCTCGGTGCGATAACGGATAAGTCCGAAGATGGCGAACAGACCCATTGCAAAGCCCATCGCAAGATTCACATTGTTGAGCAGGTTCATCAGCAGGAACACAGTCGTGCCAAACAGCATGAAGGTAAAGTAATAGTCCTTGCGCTTGCTCTTGCGATAATACAGGAAATGTACTATCAGCCAGCAGATTATAATGTTCACAAGGAACAAAACGAACATCGACAGAAGACTGTCCTTGTTCCACAGCGGAATGCCAAGAATGTCGTTTGGAGAGGCTATTGCTGTCATCTCGTCGGCAAACTCGCGGGCAATGTCGGGATCGAATTCCTTGTTGTCGGCAATGAAACTCGAATTATCTTCAGCAATTGCTTCAATGGCATTTTCGGAATCGACAACTTCTGCCATCTGTTCCTGGGCAAATCCTTTTACCGTAAAAAGGGCAATCGCCACCATCAGAAAAAATAATTTCTTCATAAAATTTTCGTATTACACAATTTTTCAATATACCGCATCTTTCTCCTGAAGCGGTTATTCTTAATATTCGGATTTGTAAGCACGGTGCCAAGGCAGTACTTACTGATTCGTTTCTGCTTTATACGCAAGTCGAGCAGCACATCGCGGAAATACGACTGGCAAAGTCCGTCCTGCTTGAGTTCCACGATAACAAGGTTCGGAATGCATGCCGACTTGCCAGTAACCCTATTGATAAGATTAACATTCATGTCAATTGTAAGGCGCTCGGTCTTTTCGATGTTCACTAGAGTTATACGCGTGAATTTGTTTTCGAGGACTGGTGAAAGTTCGCTCACATTGTACCTTAAATGCTCCGAAACAAAGTTTCGCGTATCGCCATTCTGCAACATAGTGCCAAACTCGGAACAATCGATGGAAACACGCTTTTTCTTTGTTCGTCCCTTGTTGTTTTTAGTCTTAATTTCGCAAAATGCCAAGTTGCTATCAACATATATGCGCGAGCGCAGTTTCTGCCTATTCAGCTTGCGGTTGTGATGTGCAATGTACATCTTGCAGTCGGGCGTGTCGTAGTAAAGCGTATTGTAATCGGCGATACGCCTGCCCTCGTTATACTGCACAAAATATCTTTGGCTTATTCGGTCAAGGATTTCCATAAGTTGCTCAGTTGTCACCAAAAATTTGGTATCAACCCTGTTCATCAACTTCACCTTGTCCATTTCAGCAAGGGTAATAGTATTGAACGACTGCAACTTATCTTCAATCGATGATAACATTCGGGCTACTGTTTATCAAAAATGTACTCGAATTCCTTTACTGTCTCCAATTTGCCGTTAGGGAAATAGTTGTACTGCTTCTTCTTGCTTCCATCGGGATAATACTCAAACTTGCGGATGCGCACCGGCTTGTTGCGACTGTCGTACTCTACTTCCTTTATGCACTTTCCAACGGTGTTGTATTCGAATGTCACACGCGACTTCTGTCCGTAGTTGGCGTATTCGATTTCCTCAATCTTGAAGCCGTTGGCATCGTACTTTGTAATATGGTCGAGAAAGCGCGTTTTTGTGGCTTGGTTTTCGTTCCATTCCTTAACGGTAAGACCTTTGCGTTTCTCGCGCTTTTCCTCGGTAGTCTGCGCACAGACCATAAATGCCGACAACAGCAATACGAACATTATTAATATTCCTCTTTTCATACCTTAAACATTTGAAATTATGTTGATAGTATCGGGAATTTCATAAATCGTGCCAGCATTTTCCACTTTAATGCTACGAGTTACCGTGTCAGGAATTTCGTTCAGATTCTCGGTAAAGGTGAAAATGGTATAGTCGCCTGGAGTAATTTTCTGGAAATAGAAATATCCATCAATGCCAACACGCACATCATCGAAATGATAAGGTTCGGAATCGCGCTTAACGAACACGCGATGGTCGTATGCCCAGCCTTCGCCACGATATGTGCTATTGTGATAATACTTTGCATACACGCGACCTTTAACGATAGATGTACCGTATGCCTTACCCTCGTGGATGTAGATGGTCGGCACTGTTGCTGTAGCTCCTTTTTTGAGCTCCACTTCCTGCGAAACGGCAATTCTCTCGCCGCTCGGCAATGTCGAATAAGCAAACAGCGTATATTTGCCAGGATTCATGTATTTGAAACGGTAATGACCATTGTCATCAGTTTCTACATCATCGCCATAGAATGTATCGTCGCCATAAACAATGAAAACATCCACCTTCGAACCGACAACCGTATCGGTTTCGAGAGTATAATTGTCATCGGGATGCAGAATGCGAACCACATCGCCCTCGATGACACCCGTACCGCCCTCGCCTTCGCCCTTGTTGCACGAATTGAGTGCAACAAGGAGAAGAACTGAGAGTATTACTGAAAAAATTCTGTTCATATTAAATTATTATGGTTTTGCTGTTACTGAAGTTGCCGTTCCGGAGGTTGTTGCAGTTGCACCAGTGTAGAAACCATGCCAACTTTCACCGCCACTGATAGTAGCCGTAGTATAGATGCTGTAATTGCCAGACTGTACATCGGGACTTGAGAAACCGAATTCGCTTCCACCGCCTGGAGGCTTTGTTCCTGTGCCATAGTTAGTTTCCCAACCATTGCCTGATACTGTCGGGCCCTTGTATATCAGTATGGTATTATTGCTTGCATCTTTAATAACAATGGTTGAGGTTATTGATGTTGATGAAGATGAAGAACCTCCGCCAGGATAACCGCCACCACTTGAAGAACTATTCAACAAGTACTTCTGGTTAGTCATTGTAGGCGCAGCACTTGATGAGGAAGATCCTCCACCAGGGAAACCTCCGCCGCCCATAGACTGCGACCAAGCACCCATAGAACCACCGAAAGCCAACAACGTACCACCGTTAATTTCCAAGGTATTGCCCTGAGTTTCACCAAGGTTGCAGTCAACGGCCTGTTCGTGTCCGTTACCGCCAGCGATTATCAAACCGCCATTTATCACGGTTCTTGCACCATTGCAATCGAGAGCATCGCTTCCGCGAGCGTAAATCCACAACTTTCCGCCATTTATTTCAAGATAACCTGATGCAGGTGACTTTACACCTGCATTAAGACCATCATCTGCAGAATTTACCTCAACGATACCGCCATTCACATAAATTGCAGTCTTGCTTTCGATACCTTCCTGATTTGAATATACAGCTACGCGACCGCTGTTTATAGTAAGGTTGTCCAAGCACTTAATGCCTTTTGGATTACCTGAATATCCAGAACTACTGCTTCCGCCACCTGGGAAACCACCACCGCCTGAAGAGTTGACTGCCGTACCCGAAGTAGTTATTTCAATGTTCAGCAAATTGTCTGCGGCACCGGATTGTCCGATGACAAGAGCTCCGTCAACTTTTATTCCACGACCACCCTTGCCTGAACTACTACAAATTATATTTCCGCCATAGATGTAAGCATCGCCATCGGCCTTAATACATACTGGAGAATAACCATCGCTTGTAGTTATTGTCGTTCCACTACCAGCAGTTGTAAAATTCATTGTGCCACCGTTGATTGTGAGAACACCATCTGACGAGATTGCACGACCGCCAGTGTTAGTGCTTGTGCAGTTTACGGTAATATTACCACCATTGATATTAGTTGTATTGCCCTTTATTGCCATACAGTATGCTGGGTCGGAATTTGTAACTACAGTAGTACCCGAAGCGGTAACATTTATTGTTCCATCGTTGACAGTCATTATTTCGTCAGCCTTGAAACCCTTGCTAGCACCGCCCAAAAGCGTCATTGTAATATTTCCACCATTGACATTAATATTTCCATCACTCGAGATTCCCTTGCTATCGGTTCCGCTACAAGTAAAAGTCAATGTTCCGCCATTAATATCTGCTGAAACATCGCTCTTTATACATGCTGCGCTGTATGTGTCGGCGACATTGGATGCATCCGTGTATGAACCGCCATTGCCAGCGACTGACAATATTACCGTTCCACCGCTCATACTGAACAATCCGTCTGTAGAAATGCCTCTTGCTCCATCATTAGACGATGGACAAGTAACAGTAAGTTCGCCATTTGTTACATACATGTTTGTCGCCTTAATGCCAGAGCAATACGACGGGTCACCATCATTAACTACAGCAGCGCCAGAAGCTGTAATAGTCGTATTACCGCCAGCAATGTAAACTATGGTCGATTTTATTGCCTTGGTCTGTGCACCCGAAGCAGTAAGGTTGTGTGTTCCGCCTTGTATTGTCAGGGTGTCGCACTTCAAGCCCTTGCAATCGGCGGTTGCTACTGTCAGGTTCAGCGAACCGCCCATTAGGCTTATGTCACCGGCAATATCATCATTGTTGCTTTGACCATATTCGGCCTCGATACCATCGCTACCGAAACCGCTTACGCTTACATTACCGCCATACAACCTGAAATTGTTTGCGTGTATACCATCATTTACAGCAGAAGTTACATTAATCGTACCTGCATACACATTAATATGCGCATCGCTATTGATACCGTGCTTCTTATTTCCTGCCACATTAAGTGTTCCATTGCCATATACCTCGATAGAACCTTCGCAAAGCAAAGCAGCCTTGTATTCACTTGTCGAACCATCAGCAAGCGAGTTGGTTGTACCGTCCTCGAGGAAAAGATTTACGCGCACATCAGAAATAACATTTATCGCGGCACCAGTAGTATTGGTAATGCTTGCACCATTAAGCCTCAGGTCGAACTTGTTGTCGGTATTAATTGTAAGCGAGCCATTGGTGGTTGTACCAGCCACAACAATAGTGCGGTTTTCGGTTCTCGATGCTGCATTTACAGAAACATCTTCGCCATTGCAAGTAACCGTTATTCCTTGCGTAGCCCACGGATTAACCACACCGACTTCGCCATTGGTATATGTAATGAATATCCAATCGCCCTCGTCCTGCTGCTGCGGGTCGTCACCATCAAGCGACGGCATATAAAGCACAATGCTGTCGATTCCCATTACTGGGAATGTGAACGGAGTTTCACCATTTATATTTGTATATGCGCTTGAAGTTCCTGTAGGAAGGAAACTTACGCTGTCAACATTCGTTATGTCCCTTGTATATATTACATTGCCACCGCTATAATACAGGAGCTTGTTTTGTGCCGACAATGCCAGAACCGACAATGTCAATGCCAATAATATTAATATCTTTTTCATAGCTTGCTGAATTTATAAGTTTTACCATCAATCCTCACGATGTACAAACCTTCGTTCAGACTACTAATATCTACAGCATTCTCGGATGACAGGTTCTTCTCCATGACAAGTTGTCCCGTTGCAGAAAAGATCTGCATAATCACATCCGACTTAACATCGAAGTTGAAATACAGCATATCGGCAGCCGGATTCGGGAAAATACCTTCATTTGCCGACATTTCATCAACCTCGGTAAAATCGTCTGGAGTATAGTTCAATGTCATTTTCTTGACATCGGTCATAGCAAACGAAGTAGTTGTGCCATCGCCAAGCTTGAAAACGACATTCTCGCCTTCGAAATAAAATTTCTTCACATCCAGCAACTCTTCAGGTGCTGAATTTACACCCACTCTGAAATGGACTGTAATGTCCGTCGTCTGCGCAACGGTTTTTATACTCGCCAGCATAGCAAGCATAAAAACCATTGCAATTAAAACTTTTCTATTCATAAGATTAAAATTTAATTACAAATTTACATATTCTTTTATAAAAGTCATCAAAAATCGACATTTATTTTAGTTTAGCAAAAGTATATGACAATCCAATACGATTATAGTCAATAAGATTTTTAAATTTGGCAAAAACTCTTTTTTTTTGCAAAACCACATTTTTGTTATATTTGTCGCCGAAATGCAAAAACAAAACCGAAATGAACGGCAACGACAACTTTATAACGAAAATGACCGATGAAATCAACCGCAAGGGCGTGGTTGTAATCGACAATGTAAGGAGAATGCCAGTTTACGGGGAACCATACGCCTCGCCGCACTACACCATTGGCATAAACCACCAAGGAAGCGTAAGCACCGAATATGAAGGACAAACTGAAGATTTTGGCCCACACAATCTCGCCATAGTATATCCGAACCACGCATTACTCGCGCACAGCTCGTCCGACGACTACCTTGCCACGCTTGTAGTCGTTTCCGAGCGACTTTACGAACGGCTTGCCATTCTAAACATCAACAACAGCCGATTCCATTACGAGCAGCATCCCCATTTCACCCTCACGCCAAGCCAATATGCTGATGTAATGACACTTATCGAGTCACTCCGCATTGTCTCCAGTCTAAGTACCACATTGCCCGACGATTGTATTTTACCACAATTGCACATATTGTTACTGGTAATCGACACATTCCGCATAGAAAACGACGGCATCAACGCTTCGACAAGCGGACACATAAGTTCCAAACTCTACGAAGCCATCATAAAGCACTACAAGGAGCACCGCGACGTGGAATTTTATGCCGACCTGTTCTGCCTGTCACCCAAATATTTCAGCACTTCCATAAAGAACGAAACAGGACATAGCGCAAACTACTGGATACAGCAGCATGTGATACATATGTCGAAAACTTTGCTCCGCACCGAGCACAAGATGTCGTTGCAGGAAATATCAGAACAACTAGGTTTCCCCGACCTTGCAACATTCAGCCGCTATTTCAAGCGAGCAATTGGAATTTCGCCTAGCGAATACAGAAAAAAATAGTTGAAAGTTAAGAGTTAATAGTTAATAGTTAATAGTCAAGAAACCATTAAACCAGAAACCTTAAACCAGAAACGTTAAACCTTAAACCAGAAACCTTGAACCCCTAAATCTTCATCGTCGCCATCACCGGATAATGGTCTGAAATGTACGGTTTGCCGTAGTCGCCATTCAAGGTCTTGAAATCCAACACTTCTGCATTTTTGTAAAAAATGTAATCTATCATGGCGTCGTTTCCATTACCATAATTGTTATATGTTGGAATCCATTCCGATTCGGGCAATATTGCGCGACTGTCCTTCATAATGTTTTTCAGCGGATCGAAAATGGCGGAATTTACATTCGAATTGAAGTCGCCCGACAGGAAAACAGGTGCCTTATCTTTCTTAACTATTTCATCTATCTTCTTAACAATCAACAAAATTGATTGCTCACGTGCGACTTCGCCAACATGGTCAAGATGCGTATTGAATGCATAGAACACCTTACCTGTTTCCTTGTCCTTAAGCTTTGCCCAGGTGACAATTCGTCTGCATGCAGCATCCCAGCCCATGGAACACTCATCGGGAGTTTCCGACAACCAAAAATCACCATTTTTTAGCAACTTGAACTTGTCGCTGCGATAATATACTGCCATAAATTCACCTTCCTCCTTGCCATCGTCGCGACCAACGCCAACACGGCTGTAGTTTGGAAAATTATTGTCGATGTATTGCAACTGCTCAATATACGCCTCCTGCAAGCCGAACACATCCGGTTGCTCTTTGTCAATCATTTCCTTGGTTGCTGGCTTACGGATATCCCAGGCGTTGTCGCCATCGTTGGCACGGCTATTACGAATATTATAGGATATATACTTTATCTCAACATCCTTTTGACTGTTACCACATCCGCCGCAAAGCAACAGAACAGCCAGCGACAATAAAATTACAAATCTAATTTTCATATTCATACATTATTAGCATAGGCAAAGATAATAGGTTTTCGTAAAATAAAGAAACAAAAAAACAGAGGCAACCTTACGATTGCCTCTGCCTAGTATTAACTTGAAAATTTATATTATGAGCTTTTACATCATGCCCATTCCGCCCATCGGGTTGGCACCGCCACCCATAGGAGCCGGATTTTCTTCAGGGATGTCGGCGATTACGCATTCGGTAGTCAACAACATACCTGCGATGCTAGCAGCGTTCTCCAATGCGATACGCGAAACCTTGGTCGGGTCGATAACACCAGCTTCGTACAAGTTTTCATACTTGTCGATGCGAGCATTGTAACCGAAATCGTCCTTGCCGTCCTTAACCTTCTGGACAACAACCGAACCTTCCTTGCCTGCGTTCTCTACGATGCGACGCAGTGGTTCTTCCAAAGCGCGGAGTACGATTGCGATACCGAGGTTTTCCTCGTCGTTGTCACCCTTAAGGTCGCTAATCTTCTGGATTGCACGAATGTAAGCAACACCACCACCAGGGATTATACCTTCGGCAACTGCTGCACGGGTAGCCGACAAAGCATCTTCGTAGCGGTCTTTCTTTTCCTTCATTTCTACTTCGGTAGTACCACCAACATAGATTACGGCAACACCACCCGACAACTTAGCAAGGCGTTCCTGCAACTTTTCACGGTCGTAGTCGCTGGTTGTGAGTTCGATCTGCTTCTTAATCTGTGCAACTCTAGCTGCAATCTGGTCTTTCTGTCCGCAACCATCAACAATAGTTGTGTTTTCCTTGTCGATTGTAACCTTGTCGGCACGACCGAGCATTGTGATGTTTGCATTTTCGAGCTTCAAGCCGCGTTCTTCGGTGATAACTTCACCACCGGTAAGGATTGCTATATCCTGCAACATTTCTTTTCTTCTGTCACCGAATCCTGGAGCCTTAACAGCAGCTATCTTCAATGTGCCTCTCAAACGGTTTACGATAAGGGTTGCCAAAGCTTCGCTTTCAACATCTTCAGCTATGATAAGCAATGCTTTTCCTTCCTGAGCTATCGGTTCGAGAACTGGCAGCAAGTCCTTCATCGATGAAATCTTCTTGTCGGTAATAAGGATGTAAGGATTGTCCATTACGGTCTGCATTTTTTCGCTGTCGGTAATGAAGTACGGTGAAATGTAACCACGGTCGAACTGCATACCTTCAACAACCTTAACCTCGGTTGTGATACCCTTTGCCTCTTCAATTGTGATTACGCCTTCCTTCTTTACCTTTTCCATAGCGAGGGCGATGTCCTTACCGATTGCAAGCTCGTTGTTTGCAGAAATGGTTGCAACCTGCTCGATCTTCTTGTTGTCGTCACCAACATTCTGGCTCATCTTCTTCAATTCTGCCACAACAGCTGCAACAGCCTTGTCGATACCGCGCTTCAAATCCATTGGATTTGCTCCAGCGGTTACATTCTTCAAGCCTTCGCTAACAATTGCCTGAGCAAGAACAGTAGCGGTTGTTGTTCCGTCACCAGCATCATCGTTGGTCTTGGATGCAACTTCCTTAACCATCTGGGCACCCATGTTCATGAACGGGTCCTTTATTTCGATTTCCTTTGCTACACTGACACCATCCTTGGTAATGTGCGGAGCGCCGAACTTCTTGTCAATTACTACATTTCTGCCCTTAGGACCAAGTGTAACCTTTACGGCATCTGCCAAAGTGTCAACACCCTTCTTCAACAAGTCTCTCGATTCAATATTGAATTTTATCTCTTTTGCCATAGCTATATCCTTTCAAAAATTATTCTTCAACAACTAATAAAATATCGTTCTGGTTCATTATCAAGTAGCTTTCGCCATTGATCTTCAATTCTGTACCGCTGTACTTTCCATACAAAACAACATCGCCAGCCTTAACCTCGATAGGTTCGTCCTTCTTCTGATTACCAACTGCGATAATTTTTCCCTTCTGTGGTTTTTCCTGTGCCGAATCGGGGATTATAATGCCACCAACTGTCTTCTGTTCTGCTGCTTCCGGTTTAATCAGGACTTTGCCTGCCATTGGTCTTCCAATCTTTTCCATGATATTCTTTAATTTTTTAATGTTAGACAATTTTAAAATTTCACGGCATGGCATTATCTAAAAATGTGCCACTTGCAAAAAACTGACAAAATGACAATTTCAGCATTTGCAGGACTGACATGGAGTGTCGGAATGGCGGAGGAAAACAAAAAAAGCGCAGACAGCCTCAGCCATCTGCGCTTTCTATTATTAATCTAAAACTTTTATTCTCTTGCGAACTTGAAATTTCTGCCAAGATAGTTGGCATTTTCGCCAAGCTGTTCCTCGATACGAAGCAACTGGTTGTACTTGGCAATACGGTCGGTACGCGAAGCTGAACCTGTCTTGATAAGACCAGAATTTACTGCCACGGCCAAATCGGCAATGAAAGTGTCCTCTGTTTCGCCCGAACGATGGCTGATTATCGTTGTGTAAGAATTCTGCTGTGCAAGATTTATGGTCTGCATGGTTTCAGACAAGGTGCCAATCTGGTTCAGCTTAACCAAAATGGAATTTGCCACGCCACCACCAATTCCTTTTGCAAGACGTATTGGATTTGTAACAAACAAATCATCGCCCACAAGCTGAACACGATCACCAATAGCATCGGTAAGAAGTTTCCAGCCGTCCCAATCGTCCTCTGCCAGACCGTCCTCAATCGAAATCACAGGATACTTGGAAGTCCATTCCTTCCAATAATCCACTAGTTGCTCAGATGTATATGTCTTACCATTTGAACCGAAAACATACAATTTCTTCTCCGCATCATAAAATTCGCTTGCAGCAGCATCAAGGGCAATGTAAATGTCTTCGCCAGGTTTGTAACCGGCCTTTTCAATTGCCTTTACTACATATTCTACGGCTTCCTCGTTTGAACCAAGATTCGGTGCAAAACCGCCTTCGTCGCCAACATTTGTTGAATACTTCGATGCCGAAAGCACCGCCTTCAAGTTATGGAAAACCTCTGTTCCCATTCTCAAAGCCTCGCTGAAAGTAGGAGCACCCACCGGCATAATCATGAATTCCTGTATGTCAATCTTGTTGTCGGCATGAGCGCCACCATTGAGGATATTCATCATCGGAATAGGCAAAGTCCTTGCACCAAGTCCGCCAATATAACTGAAAAGCGACATTCCGTGTTCTTGAGAAGCAGCTTGTGCACATGCCATCGAAACTGCCAATATTGCATTTGCGCCAAGTCCCGACTTGTTTGCCGTACCATCGAGGTTTATCATTGTACGGTCGATAGCCAACTGGTCATCGACGGAGATACCACGCAAGTTCTCTGCTATTGTTGTCTGCACATTGCGAACCGCCTGCATTACACCTTTTCCCATGAAACGGCTCTTGTCGCCGTCACGAAGTTCAAGCATTTCGTGGACGCCAGTAGAAGCGCCACTCGGAACAGCCGCACGCCCCATAGCACCAGCTGCTGTATATACATCAACCTCTACGGTTGGATTTCCTCTTGAATCTAAAATCTGTCTCGCTGCAATACCAATAATTTCACTCATGATAGTTTGTTTTTAATGTATTTATGAATAATTCTAATTCGCAAAGTTATAATTTTGACATGAAAATATCAAGAGTGGAAAAATTATTTTGGTTCAACTATTGTCAAGCACAGAAGAGTGAGGTCATCGTTTGGTATCGTGCCATCGCGATGCTTTGCAACAGATTCTTGTAGCATAATTATAACCTGCTCAGACGAAAGGCTTTGTGCCTTTGCCAAAAACTCATGCAACCGCTCGTCTCCGAAAAGTTCGTGCTGCAGATTCTCGGCTTCAGTAAGGCCATCAGTATAGATAAAAATCTGCTTATCGCGTATGTCGTCAATGCTCTCACCATAGAAATCACCTTCCTCCCAAATTCCGAGAGGGCGATTCGTATATTTGAGTTTCATAAACTCACCATCTATTAGTGGAGCATTGTGCCCACAGTTGCAGAAATCAAGGTGTCCTGTCTTGAGGTCGGCACAACCAATAAACATGGTAACAAACATGTTCTGCTCGTTATCGTTAGATAGAATATTGTTTATCTGCGTAGCTATCTCCGCAGGCGAATGTCCCTGCTGTGCAACTATTCTGAAAAGATTACGCGTTACTGCCATAAACAATGAAGCAGGCACACCTTTGCCCGAAACATCGCCTACACAGAAATACAGGTGCTCGTTTTGAATGAAAAAGTCGTATAAATCGCCTCCGACTTCCTTTGCGGGTGTCATAGAAGCGAACAGGTCAATGTCGCGACGAGCTGGGAATGGTGGAAATGTACGCGGAACCATCGACATTTGTATGTCACTTGCAACCTTGAGTTCATTTTCCATGGAAGCTTTCTGTGCAGTGGTCTGCTTAAGCTCTGATATATAGTTGACCAAAGAGCGCTGCATATTGCTGAAAGAATCGCTCAACTGACCTATCTCATCGTTGCGACCATCATCGGGCAAAGTTTCGTTAAAATTACCATTAGCTATGCTACCTGCTTGCTTAACAAGGCGTTTTAATGGTCTTAACTCTCTGGCAATAATACGGATGCACACAAGGAACATCAGCAGTAGACCAGCAAGCACAGCAATAGTTACTGCTCGTCTGATTCGGTTGAACGAACCAAAAATATCGCTTTCTGGACATACAATTGCCACGCTCCAACCGGTAGTGCTTAATGGTTTGTAGAAAACAAAACATTCCTCGCCATCTATTTTCAGTTGTCGCATCCCCTCCTCACCGCGTTGCATTGCGCGACCAAGTGCGGTAATCGCTGTATCTGGCTTTTCAAGGGTTTCTGTATAAATAGTTTGATAGAAAAGCTTTGTGGTGTCAGGATGTACAAAATAAGTTCCGCCACTACCAATCATTATGCTGTAAGAGTTTGGATATGGCTTGACAGCCGATATGGTTTTAGACAGCCATTCAAGTGATAAATCTACAGCAATAGTTCCGATATAGTTTCCTTCGCTGTCTTTCAATGGTTTGCAGTAGGAAGCTATCATATCATAAGAATATATGTCTTCTGGATTGTAATCCATAAAAGGCTCGGTCCACACAGGTCTATCCAACAATTTACAGAGCTGATACCAATCCATGTAAAAATATTCGTATTGCTCGTTGCCTTCCTGCGAAGTCAATATTTTTCCTTTGTCATTGTATGAGTAAGCCGAAAAATAACGGCCTCGTTCCTTAAAAAAGTTCGGTTCAAAAGCGATTGAACATCCATTAAGGTCGGGATTGTTCAGGAGAATGCACCGTGAGTAGAAAAACATAGAATCTGGGGAATCAAGATGACTAGTGATAAGCCAGTCTGTGTTATCGGTTGCAATGACCACCTTGTCAAGAATTCCGTTTACACGCAAGGCTGTGTTTTCCAAAATCTCTGTTGCATGGTTAACGGCCTCCTGGCGTATGGCCTCCCGCGACACACCGAACATATAACCAAGGGAAGCTACAAGTATTACTGCAGCAAATAGGACTATCAAAAGACTGAGCCTCGTAGAAAGTGAGCGATGTATATTGAAGATATTTTTTTTCATAGGGCTATTTCGTTATAAGGTCCTCGTATGTAACTTCGTGCTTTAGAAGGTTGCACTCCACCATCAGTCCGCTGGCGAGTTTTACCATGTCTGGACGCAGACGAAACTCGCGCTTGCCAGATTCCCTGTCAACCTGTAGGCGTAGCACCTCGGCAAGCATCAACTTTTGAAGCACTCTGTTTGTTGCTATATGGTTGTCGCGCACATATTTCATTACTATTTCCAGAGTCTCATCGGGATGCTGGGCAGCCCACTCCCAACCACGACGACTAGCCTGGGCAAATTTATCTGCCTGCTCCTTGTGCGTTTCATAATACTCGCGAGTCATATATACACCATCTTCCTGCACATTGTAACCGTGATCGCAGAAACGGTACACATTCTCCTCAGTTAAGTCCATGCCTGTTTGCAAGAGCTGATAATACTCGTTGTAGCTCATGGCAAGGGTTGCGTCTACAGCGCCCGCTACGAAGAGATTTACATTATACGCAAATGGAATCCACTCATAATCAAGATGTTCTTTCATACTCATGCATATAGCCATCTGTCCAAAACCAATGCTCCAAATGCCGACTCTAGCACCCTTTTGTGTCAATGGATCTTTGCCGCGACGCGAGACGATGACCAATGCATTGTTCATTGAGGTCTGGAAAATATTCACCAATGAAATGCCGTTATCCACAATCTCCATCGCCTGACATAGCTGAAGAGTTGTGGCATGACTATCATTGTTGCGAATACGATTCATTGCCGACTCTGTAGCCGAAGGGTGAATAATTTCCACATTAACTCCTGCATCCTTATAAAAGCCCTTTTCGTAAGCTACATAGTAGCCCGCAAACTGTGCCTGTGCCGTCCACTGCGGTGTAAAGATAAACCGCTCCTGAGTTTTTACCACATTGCTAAATAGCACTAACACAAAAAATGCGGTTAATTGTAAAAATATCTTTTTAGTCATTTAATGATTCTCATATAAAATATCACTTGCAAAGATATGCTTTTTTCTGGAGATATGAAAATAGAAAAATTATACATTATTAAATTTCATGCCAAGTACATGTACACATTGCCCCATACTATCATAATGTATTTACACAAAAAAAATGGAGATACGAAAATATCTCCATTTTTCGATTATCAAAAATCTTATTCTTCCTTCTTTTCTTCCTGAGCAGGAGCAGCCTCGTCGGTTGTAGTAGCTTTCTTACGTGAACGACGAACTTTCTTCTTGGTTTCCTTTGCAGAGAGCATGTTTTCATTGTAATCAACGAGTTCCATCATGCACATTTCTGCGTTATCACCCAAACGGTTTCCTGTTCTCAATATGCGGGTATATCCACCTGGTCTGTCACCAACCTTAACAATTACATTGCGGAAAAGTTCGGTTATAGCTTCCTTGTTTTCGAGGTAGCTGAAAACAACCCTACGATTGTGTGTTGAATCTTCCTTTGCCTTAGTAATCAACGGTTCGACATAAACTCTCAAAGCCTTAGCCTTTGCAACTGTCGTGAATATACGCTTATGCAGAATCAGAGAAGATGCCATATTAGACAATAAAGCTTGTCTGTGAGCACTTTTTCTTCCTAAATGATTTACTTTCTTATTATGTCTCATTTTCTAAAAGTATTATTCCTTATCCAACTTAAATTTTGATGTATCCATACCAAAGCTCAAATTCTTCATATCGAGAAGAGCCTCGAGTTCGGTAAGCGACTTCTTGCCGAAATTTCTGAACTTCAGCAAGTCGGACTTATTGTACTGAACCAAGTCGCCCAAGGTTTCGATTTCGGCAGCCTTCAAGCAATTTAGCGCACGAACAGAGAGGTCAAGGTCAACAAGTCTTGACTTGAGCAACTGCCTCATGCGGAGAACTTCCTCATCGAATTCATCCTTTTCATGCTTTTCATCTGTATCCAATGTAATCTTTTCATCGGAGAAGAGCATAAAATGATGAATAAGAATTTTAGCGGCTTCCTTCAAAGCATCCTTCGGGTGAATCGAACCGTCGGTCTGGATTTCGATAATCAGCTTGTCGTAGTCAGTTCTCTGCTCAACACGCATGTTCTCAACGTAATACTTAACATTAATAATCGGTGTAAAAATAGAACCGATTGGAATAACGCCGATAGTATCGTCAAGAGTTCTGTTTTCATCCGCCTGAACATAGCCTCTGCCCTTTATTACAGACAAGTCCATCTTAAGGGTTACAGAAGGTTCCATCCTGCAAATCAACAGGTCTGGATTCAAAATCTTGAAACCAGAAAGGAACTTTCCTATATCACCAGCCCTAAATTCTTCTTGTCCGGATATTACAACAGATACATTTTCGTGATTAACATCCTCGATCTGCTGTTTGAAACGAACTTGCTTAAGCTGAAGAATTATCTCAGTGACATCTTCCATAACTCCGGGTATTGTGGAAAATTCGTGATCCACACCCTCTATCTTCACGGATGAAATTGCAAAACCTTCAAGCGATGAAAGCAGTATTCTCCTCAATGCATTTCCGATTGTCTGGCCATAGCCCGGTTCAAGTGGTCTGAACTCGAACTTTCCATAGAAATCGGTAGCTTCAAGCATAACTACCTTATCTGGTTTTTGAAACGCTAAAATTGACATCTACTTACCTTTTATTTTGAATACAATTCGACTATTAACTGTTCTCTTATGTTTTCGGGTATGTCTTCTCTTTCGGGAACAGACATGAACTTGCCCGACATTGAATTATCGTCCCACTCAATCCAAGGATACTTGCTGTGGTTGAAACCACTCAAGCTGTTGGTGATAATTTCGAGGGACTTTGATCTTTCGCGTACCGAAATGATGTCACCTGGCTTTACCGAGAATGAAGGGATGTTGCACATTTCGCCGTTAACCATAATATGACGGTGCGAAACGAGCTGACGAGCCGATACTCTTGTTGGAGCAATACCAAGTCTGAAGACAACATTGTCGAGTCTCGATTCGAGCAACTGCAGAAGAACAACACCAGTTACACCCTTTGAACTGCTTGCCTTCTTGAAGAGGTTGCGGAATTGTCTTTCGAGAACGCCGTATGTATATTTAGCTTTCTGCTTTTCACGCAACTGTGTACCGTATTCAGATACTTTTTTTCTCTTCTTGTTCAATCCGTGCTGTCCGGGAGGGAAGTTTCTTCTTTCCAACACCTTATCTGGACCAAATATTGGTTCACCAAATTTTCTTGCAATTTTAGTTTGCGGTCCTGTATATCTTGCCATTTTTCTTTCCTTTTAAAAATAACACTAAAACCAAATAATTAAACTCTTCTTCTCTTTGGAGGTCTGCAACCGTTGTGTGGCAATGGAGTCACATCGATGATTTCGGTAACTTCGATGCCCATGTTGTGCAACGATCTTACAGCGGATTCTCTACCAGCACCCGGTCCCTTTACGTAAGCCTTAACTTTTCTGAGACCCAAGTCGTATGCTACCTTACCGCAGTCTTCTGCAGCCATCTGTCCAGCATACGGGGTGTTCTTCTTACTTCCGCGGAAACCATTCTTTCCTGAAGAAGACCATGATATAACCTGTCCTTCGTTATTGGTCAACGTAACAATGATGTTGTTGAACGAAGTGTGAACGTGTGCAAGGCCAGTAGCCTCAACTTTTACTACACGCTTCTTTGTTACTCTTGCTTTCTTAGCCATATCTTACTTATTTCTTTTTGTTGGCAATAGTTTTCTTTTTACCTCTACGTGTTCTTGCGTTGTTCTTAGTCTTCTGACCTCTCAGCGGCAGACCAAGACGATGACGGATTCCCCTGTAGCATCCAATATCCTGCAAACGCTTGATATTGAGTTGAATTTCTGAACGCAATTCACCTTCAAGACGGTATTTTCCAACTGCCTGACGGATTGCTGCAATTTGTTCATCGTTCCAATCTTTTGCCTTGATGTCTTCATCAACACCGGCTTCCTGAAGAATCGTTGCCGACCTGCTGCGGCCAATTCCAAAGATGTAGGTAAGCGCAATTACGCCACGCTTGTTATTCGGAACATCTACACCTGCTATTCTTGCCATATTCTATTTCTTTAATTTTATTTATAAACACAATTAATATTAACCCTGACGTTGGTTGAATTTAGGATTCTTTTTACAAATCACGTAAACTCTTCCTTTTCTTCTGACGATTATGCAATCGTCACTTCTCTTTTTTACAGACGTTCTTACTTTCATCTCTATAATGTTTTTATTTGTATCTAAAAGTTATTCTACCTTTAGTTAAATCGTAAGGCGACATTTCCAACCTGACCTTATCACCCGGCAATATCCTTATGTAATGCATTCTCATCTTGCCAGAAATATGGGCAGTAATTATGTGTCCGCCTTCCAGCTCGACCCTGAACATTGCATTGGACAACGCCTCGATAATCGTTCCGTCCAATTCTATAGAAAGTTGTTTTGCCATACAAAAACTAATTCTTCTTTTTCTTTAAAACTTCTTCAATTAAACTAAAATCAGATAAAATATCTGCCTTACCATTTTTTACAACCACAGTGTGCTCAAAATGAGCAGATGGTTTCCCATCTCTGGTTCTTATTGTCCACCCGTCTCTCTCCTGCACGATTCCTCGTTTTCCCATGTTGATAACAGGTTCGATAGCTATGGTCATTCTTTCCTTCAGCTTCAGACCCTTGCCTGACCTTCCTTCGTTAGGCACGTTGGGATCCTCATGCAGGAAACGGCCAACTCCATGACCAACTAGCTCCTCGACAACCGAATATCCGTGGGACTCTGCATGCTTCTGTACGGCATTTCCAATATCTCCTATCCTATTTCCAGCTACTGCCTGTTCGATTCCTTTATAAAGGCATTCCTTTGTACACACCAACAATGCCCTTACTGCCGGCTCGGCTTCACCGACCTCGAAGGTATAGCAGGAATCTCCGTAAAAGCCATTCATCAGCACTCCGCAATCAACGGAAACAATATCACCATCCTTTAATTCCAGATTTGATGGGATTCCATGCACAACAACATCGTTTACCGAAACACACAATGTATTGGGGAAACCGTTATAGTTGAGGAAGCCTGGAACTCCACCGTTATCCAGAATAAATTCCTTTGCCAATTTGTCCAATTTCGAGGTCGATACGCCCGGCGCAATTTCAGCCGCGAGCATTGCGTGGGTTTTCGATACTAGCAGAGAACTTCTGCGTACCAACTCAACCTCGTCGTCAGACTTTATAAAAATCATCAAAGATCGTTACATTGCAGAAACAGAGCCTCTGCCTTTAATTCTTCCCGACTTTGTCAATCCGTCATAATGGCGCATCAACAAGTGGCTTTCTATCTGCTGAAGTGTGTCGAGTATTACACCGACCATAATCAGCAACGAAGTACCTCCGTAGAACTGTGCAAACTGGCTGTTTACGCCAAGCAGTCTTGCGAAAGCAGGAAGTATTGCGATAATAGCCAAGAATATAGAACCCGGCAATGTTATCTTGGACATGATGTCATCCAAGAATTCAACTGTCTTGTTGCCTGGCTTTACACCTGGGATAAAACCGCCGTTCTTCTTCATGTCTTCTGCCATTTGCCTTGGATTGATAGTCACAGCTGTATAGAAATACGTGAAGACTATAATCAGTACTGCAAATGTAAAGTTATACCAGAATCCAGTATAGTCAGCGAAAGCAGCAATAAAACCACCACCTTCTGAGCTGAAACCAGCAAACATAATCGGCAGGAACATAAGAGCCTGTGCGAAGATGATAGGCATAACGCCAGCAGCATTTACCTTCAGAGGTATATACTGTCTTACACCACCGTACTGCTTGTTTCCTACAACACGCTTAGCATACTGTACCGGAATCTTGCGTACTGCCTGTACCAATGCAATTGCAAGCACGAATACAATGAAGAGAACAACAAGTTCGATAAGCAGAACAAGGAGTCCACCACCAGCCTGCTCGAAACGAGCTACAAATTCACCAGCCAGTGCGTATGGAAGCCTTGCTATGATACCGACCATAATGAGCAATGAAATACCGTTTCCTATACCCTTGTCGGTAATTCTTTCACCGAGCCACAAGATGAACATTGTTCCTGCTGTAAGGATAATAGTCGACGAGATTGTGAAGAACAAACCGCCATCTATTACTGCACCTGGAGTCTGAGCCAGTTGAATGCGCAGGTTTGCAATGTACGATGGAGCCTGGATAAGAAGGATTGCAATTGTCAAGAACCTTGTTATCTGATTGATTTTCTTTCTACCGCTTTCACCTTCCCTCTGCAATCTCTGGAAATACGGAACTGCAATACCGAGAAGTTGAACTACGATGCTAGCCGAGATATACGGCATGATTCCGAGCGCAAAAATAGATGCGTTGGAGAAAGCACCACCAGAAAACATATCAAGCAGGCTGAGAACACCTTCTGCAGTCTGCTTAGACAAGGCCGACAAAGCGTTCGGGTTTACACCCGGAAGAACGATATGTGCTCCAAGTCTGTAAATAAGAATGAACCCAAGAGTGAGGAGTATCCTTGAGCGGAGATCCTCAATCTTGAATATATTCTTAATCGTACTAAAAAATCTTTTCATACTAAACTAAATTTTTTCAATTGTACCTCCGAGAGCTTCAATCTTTTCTGCTGCAGACTTTGAGAATGCATGAGCCTTGACTGTTACCTTGGAAGTTAATTCACCGTTTCCGAGGATCTTTACGAGATCGCGCTTAGAAACAAGACCATTATTAATAAGAGCTTCGATGTCAACCACTTCAAGGTTCTTCTTTTCTACGAGAGCCTGAATTGTTGAAACATTGATACCTTTATATTCGATTCTGTTTCTATTCTTAAATCCGAATTTTGGTGAAGTTCTCTGGATAGGCATCTGACCGCCTTCGAAACCGATCTTATTCTTGTAACCGGATCTCTGCTTAGCGCCCTTATGTCCTCTGGTAGAGGTTCCGCCTTTTCCCGAGCCTTGTCCACGGCCAATTCTCTTACAATCTTTTATTGAACCTTCTGCCGGTTTTAAGCAACTTAAATCCATAATAAATCTTCTTTAAAAATTATTTAACTTCTTCAACACTTACTAAATGACGAACTTTTTCAACCATACCGAGAATCTGCGGGGTGGCTTCATGTTCAACAGGATTGTGCATCTTCTTAATTCCCAATGCGGCAAGAGTATTCTTCTGACGCTGGGTGCTGCCAATCATACTTTTAATTTGCGTTACTCTAATCTTCATGACAAATAATTTTTATCCGTTAAACACTTTGTCCAAGTTCACCTGTCTCTGATATGCAACTTCGTTAGCATCGCGCATTTCGAGCAATGCAGCAACGGTTGCCTTTACCAAGTTGTGAGGATTCGAAGAACCCTTTGACTTTGCCAATACGTCGGTAATTCCTACACTTTCGAATACGGCACGCATAGCACCACCAGCCTTTACACCTGTTCCCGATGCAGCAGGTTTGATCCATACTCTTGCACCGCCGAACTTAGCAGACTGCTCGTGAGGAACTGTTCCCTTGTGTACAGGAACCTTAATCAAATTCTTCTTGGCATCTTCAACACCCTTCTGGATAGCTGTTGTTACTTCGCTGGCCTTACCCAAACCGTAACCTACGATTCCGTCTTCGTTTCCGACAACAACGATTGCCGAGAAGCTGAATGTACGTCCACCCTTGGTAACCTTGGTAACCCTCTGGATGCTAACCAATCTATCTTTTAATTCCAGATCACTGGTCTTTACTTTCTTAGCGTTATTCAACATATCTTTATTATAGTTTAAGTCCACCTTCTCTTGCACCGTCAGCCAAAGCCTTTACCTTGCCGTGATACAAGTAACCATTTCTATCAAAAACCACTTCCTTGATTCCTTTTTCCAAAGCAAGCTGGGCAACCTTTTTGCCAACCATTGCGGCCTTCTGCGACTTGGTAGCCTTTACGCCTTCGATTTCCTTGCACTTAGAAGTTGCAGAAACGAGGGTATTAGCAGCGAGGTCGTCAATTATCTGCACGCTTATCTGACGGTTGCTACGGAATACTGACATTCTTGGTTTTTCAGCAGTTCCGAATATGTTTCTACGGATTCTGCGTTTTATCTTGAGTCTTCTTTCTATTTTCGAAAAAGCCATATCTTTAAAATTTTAAGATTAAACCTTAGCTGACTTACCAGCTTTTCTACGCAACTCTTCGTCAACAAACTTGATACCCTTACCCTTGTACGGCTCAGGTGGACGCAGCGAACGAATCTTAGCTGCAACCTGTCCCAACAACTGTTTGTCGATGCTTGTCATGGTGAGAGTAGAGTTTCCACGCTTTTCGGTCTTGCATTCAACCTTGATTTCCTTTGGAACTTCAAAGAGGATTGCATGTGAATAACCAAGAGACATTTCAATTATCTGTCCCTGAGCTTCTGCCTTATAGCCAACACCTACAAATTCCTGCTCGGTCTTGAAACCTTCAGAAACTCCCTTTACCATATTGTTTACCAAAGCTCTGTACAAACCGTGCTTAGCTCTGTTTTCTTTTTCATCGTTCGGTCTTGCGAAAGTGATATGACCATCTTCGAACTTAACTTCGATGTTAGAATCTACCTTCTGTGACAATTCACCAAGGGGACCCTTAACAGTAACTA
>JBGUHW010000089.1:0-21087 GCA_045112395.1 Bacteroidales bacterium
GAAATGCGCAGCAAGGTCAGGGAAACCATTGACGACCTGCTTGAATTTTATGGCGAAGACGAAGAGATTACCAAGGCTGTTGATGCCATTGTGGAACTGGTAAATCGGTATGTAGCCAAAAATGGCAATGCAGAAACGGATGAAAATGCTGATGCTCAGATGGATTGTCAACAGGAGTAATTAACAATAATAGAAACTTAAAAAAATCAAACAAGATGAAAATCACAAGAGAAAATTTGGCGAGCGAGTTCAACAACTACAAGCACTTGCTCAGGGATGATGAGATGCGCCAGGAGGTACAGAAGATATTTCCGATGGTAAAGCACTACGGCAAGAAAGAAAGTATCGACAAGGCAGTTGACCTGTGTGTCAATATGGTAAACAGTTGGATTGGCGAAAGTGACAAAAAAACCGAACTGGATCCGAAACCTGCGGAAAAGAAAGAACAAAAATCCGCAGCAAAGAAAGAACCGAAAGCGAAGAAAGAACCAAAGGCAAAGAAAGCTCCCAAACCGAAGCCAGCCGACAATGCTACGCTCGTAAAGAGCATAAGCGACGAAGTTTCGCTGTTCAAGTCGTATGCACGGCTGCACGGCAAGAAGGCGACATACCGCAACCTGCTGTCGCTCCATACCAAACTCGGCAAGGCAATCGTATCGGGTGCTATCGACAGTCCGCGCTACCGCGATATGACAGCCGAAATGCACGAAAAGGTGGGTGCTGCACTTGCCAAGATGAAAAAGAACGAAACGGTTAATGTCAACATCGACAATGTTGAAAAGTACCGCGAAATAGGCAGCAGCGAGAAACTGTTTGTCGGCGTTACTCTCATCAAGCGTTACATTTCGCTTGCCAACCGTATCGGTATGGATAGTTCCGACCGCGAAAAGCAGCGCAAAAGTTTGCTTGAAGCCGTAAACAAGGCACTTGCAGACAAGAAGGTGGAAAAGGCGTATGTCGGACTTGTAGCGCAGGTAGCCGAATACCTTGAGGACAAGTCAATCCGTCCGCTCGATGTTCCGCTTGCCGGCTTGTCTGGACTTTCGGGCTTGTCTGGCGAAATCTGCAACGACATTATGTCTGGTTGTGATGAAGGTGGCGCGTGTGGACTTGGTTCCATTGTTTCTGCAACCGAACTGGCGAAGATAAACTTTGCCACTGTGGAAATTCCGCAGGAGTACCGCGAAATGATTGGTACGGCAAGCAGAAACGGTTCTATTATGCTCTACGGTATGCCCGGCGGAGGAAAGACATCGTTCTCGATAAACATTGCCAAGAAGTGTGCCGAAATGGGACAGAAGGTTCTCATCATCAGCAAGGAGGAGGGTATCAATCAAACTATGCAGGAGAAGTTGCGCCGCTTCGATGCCGTACACCCCAACATCTTCATTACCGACAATGTTCCTGGCGATGCAATGAACGACTACGATGTTGTAATCTTCGACAGCGTGCAGTCGTTGCGCCTTGAACCGTCAGACCTTGAGAAGCACCAGAAGTCAATGAACGCACTCCGCATTTACATCTTCCAAGTTACAAAGGACGGCAGGTTCAGAGGAACAAACGAATTTGAACACCTTGTCGATTGTGTTCTGAAAGCCGAAAACGGCGTAATTACATCAAAGGGCTGCAAGAACCGCTTTGGTGGCAATGGCAGTGTAAAAGTGTTTTAACGGCTAATGTGTATTTTGGATTTCGGCAGCTCGCAAATGAGCTGCCGTTTTTTTTTACTTTGTAACGCAGTCTATCACCTGTCTGTTTGCTTCGTCTATCTCCTCGTTGTCGTATTCGATATAGACGGCTGTTACATCGCTGTTTGAGTGTCCCAAAGCCAAGTGTATTATGTCGTAGTCTATTCCCAATTTACGCGCCGTTGTAGCCCAAGTATGCCGTGCGTAGTAGGTCGATATGGGAATGTTTATCTCCAGTTTCTCAAAAATCTTTTTCAGGTGCTTGTTGCAGGTCTTTGTGATGTCGATATGCAACTGTGACTTTCTATCGGGCTTCGCTGTCTTTTCCTTTTCTTCAAGTATGTTAAGGATTCTTTTTTCGCCTTTGTGCCTGTTTATTATTTCGTAGGCTTCTGGCTCAATCTTAACGGTAATGTCGCGACCTGTTTTCATACGCTTGTAAACCAGCCTGTCGTTGTATATGTCTTTCCATTGCAGGTTCAGCATATCCTTGAAGTTTATTCCAATCAGGTAGAACGACAACTTGAACATATCAAGCGCAAACGCCTCGCTGCTTGATTCGGGCGCGTATGTGAAAACCCTTCGCATATCGTCTATCGTAACGACACGGTGTCTTGTCCTTTCTCTCTTTATTTTGTATATTGTAAAGGGGTAGCTGTCGCGCTTTGCAAGACCTTTCATTATTGCATAGTTGTAAACGCTCCTGATGTTTATCATATAGTCGGCTATCGAGTTAACTTTCAAATGTCTTTCGCTTCGCAGATAGTTTTCGAGTTCTTTCAGAAACGCTGGGGTAATATCCGTTGTGGCTAATTCGTTTCTGAATTTTTGCATAACTCGCATTTTGGTCAGAAAGTCATCGTAAGAAGTTGAATTAGGGTTGTCCTTTTTCTTTTGTTCCGCATACTCTTCAATAAGTCCGTAGAAGTCGGAGCTGTCAGTTTTGTTTCTGTTCAGGAAGATTGCCTTTATCTCGTTAGCCTTTAGTCTTTCGTAGTTAGGCAGGGCTATGGCAAACTGTATTGCTTCGTTAAGATAATTTGCCAGTCGAGCGTTCTCTCTGTCGGCAGTATAGTATTTGCAGGAACGCCGTATCAGTTTTTTCTTTTCGTCCCAATCTTCGGCATATAGACGATATGGGGTTGTTATTAATGCTCTTGTGTTATTCGCTGCAAACCTTATGTTTAGAACCTGCTTTCCGTCCGTTCCGATTTGAGTATCTAAAATGTAACTGATTTTCATTTTTATTATGTAGTGTTTAATTTGTTGTAAATAAGCAATTTGTCTATATCAACATTACTGACGGCATACTGATTGTTTTTATGTTGCAAATGTAATTAAAAAACTTTTTACCGATGTTTATAAATGTATGTAATAGTGTAAAAATGTATTAAAACGCACTTGTCTAATTTTGTACAACCTATTGAGTATTAGCATTATTAATGATGTGTAATTACGAAAAAAAGCGGCTAATCAGCCGCTTCCTTCTGGTGGAGTATATCGGGGTCGAACCGATGACCTCATGGCTGCCAGCCATGCACTCTAGCCAACTGAGCTAATACCCCAGACCTTTATTAATTCTTTGCAAAATTACCTTTTATTTCTTTATCTCCGTAGAAAATTCTGAAGAAATAGCATCCGTTGTGCAAATCGTTTACACTTATGCTGTTGTGGCTGCCATCCAACTTAACTTCTTTAACAAGCGCACCGTTTGTCGAATATATATTCATGATGCCATTCTCCATGTCTTCAATGGCAATGTTGAGAATGTCGGTGGCTGGATTAGGATAGATGTTTGTTGTAATGTTGCTTGTGGCAACAAAATCTTCAAATTCGTTTTCTCCGTACCTTACAGCAAGTTTCTTTGCTCCAGTTACATCTGCATTGGTTGACATTTCAACAATAGGGTAGTTGTCATTGGCTGTCCAATAGTTCAATGTAGTTGAGGTTGAAGAAATCGGGAAGCTTAGTCCCATGTATTCTCTCAATGTTTCTCCAATGTTTATTGTAGGTGTGCCAAAATACATTGCAAACATATTGTTAGTCAATGTACATTGGTTAATATCCACGAACTCAGTTCCATTAATTCTATGCAGGAGCATATTTGTGACGTAAGTATATTGTCTGGTTTCGCGAAGATATTCGTATCTGCCTTTCTGCATGTGATAGCCCAAAAGCTTTAAGATGCCAGTTTCGTTAAACCTAGATGAATAATTTACCTTGGTATCGATTAAGACAGAATCGTATTCGGCGGCAAGGAATGAATACATCATTGGTCCCATCTGGGCGTCAAACGAATTGAACACATCCCGCATTTCGCTTATATGCTTCTTGTAAATTCCATGTGCAGAATCTTCAAGATGTGAGTTTTGTACGGCGGGGAACAATATTACATCCATTGGCTCCTCGAATTTGAGTTCCATGTCGTCATTAAGTCCCATTTGTGCCAAAGCGCCGCTGATACCAATGCAGACTGCCTTTTCTTCGCTTACCTTTATGTGCATGCTCATGCCGTTGGCATCGGTAAACGAGAAGGTTTCTTCTGTAAATTCACCTTCTGTTCTCGGCTCCTTGTAAACAACCGTGTCAATCATGTAGTATGCCTCGAAAAGGGTGCATACTGCAGAATCTATTATAACCGGCGATTGGACTATGTTTGTGATAGCCACAGAGTCGGTTTGGTCGTTGCCGACAACGGATATGTTTCTTACTGTGCTACCTATTCCGTAGTAGTTGGTAGAAGTAATTGATATTTGGGCAAATGCGCTTGTACATATTATGGCAAGGGCAAAAGCGGCAAAAAGTTTTTTCATACAAAATCCTAATTAAATACAGTTTGTTCGTTGATTTCGATAGTTACTTCTGCAGTCTTGTTGTTTTCGAGAACAAGAACGCCCATGCCTCTTCTGACGAAGGGGTGTGCTCTGTCTGCATCTTTGGTTGCTTCAACCTTTAATATTGATTCGTACTTGAATTCGTATTCAAGAGTACCATCAGATGTCGTATACTGAGTATCGGCAACAGATTTGGTTTCATCCTTGAAATAAACCATGGTGTGTGCGCTGTCCGAGTTGTTGGCCTTTACTATCACCATTGCGTTTTCAACAGGCTGTTTGTCTGTGTCAACAATTTTTACGATAGCCTTTGGTGGTACGGGACGACGGCAACCGTTCATACCTATCATGCCTCCTAAAACCAAGGCTAATGCCAGAAATATTACAACATTTTTTTTCATATCAAATCGTAATTTTTTTTTCTAATTTTGTGCCGACAATATTAATAAAAAAAACAATATAAATTAATTATTTGTGAAAAAATTATTGCGGATTCTTTTCGGATGCTATGTTGCTGCATTTTTTTTGCAGTCTTGTAGTGTGTTGCACAATCCGTTGAAAATAAAGAATTATGTTGAGATTGAGACTACTGCAGGCAATTTTGTTATCGGCCTTTATGAAGGTACTCCGTCTCACCGCGATAATTTTATGCAAAAAAGTTCCTCGCAGTTGTACAATGGTGCATTAATGTATAATGCTGTGCGAAATAGCGACTATTCTTTTGGTTTGCAAAGAGGTTTTGCGGAAGGGGATATGCTTGCAGCTGATTTAGCAAGCGACAGGACTTTGCCTGCTGAGTTCAACGAAAAGATTTTGCCTTTGCGTGGCACTGTGGCGATGAAACGTGTGGAAGGTGCAAAAAATCCGCAAAAAATGTCCGATGCCAACCTGTTTTTCCTAGTTGATGGAAGCAAGAATCTTGACATCCATGAAATAAAGGCATCGGTGGCAATTCGAAATCGCGATACCTATAAAATATATATAGATAAGTTTTTGGCTTTGCCCGAAAACAAGGCATTGAAGGATAGTCTCGGATCCTTGCGTTCAATGTCTACCATGAAGCAGTACAATGAACTATATGCCACCGTGATGAAAAAGGTAAAGCCGCAGATTGAAAATGATGGCGTTGAGTTGTTTTCAATATCAGAAAAGAATATCGACAAGTACCTCGAGCGTGGTGGTGTACCCATGTACGAGGATTTTTATACGGTTTTCGGAGAAATTGTTGTCGGAATTGATATTTTGGACAAGTTGTCGAAGGTCGAAACAGATTTAAATCGCAGTCCTAAGAAGGAAATTTCTATTGTTTCCACAAATGTGTTGAAGAAAAAAGATTTTAAAAAGAAATATAAATAATTGAATATGAAAAGAATAGCATTCTTGCTCATGGCGACAGCCTTATGTATGGTTGCATTTTCGCAAAAGAATAAAAGTCTTGATGTTGTGCATTACGAGTTGCCCAACGGACTGAATGTATATCTTAACGAAGACCCAGATGCTTCGGTAGTTCTTGGTGCAGTAGCAATTAAGACTGGTGGAAAATATGATCCCAAAGACCATACTGGTACTTCGCATTATCTTGAGCACATGATGTTTAAGGGAACCGATGAAATAGGAACCGTTGACTATAAGGCTGAGAAGGTTTACTTGGACAGCATTTCGATGAAATATGACGAACTCGCAGCGACAACCGATGATGCCCGCCGCAAGGAAATTCAAAAGGAAATCAATGCATTGTCGTTGAAAGCAGGAAAGTATGCTATTCCAAACGAACTTGACAAGCTGCTAGATGGAATGGGGGCAACAATGGTAAACGCTTTCACATCTGATGAGGTTGTTGCCTACTTCAACGCATTTCCTGTAGGACAGATGGAAAAATGGATGGAGTTGTATTCGCATCGTTTCAAACATCCGGTTTTCAGGTTGTTCCAGTCGGAGTTGGAAACGGTTTTCGAGGAGAAGAACATGTATGCCGACGAGTTTACGTCAAACCTTATGGAGTCGTTCCTTGCAAATTTCTATAAGAACCATCCTTATGGAACGCAGACCGTCATCGGAAAAGCCGACCATATTAAGAATCCGTCGCTTACAACCATGCAGAAAATGTACGACACCTATTATGTCGCAAACAATATGGCTTTGATAATGACAGGAAACTTCAAGGTTTCGGAAATTAAGCCGATGATTGAAGAGTATTTTGGCGAATGGCGCAAGGGCGATGTTCCGGAATATCCAAAGTATGAGGAAAAGCCTTTCAATGGCGTTGAGTCTGTTGAAGTTTCACTGACACCTGTCCGTATGGGCGTACTTGGCTATCGTACGGTGACAATGAGCGACAATGATAGATATGTGCTTTCGGTATGCCAGACTTTGCTAAATAATTCATCTTCAACAGGATACCTTGATAAGCTTATGAACGACAGAAAGTTGCTGGCGGCAATGGCTATCAACAATGAGCGCCTCGACCATGGTGGAATGATGGTGCTGTATGTTCCAAAAATTATCGGGCAGAAGTTCGAAGATGCAGAAGCGCTGGTTGTTAACGAGATAAAGCGCTTGCGTACCGAAGATGTTGACAAGGAACAGTTGGAGGCAATAAAGCTAGAGATGATAAAGAATTTCGAGTCGGAGATGGAAGATCCCGAAATGCGTGCTTATAGGATGGGCGAATGCTTCCTTACTGGTATGGAATGGGACGAAGTGCTTGCTTATCCGAAATATGTCGAGAGCATAACCCCTGAAGACATCAAGAAAGTTGCAGAAAAGTATTTGAACGACAACTATCTGTCGTATCATTCAAAAATGGGATTTCCCGACAAGGACAAGTTGGACAAGCCAGGTTTCGACCCCGTTGTGCCCGAAAATGCCGAGGTTTCATCAGATTATGCTATGAAATTCGAGGAAATGCCAGTGAAATCGATGTCTCCTAAGTTTGTAAAGGAAGGTGAAGATTTTGAGTATTACGGAATTGCAAAAGGTGTTGACCTGTATTATTCCAAGTTCGACCAGAACGATATTTTCAATATGGAGATAAAGTTCAAGACAGGATTGAAAGACTATCCAAAATATGAGCAGTTGGCTTCGTATCTTCAGTATATTGGCACATCAAAATACACAAACGATGAGTTCAACAAGGCTCTTCAGAAATATGCGACATCGTTCTCTGTTTCTGCCGATGATAACTATTTTACCGTTTCAATCGATGGCTTTAACAAGTATTTCAAGGAGTCGGTTAGTTTGATTATGAGTCTGCTTACCGATGCGAAAGCCGATGATTCAAAGCTCGAAAGGATAACTGAGGAAGATGCCATGAATCGCAAGATGGAGCGCAAGTCGACAGATGAAATTGCATCTGCATTGTTGCAATACGGTATTTTTGGCGAAAATTCAAGGTATTTGCGCCGTACAAGTGCAAAGCAAGTGTCGAAAATTACATCCGACGATATGATGGAAGCTCTTTCGCATGTCATGGCTCATCCGTTTACTGTGCATTATTCTGGCAATATGAGTGTGGATGATGTTATTTCCATGATGAAAACTATGGATTTTAGCTCGGTGACAGCGGATGGCGAATTTCCGAAGGTTTTGCCCACAAAGCAATATGCCGAGAATACAATAATGTTCATCAACGATTCGAAGGCGGCTCAGAGCAAGATTTATTTCTACATCGAGGGTGAGGTGCTGGATGAAAAGCAGATGGCAAACATGGATGCATTCAACCAGTATTTCGGCACAGGAATGTCGTCGCTTGTATTCCAGGAGATTAGGGAATTCCGCTCGATGGCTTATACGGCGTATGCTGTTAGCCGTACGGGCTTGACACAGAAGGATAAATCCAAGTTCTTGGCTTTTATCGGAACACAGTCCGACAAGACCATAGAAGCTATTTCTGTAATGACAGGACTCATTAACGATATGCCTATGAAAGAGAAGCGTATGCGTGGCGTTAAGGATTATTTGATGCAGTCGTTGCTGACATCTAAGCCCGATGAGCGTGATGTTACCGAAACTGTTGAAAAATGGAGGCTTTTCGGTTATAAGGATGATCCTCGCATTATGCAGTACGATATTTACAAGTCATTGGAATTTGACAACATAGTTGATTTCTACAAGCAAAATATTCATGGACGTCCGATGCTTATTACTATTGTTGGCAACAAGAAGAAAATCGACATGAAGGAACTTGCTAAATATGGTAAGATTGTGGAAGTAAAGCAGAAAACCGTGTTGAACTAATTAGAAATCATGCGCTGTAGGTTCGGAATATTGTTTGCCGTTGTAATCTTGCTTTCCCTGTATGGCTATTCGCAGGGAAGAATAAAGGTTATGAGTTATAACTTGCTGAATTTTAATAATTATCCAACCTATTGCACAACGGAAAACAATCCTCATGAGGCAAAGGCTGGTTATTTGGCGACGATTGTTGCCAACCAGCAACCAGATATTCTTTGCTGTTGCGAGGTTGGTGGTAGAAATCCTAATTTGGCATATTCTATTTCGTATATTCTTGGCAATTCGCTCAATGTAAACGGAGTAACAAGATGGAAATCTGCAAACGCATCCGGTAATACGTATCTTAACAATGCGCTTTTCTTCGACCAAACAAAGTTCGTGCTTGTCGCGCAGACAAAAGTAGATACCGACATTCGTGAGATAAATATTTACAAACTGAAGCACAAGGCCAGTAATGATACACTCAAGGTTGCCATTGCCCACCTTAAAGCAGGAACAGAGTATGCTGCAGACAGAGGAACCGAGATTCAACAGTTTATGAATTATATAACAGCGCAAGGCAATAACGACAATTTTATTATCTGTGGCGACTTCAATGTGTATAGAGCATCAGAACCGGCTTTCCAGAATCTTGTAAATCCATCGTATTTGCCTATTGCTTTCTACGACCCTGTAAACCAGATGGGCGAGTGGACCAACAGCTGGAATTTCAGTGAATATCACACGCAATCGACACATAGTGGTAACGGCGACTGTTTTTCGGGGGGAGGTATGGACGATCGCTTCGACTTCATACTTATGTCGGGAAGCATTATAAATGGAACAAAAGGCATAACTTATTGCGATGGCTCGTACTGGGCTGTAGGTCAGGATGGTAATAGATTCAATGGCGCGATAAATTCACCGGCAAATAATACACTGCCAAGCAATGTGATTGATGCCCTGTACAATATGAGCGACCATTTGCCAGTCGTTGCAGAGTTGGCATTCAACAATGTAGGTTATGCTTCGGAATCTACAGATGCTGGTTTTTTCTCCATAGTGCAAAATCCGGTGGATGATGAACTTGTAGTGAGACTAAGAACCGAAAAACCACGCGAGGTTGATGTTAATGTATATTCTTCACTTGGAAGGATTGTGCTTTCGTATTCTGTTCAAGTTGCAGATGATGAAGTTGTTGCGCATAATGTCTCGGATTTGCCCAATGGCGTTTACATTGTGAGCATAAAGTCCGAAGGCGTTTCGGTGTCGCACAGGGTGGTAAAGGTTGAATAGCATGGATGGTGAGTACTCCGATTTGATGAAACGCCTTAAGCGTCTGGATGGCAAGAAGTTGGATGCCTTGTTTCATCGTATGCACGATGAAGAATCGGAGAAAATAGATTGCCTGCAATGTGCCAATTGCTGTCGTACGCTTGGTCCTCGTTTCATACAAAACGATATAGCTCGTATGGCTACCCATCTGAAAATGAAGGAGTCTGCATTTATTTCACAGTATCTTCGCATTGATGAGGATGGCGACTATGTTTTCAAGGAAATGCCATGTCCTTTCCTTATGCCCGACAATTATTGCATGCTCTACAATTCACGCACAAAGGCATGTCGTGAATATCCGCACACCGATTCAAAGAATATCAGGAGCATATTGAAGATTTGCGAGTTAAATGCAGAAACTTGTCCGATTGTGCGTAATATATTCGAAAGAATAAAGAAAAACGATTTCGAGCTGCTGAGAAAAATCTAGCAGTCTTATTGTTTTGCAGATGTCCTTCTGCAAATATCTTCGGCAATTCGTTTGTAAACTCCCTTTTCTCCTAGTTTTCCATAAAGTTCGGCATAGTCGCTTTCGATGGATGGGCGTTTTGTGCCACCTATGATAATTTGGCTAAGTTCATCGGTTGCGTTTTGCACGGTAAGGTCGTTCTGGATGAGCTCGCGGACGCTTGGTTTGTCGAGGATTAGATTTACCAGCGAAATGTACTTTACACCTGAAAATCTAGATACCTGACGTGCTATGAACACTGAAAATGCATCGGCCTTGTAGCAAACAACTTGCGGAACGCCAAACAAGGCGGCTTCAAGCGTAGCCGTGCCAGATGTTACAATCCCTGCTTCGGCATGGGAGAGAATTTCGTAGGTGCTGTTGAAAAGCAATTCCATGTTTTCGGGCTTGGCAGTTAGAAATTGGTTGTAGAATTCCCTGTCGATTGCAGGTGCGCCAGTGATTAGGAACTGGTATTGCGGGAATTTTCGCGCCGTTTCGACCATTATTGGTAGCATACGGCTGATTTCCTGACGGCGGCTGCCTGCCATTGTTGCAATTATGGGCTTGTCGGGAAGATTGTGCATTTGGCGGAACTCGTCAATGCTTTTTGCTTTGTACGATGCTATCACATCAACCAGCGGATGTCCGAAATATTCTACTTCGATGCCATATTTTGCGTAGAAAGCTTTTTCAAACGGAAGAATAGTGTACATTCGGTCGGTGTTGTCGCGAACCTTGTACACACGGTTTGCTTTCCATGCCCAGACATTTGGCGAAATGAAGTACAGCACCTTGAATCCTTGTTTCTTCGCCCATTTTGCAATGCGGAAGTTGAATCCGGGGTAATCGACAAGCACTAGAGCATCGGGGTTGAAGTCGGTAATCTGCTGCTTTACAAGCTTTATGTTTGCAAAAATAGTTGACAGATTTTTGGCAACCTCGACAAAACCCATGAATGCCAAGTCCTTAATGTGCTTGTGTATTTTTACGCCTTGCGCCGACATTAAATCGCCGCCCCAGCCTTCAATGGTGGCATTAGGGTCTGCAATTTTTATCTGCTCCACAAGGAACGACCCGTGCAGGTCGCCCGATGCTTCGCCGGCAATTACGAAATACCTCATTTAATATTTCATGAATGTGAGGACGACAAATATCAGCGTGTAGATTACCAGCGAGAATACAAGACCTTTAACGGCATACCAGTAATCCAACTTCTTGAAAATGAAGTAGGGGATAAGGTCGGCAAAAACGCAGAGGCTTGGCGGTAGAATCGACTTGATTTCAATAAGCCTGTTAATGAAATCGACAAATCCCCATCCGTACATGAAGTGCTCGATTATGAAATAGATGAAGAATGCGATTATCGGTACGATTATACCAATCAACAGTCCGAAAATGGGCTTGTTGAAGCGTTTTATCATGTTTGGTCTTGCTTCCATATTATAAATTCCAATTTTTTAGTTCGTTAATCATCTTGTATTCAGTGAAGTCGGCTCGCACGGGAACGATTGCTGCGTAATTCTCGGCAAGAGCATTTTCATCGCAGTCGGGGTTTTCGGGTTCCATGTTCACCAAGTGTCCGCGCTGATAGTATGCTATGTTTCCAAAGCGGTCGGTGGTTTCCTCAAAGTCTTCGTACCAGTAGCTCTTTGTCTGCGTGCATATTTTGAAACCCTTGAATTTGTCAGGTGTTGTGACTGGGTAGTTTACATTGAGGCTTACCTGATCTGGAAGACCATGTTCGAGAACCTTTTCGATGAGAGCCGGCGCGGTTTTTTCTATTGTTTCGAAATCGGCATCAAGGTCGTGTGTTATAATTGAAAGTCCTATTGATGGGATTCCGTAGAATGAAGCTTCGATTGCTGCGCCCATAGTTCCCGAGTAAACAACGCTAATAGCCGAGTTTGCTCCGTGGTTTATTCCCGAAAGCATTAGGTCGGGCTTGCGTGGAAGAATTTTTGTGAGTGCTCCTTTTACGCAATCGACGGGAGTTCCGTACAGTACATATTTTTCAAGGTTCTTGCTGCTGTGTCTTATTTCATATCTGATGGGTGTGGTTAGTGATACGGAATGCGATTTGCCCGATTGTGCGTTTACAGGGGCTACAACCACGAGTTTTCCGTATGGCTGTGCTATGCGTATAAGCGTATCAATGCCTTTCGAGGTAATCCCGTCGTCGTTTGATATTAGTATAAGGCGGTCTTTCATAAGATGTTACTGCGTTTGTGCTTTATTTTTATCAAAGTGCAAGTTTACGAAAAATATTGTTTGGGATTATATTTTTTATTCATGGTGAATCAATAGTCCTCGCGCCTGTGTTTTTCGTCTTCGTCGAAGAAAATGTTTGTGTACGAATGGTATCTGCTCCAGGCTATTTCTCCATTTTCCACGGCTTCCTTTACGGCACATCCTGGTTCGTTGGTGTGGGTGCAGTTGTAGAAACGGCACTTTTCGGCAGTCTTGAAAATTTCTGGGAAATAATGCGAGATGCAATTGCGCTCAAGTTCTACAAGTCCGAATGCGCGGACGCCTGGAGTATCAATAATGTAACCTCCAAAGTCGAGTGGTAGCATTTGAGCAAACGATGTTGTGTGCTTGCCCGATTCGTGCGATTCCGAAATGCTTGCTGTTTTTAGGTTCAGTCCCGACACTGCATTTACAATCGAAGTCTTACCTACGCCGCTTTGTCCTGAAATAAGGCTTACCTTGTCCTTCAGTATTTCGCGCACGGCATCGAGGTTGTGGTTTTTCGTTACCGAAACGTCAAGCACCTTGTAGCCGATTTCGGCGTATGTAGCCATAAGTTCGGCAACTTGGTCGAATTCTTCAGGCTTGTAAATGTCTATCTTGTTGAAGATTATAATTGTAGGAATGCTATACGATTCTGCCGAAACGAGAAAGCGGTCGAGGAAGACGGTTGTGGTTTCGGGCTGGCGCATTGTGAATACGAAGATTGCCTGGTCGATGTTGGCTGCGATGATGTGCGACTGCTTCGAGAGGTTTGTCGATTTGCGGATTATACAGTTGCGTCGCTCGAAAATCTGTGTTATTGTTGCCGGGTCCTTAGAAATGTCAAACTCGACAAAATCGCCGACTGCTACGGGATTTGTCGAGTTGTAACCTTTTTGTCTTAGTTTGCCCTTTATTACGCAGTCGTAGTGCTGGTTGTCGCAACTTACTATGTAGTTGCTGCCGTTCGACTGTATAACAGTGCCTTTTTTCAGCATCAGGACTATTTGTTGTTCAAGCGTTTTGCAAGTTCCTGTGCGACGTACGAAGCAACATCGTCGGCGTAGGAGTTTGCTCCGAAACCTGCATCGTAACCAAGTTCCTGTGCAAGTTCGTGGCTGATACGCGGACCGCCGCAAACGAGTATGACCTTGTCGCGAAGACCTTCGGCTTCAAGCATTTCTACAAGTTCGGTCATATTTTTGATGTGAACGTCCTTCTGAGTTACGGTCTGCGAAACGAGCAGCGCGTCGGCGTGCATCTCGATGGCCTTGGCGATGAATTCTTCGTTCGGCACCTGGCTTCCCATGTTCAGAGCCTCAAACATATCGTAACGCTCAATGCCATAGTGACCTGCATAGCCTTTCATATTCATAATGGCATCAATACCGACGGTGTGAGCATCTGTTCCAGTGCTTGCTCCAACTACGACAATCTTGCGGCCAATGTGTTCGCGGATGAAGTCGTCGGTTTCCTTCATGCCCATTACTGTTGATTCCACCTTCGGAACATGGATGTTGGTATAGTCAACGGTGTGGGTGCTGCTGCCGTAGCAGTTGAAGAATGTGAAGCCTTCGGTAAGTTCCTTTGAATAAACGACCAGCGGATTCTCGAATCCCATTTTCTTGAGAAGTTGCTTTGCTGCTTCTTCGGCTTCGGCGCCTGCTGGTACCGGCAAGGTAAAACTTAGCTGTGTCTTACCATCGTTCATTGTATCGCCGTACGGCTTTATTTTCGTTAAGTCCAAGGTTTTGTCGTAATCCTTGGCTTCCATTGAGTATAGTCCTTCGCTCATTGCAAATCAAAATTTTGAGAGTGCAAAAATACAATTTATTTACGATTTACGAAATACGATTTACGATTTAATTTTGGGCAGAAGGGCTAAAAGAAGAGAAGGGTAAAAGTCTAGCAGAAGACCAGTTCAACGGAAGACCAGACTAGCAGTCCGCAAGACTGCGAGCCTGTCAGCCTGTTAGACTTTAAGCCTGTTAGCCTGTTAGCCTTCGTGCCTGCAAGCCCCAAACGCCTAAATGAACTTCACTGCTGTTCCGTAGGCAACTATTTCGGCTGCACCTTCCATAACTGCCGAGGTGCAATAACGCATACCGATAATTGCATCTGCACCACGAGATTCTGCTTCCCTTGTCATACGTTCGGTTGCAATGTTGCGTGCTTCGATAAGCATATCGGTGTAGCCCTGTATTTCGCCACCGACTATCGTTTTCAATCCAGCCAGAATGTCGCGTCCGATGTGCTTCGACTGTACTACTGTTCCCTTTACGATTCCCAAAACTTCAAAGTTTTTTCCCGGAATTGTGTCAATGCTTGCTAAAATCATACCTTATTTATTTTTATGTTTGTACTATTTTCGTTTGTCAAATACCCATTTCAAATTGTTGTCGCTGAATGCGATAGGGCATACGGAAATGTGGTCGCAATCCTTTTCGACGATGAAATTTATTGTCCCGCCATATTTCTGCGTCTCCTTGATTGTCGGCTTTACCAACGAAACTTTTGCCTTGTCATCCTTTCCTGCCATAACGCAACAAAGCGCAGTCTGGGCAATGTTTTTCGGATATGCGTTGCGTGGATACGAGGCTACTGCCATTGCTGCGGCAAAAGTGTCGGGATAGTCGGAAATCATACGCCACACGCCTGCGCCACCGCTCGAATAGCCGAAAATGTAAACACGTTTGCTGTCAATGTCGCTATTGTCGGCTATGAGCTTGTCAATTAGTTGCTTGAGTGCGGTGCTGACTTTCCCGTCGTAATCGTGCCAGAAGTGGTCTTTGTCGCATTGCGGAGCAACTACAATGGATTTTATGTTGCTTTTTTCCAGATAGTTGACAATGGCGCGTATTGCCGTGCCACGAATTTGCGATTTGTTGTCGTCTCCACGATGCGAACCGCCGTGCAGGAAAATTACCAATGCCGATTGTCCATTATCGTTTTGGCAAAGAGCTGCTTCGCGATATGGAAGCTTTATGCTTTCGTTTGAAAACGAACGGAAAGCGAACTTGCGGTAGTATTCGGCATTGCCAGTAGTGTCGTAAGTCTGTTGCGAATAAAGCGACAGAATTGTTGCAAATACTACGATAATAGTGGTTATTACTTTTTTCATTACAATTCAATAAATTCTGTTTTGCAACCAGCGAAATCCAGTTGTGGTTTAGTGTCGAAAATGCCGTACATTGTTGAGCCCGAGCCAGACATTTGAGCGAATATTGCCCCGCTTTCGTAAAGTTTTTGCTTTATTTCGGCGAGGAGGGGATTTTCGGCAAAAACTGTCGGTTCAAAGTCGTTCTTTATGCGGTCCTTCCATTGTTCGATAGGTAACTTTATGGAATCTTCGAGTTCGTATTGTGGTTCGGCTGGTTTGCACTGAGAGTAAGCCTTTGTCGTATTTACCGAGATTGGCGGCAAAACAAGGGCAAGAGTTTTTCCCGACAGGTTTACTTCTGCTTCGTGGAGTATATTTCCCGTTCCTTCGGCAAGCATAGGGCGGTTGTGTATGAAAAATGCGCAGTCGGCACCAAGTTGCGATGCGTATGGAACCATTTGTTCTACAGATAATTTCAACGAAAACATATCATTGAGCATCTTTATTGTAAAGGCGGCATCAGACGAACCTGCTCCAAGGCCGCTCCCGAAAGGTATGTGCTTGTACAGCACGAACTTGACAGGCGGTAGATCGAAGTCGTCCTTTAGCATCTTGTACGCCTTGTAGCAAAGGTTTTTCTCGATTTCGCAGTCGATTTTTATGCCACGGTTGTCGAAGATAAACTTGTCGCTCGGCATAATTTCCATCGCATCGGTAATGTTGATGGGGTAGAACAGGGTGCTGATGTCGTGGTATCCGTCTGTGCGTCGGCGTACGATGTCGAGTCCGATGTTTATTTTTGCGTTTGGAAAACCGATTGTCTTGTCTATCATATTGTTACCCGTCCTTGTGTTATTGATAGTTCCTTTATTTCCTGAGTAATCTCGTTTATTCTTTTCAGAATTTCAATGGTTTTGTTGTCAATATCTGTGGCTTCTGACCTTAGTTTTTCAATCTCATCTTCAGAATTTCCATTTGCTTCAAGTGATGCGAGTTCAGACTTAAGTTTTTTACCCGTTTCCATCTGCTCTTTCAATTCTGCCGAAAGCTGTCTTTTTTCGTCCTTCCTGATCTCCAAGAGGTATTTTCTGTAAACATCGGTGATTATTTCACCAAGTTTGTTTTCCTCCTTGTAATACACGGAACCATGCTTTTCCCACATTTTGCTTAATTCGTATGAGGATGCGCATGCATCTGCTGCCACGCTACTAATTGCAGGATCGGGACTATTGATGAACTCTTTCTCCGATATTTCGCGTCCGTTAATCACGGCATCAGATATTTCCTTGAAAATTTGCTGGTTCACTTTGTTGCGAAGTTCCGTGATGTTTCCCTGTAGCATTAGTGCAACCATGAGTTCTGCGGCTTTCAGCCTTTGTGGATTTTCGCGGTTGTGGTCGAGAGGATTGTTTATTTCCTTGTTGCCGTACAGAAGCAAAATTCTGATTATTTCATGCTCTTTCGACAAAAATCCGATTTCCTTGTTGCCCGTTGCTGTCGGAACTTGTTTTGGCTCAGGTAGTTTCGGTTCTGACTTTGAAGGAAAAGACTGACCAACAGGACCTTTGCCATCCATTATTTTTTTTCTACGAAGCTTCATTAGTTCGGAGTAGAGCGTATTCTCGTCAATTTCAAGAATTTTACTACATTCCTGCAGGTATACGGTCTGCTTTATTTGGTCTTCGATAACAGAAATGGTCCTTACAATGTCGGTTATCATTGCCGCGCGCTTCAGTGGATCCTTGTCGGCTTCTGTTTTCGATAGCCGAGTTTTGAATCTGATGAAGTCCTCCTCATGGGTGTTGAGGTACTCAATGGTCTTTTCGCTGCCGTATTTCTTTGCAAAGGAGTCGGGGTCTTCGCCATCGGGAAGAAGCAGGACCCTTACATTGAGCCCTTGGGCAAGAAGCATATCGATTCCTCGTATAGATGCGTGTATTCCAGCGCTGTCGCCATCGTATAGAACTGTTATGTCGTCAGTTAGACGATGGATAATTCTAATTTGGTCTTCCGTTAAAGATGTTCCCGATGAGGCTACGACATTGTGGACTCCTGCCATATACAGCGAAATTACATCGGCATAGCCTTCTACGAGGTAGCATTTCTTTTGCCTTACAATTTCGGTGCGAGCCTGGTATAAACCATATAGGGTTTTGCTTTTGTTGTAAATTTCCGATTCTGGCGAGTTGACATATTTTGCTGTCTTTTCGGCAGTCTTCAGTATTCGTCCACCAAAGCCTATCACTTGTCCCGAAATGCTGTAAACAGGGAACATAACCCTTCCGAAGAAACGGTCGTATCGCCTTTTTGTTTCCTCGTTGACTATGGTAAGTCCCGTGCGTGTCATGAAGTCGAGTTTGTAGCCGTTTTTTAAGGCATTTTCGGTGAAAGCATCGCGTTTTTCGAGGCTATAGCCAAGTCCGAATGTCTTTATTGCCTCGTCAGTGAATCCTCGCTCGCGGAAGTAGGAAAGTCCTATTGCTATGCCTTCGGGGTCGTTCAGCAGGTTGTCCTGGAAGTATTTTGCTGCATATTCGTTAAGCATGCGCATGCTTTCGCGGTCATCGTTCTGCTGTTGCTCTTCGGGCGACAATTCCTTTTCTACTACTTCAATGCCGTATTTTCTTGCAATGTACTTCAGTGCTTCGGGGTAGGTCATTTGCTCGTGCTCCATGACAAAACCTACGGCATTTCCAGATTTTCCGCAACCGAAGCACTTGTATATGCCTTTGGCCGGACTTACTATGAACGATGGTGTTTTTTCGTTGTGGAACGGACAGCATCCAATATAGTTGACACCGCGTTTCTTGAGGCTAACAAAATCCTGTACAACCTCCACGATGTCGGCGGCATCCATTATTCTGTCTATGGTAGTGCGGTCTATCATTCCAAACTCAAATTTCGCGATTGCAAAATTAAACTAAAAAATCGTATCGTTTGAAATTAGTTATTCACAATCTAGCGGAGGGAGAAGGTCGGACTTATTTCATTAATTTCAATATCCTTTCAACCTTTTCATCCATACTTAGGTTTCCATCAAGCCAATGGATTTCGATGCCGTCTCGCTCCATCTTGCGGAACCATGTCATCTGGCGTTTTGCAAAACGATGGATGGATGTGTTGAGTTGCTCAAACATTTCGTTGTAGCTGATTTTTCCTTGCAGGTACCACGCTAGATACTTGTATTCCAGTCCGTAGTATTCTAAACTTTCGTACGAAATGCCCTGATTAACGAGTTTCTCAACCTCTTCTGCCATTCCGTTTTCGAGACGTTGCTTTAGTCGGGCGGTTATGCGCTGGCGACGTTGCTCGCGGTCGAAAATGATGCCTATGTTCAGCGAGTTGAGGTTTCTGTTACTAGTCGTGCTGATAGGATTGCGTTTGGTATATTCGGCAATCTCTATTGCTCTGATTGCACGCTTGGCTGTGTCGTAGTCGCTGTTGTTGTTCAATGGTTTGTATGTGCGAAGAATGATTTCGAGTTCATCAAGCGATTTGTACTCCAATGATTTGCGCAGATTGCTGTCTTCGGGGACATTTGGAAGGTTATAGTTTTTTAGCACCGATTCGATGTAAAGCCCTGTGCCACCGCAAAGTACAGGAATCATTCCGCGTGAGCGTATGTCGTCGTAGGCTTTGAAAAAGTCGCTCTGGTACTCAAAGACATTGTATTTTTCGCCTGCATCAAGTATGTCGATGAGGTGGTAGGGGATGGGTTGCCCGTCAATTGTGTATTCGTCGAGATCCTTGCCGGTTCCGATGTCCATTCCGCGATAAACCTGACGGCTGTCGGCGCTGATGATTTCCGAGCCGAGTGCTTTTGCTAGGTGTACGGCAACGCCAGTTTTCCCGCCTGCCGTTGCACCAATTATGCTAATGAGGTTGTATTTAGTTTCCACGCGCTGAATTTTTGCGCAAGATAATGCTTTTTTGTGAGGGTAGAAAATTGTTGATGATTTTTAGAATTTGAGATGGAGATTCAAACCTATTTTGGGGTATTTGTATAGTGAAAAAATGACAAATTTTTGTCCGTATTTTGCTCTAAAAAATGCAAAAATAGTATTTTGTTTATAATTAAAATGTTACAGACGTTTGTTACAAGTTTTACTAGGTTTTTATGGCTTGAATTTACAAGTTTTACTACCTTTTTCTGGCACATATTTACAAGTTTTGCTACTGCCTTTTGTTTGGCAGAGTGTCATTGCGTTTTAGATTGTCGGCGAGTGCAAATACAGCATATTGTGGAATGGTAAGTATGTCGCGTTCCGCATTGTACCCAAAGTTGCCAGCCGAAATCTTTATTGCCGTGCTTCGTGGATTGAAATTTCTGAAACTTTCGAGCGAATTCAACTTGCTGTCGCCTTTCTTGACATCAATTGGCAGTACCGAGCCTTGATTTTCGACAATGAACTCGAATTCGTTGGAGTTTTTTCCAGTCCAGAAGTACAACGGAATGTCCTTCGCTGTAAATTCATCGGCTACATAATTCTCGTAAAAGATCCCCGAAAGTGTGTTGCGCCTGTCCTTGACAAAGAAATCCGCTTGTGAAGTCTTGCTCTGGTAGGTGAACATTCCTTCGTCGCAGAGGTATATGCGGAAAAGGCCTTCCGTGTCTTCGACCAATGGAAGGGTTACTTTTCCTGTCATTCTTCGGCTGCGGTAGATGATGTTTGCAAGTTCAAGCCACTGGAAAGCATTGAAATAGTCGCGGTTTGATTTCCCGTTTTCAATCTGCGTAATCTTGAAATTCTTGTTTTCCTTGTTTAGCTGCTTGAAAATGTTGCCGTATATGTTGCGTGTCTTCAAAATTGTTTCGTTTGAAACGTTATATGTGTACATATCAGCAAGATAGTTTGAATATACACTGCCGATTACCTTGTTGGCTTCCACATACGATTTTTCTCCGATGAAAGTGTCAAGTGCTTCAGGAAGTCCGCCGACGCTAAGAAATTCGTGGAGCAAATCCATTGCAAGTTCGTGCTCGTATGGTTTCAGCGGGGTGATGGTTTCGTATGCCGACCTTATTCTTTCGAGCAGTATTTTGTTAGTGTTCATAAGGTACTCTTCGAAAGTCATCGGATATACAAAGAGCGAATCGACTTTGCCCACAGGGAAAAGGAAGTCGTTGCTGTCGGATTTGCTTTGCTGACGAATAGAAAGTCGTACCAGTGAGCCAGTGGCGATTATTGGTAGTTCGGGATAGTCCTGACAGAAATATTTCAGCGATGACAACACTTG
>JBGUHW010000090.1:0-13770 GCA_045112395.1 Bacteroidales bacterium
AAAGGACTTGCCGACTATATTCCAGTATTTCTTGGCGAGACATCGAAACTTTACCGCGAAAAGTACATCAAGTGCAATGTTGCGATGATTCAGGTCTGTCCACCAGACAAGTTCGGATACGTATCACTAGGTACATCGGTTGATGCTACACTTGCCGCAATCGAAACCGCGGAGTTTACCATCGCAGTTGTAAACAAGAATGTACCACGTTCGCTTGGCGATTCGCAGATACATATAAGCAATATCGACTATTTTGTGGAAGACGATAGTCCTCTAATCACAGTCGAATTTGCAAAGCCAACCGAAATAGAACGCACAATTGGTCGCTACTGCGCCGAACTGATTGAAGACGGCGCTTGTCTGCAAATGGGTATCGGCTCCATTCCAAACGCAATACTTTCGTGTCTCGGCAACCACAAGGACATTGGCATCCACACCGAAATGTTCTCCGACGGAATACTTCCTCTGATAAAGAAAGGCATAATCACCGGTGCAAAAAAGCGACTCGACAAGGGCAAAATCGTTTCTACATTCGTAATGGGCTCACAAAAAATATACAACTTCATCGACATCAATCCGCAGGTACTTATGAAAGATGTTGAGTATACCAACGACCCATTCATCATAGCGCAGCAACCGAAAATGACATCAATAAATTCGGCCATTCAGGTTGACTTGTCGGGACAAGTATGCGCCGATTCGCTTGGCGACAAGATATATTCTGGCGTAGGCGGTCAGATTGACTTTGTATACGGATCTACCCGTGCCAAAGGCGGGAAAGCAATCATTGCAATGCCGACAACCACTCGCAAGGGAATCAGCAAGATTGTTCCCGCACTCGACCTCGGCTCTGGCGCAGTTACCACACGAAACCATATACACTGGTTCATAACCGAATACGGAGCAGTAAACCTCTACGGGCGCTCGCTTCAGGAAAGGGCGAAACTAATAATTTCAATAGCCAATCCAAAGTTTCAGGAAGAACTTGAAGAAGCAGCCTTCAAACGTTTCGGTCCGCATTATCATTATATTTGTAAAAACAATGTTATTTAAAGAATAAAAAATAAAAACTATGGCAAATTTCAGCATTTGGGAAGTACTTTTTCTGCTATGTTTTGCAGTAAGCTGGCCTGTATCAATCGCAAAATCGTTGCGCACCAAAGTGGTAATCGGCAAAAGTCCACTATTTATGTCACTGATAATATTGGGATACATTTTCGGCATTATTCATAAGTCGCTGTACAGTAACGACATCGTAATATGGCTTTATGTCTTCAATGCAGTTCTAGTTTCATTCGACCTAGTATTGTACTTTATGTATATTGGCAAGAATCGCCGTGATTTGAAACGATAAAACCAAAATCTACATCAATTAACTATGGAATTTATCGAACAGTTTTTCGGACAATTTGATTTTATAGAGGTATTCAGTTCCTTTATTGTAATGTTTGCAATCATCGACATTTTAGGTTCGATACCTATTTTTTTGAGCCTGAAAGAACAAGGAAAACCGATAAAAGGCTTGCAAGCATGTCTTACTGCACTCGGTCTATTCCTTTTGTTTTTCTTCGCTGGCGATGCCTTGCTGAATCTTTTCGGCATCGATACGGCATCCTTTGCTGTAGCGGGAGCATTCGTATTGTTCGTTCTGGCAGTGGAAATGATACTTGGTCGCGAAATCATCAAGAACGAAAATATTGGAAGCGGTGCAAGCATTGTCCCCGTGGCGTTTCCGCTCATTGCCGGTCCCGGCGCACTGACGGCACTGCTTTCGCTTCGCGCCGAATACGCCGTGGTGAACATCCTCATCGGTCTGCTTCTGAACATAATACTCGACTATTTTGTAATCCGTCTGCTCGACAAGGTTAAAAATCTGCTCGGTGCAAACCTAATTTTCATAATCCGAAAATTTTTCGGCGTTATTTTACTTGCAATCGCAGTAAATATGTTTGTAAACAATATTTATGTGATTATTGCAAATGTACCAAGATAAAGGGATTTACGATTGACGATTTTAGATTTACGATTATTGCTGACAAGATGCAATAAAAAAAACGATTATTCATTGTCAGCTTTAACTTCATTGTGGGTTTCGCCTTTCAACTTTCCTTTATGCTTTGCAAAAAAAACGACCAACACTATAGACGAAACTAGATACGAACATGAGTTCACTATGCAAGCTCCGCTAATATCCATTGCCGGAATAAGCCAAAATGCGAACGCAAATGTCACAACCAATCCTGCGGCCGACTTTATAATCAATATGTTCAGATTACGGATTGCGGAAAAATAGTTGCCAATGACATTGGAGAATGCAATAGCAAGGATTCCCGGTGCAAGCAACAGCAAAACTTGTTTCACCCCACCAAATTCGGAACCGAATACCCACTGGAAAACGGATTGTGGCACTAACAGAACAGCCCCAACGCACAAGGCCGACACGCCAAGGCTAGTCAAAGCCAATGTCATAGTCTCACGCCTCGACTGCTGAGTATCGCCTTGCTTTAACACATTGGAAAACTGCACCATAGACATACTACGGCTTACAATCCATATTGCCTCCGCAGCTGTAACCCCAATAGAGAAAACGCCCACGGAACCGCGACCGATGATGTAATCTAGCATATAATAAGTAAGCCTATAGTTGAAAAACTGCAAAAGACTGCTAAGTTCGGTTTTCCATCCAAAGGAAAGCATCTGACGGTTACAGTTGCGGTCGAAGTCCCATTTCAACGCTACGCCAATTTTCCTACGCAACACACGGCACACCAATAGCATTAGCAGCAACGACACCACCTGCCCAAAGAAATAGGCATAAAATCCTATCTGCGGCCAAATCAAATATATTACGAACATGCAAAGTAGCAACAATGCAGGTTGCAGAACCGTCACAAGGTTATAATGTCCGATTTTCTGTCCTCCGACAAAGAGCGAGTTGTGAAAGGCTATCAGTCCCATCAGAGAAGCAGCCGCAAAGAGAAACGGAGCTGTGCTTGTCTGACCTGTTAACAACAGCACCACAGCACCGACCGCCGCAACAAGGAACGACCACAGATACGCCGCCGTAGCCAATTTTGAAGTGCCTAAGCGCGAAAAAAAATACGAGACACTACTTCCTGTAAACACATTTGCAAAAATGGAAATCAAACCTAGGTCTGCCACAAAAAGAGCCACCGCGCCACGTCCATCGGCTCCCCACAACTGCGTGGTAAGTACAATTACTGCAAAATTGAGCAACAAAATCAGAGATTTGCTCAATATGGTTTCAATAATATTCGTTTTCAGATTAATCGTACTCATTTTGCAAGATAAAACGGACAAAATCGCCTTCTATTGCCTTCCAGTTATATTTTTGCTCGGACAGTTCACGCGCCTGCGCACAATGCCCCAGATACATATTTCCATCGTGCAGATATTCAACCACCCTTTCCACAACAGCATCTATATCATCCGGAGAAACCAACAGTCCAAACTTATCAATTTCCGGACAACCTTTCCGAATAGCAGCCAAGTTGGAATAGATTACAGGACGTCCCATAGCCATGTAATAAAAAAGCTTGATTGGCAAACAACGTGTATTTTCTTCGTCATCATCGCGAAGATCCAAAAATATGTCATTTTGCGCAACCACTTCACAGAACTGCTTGAATGGCAAAAATGGCATAAGGTTAAGTGTCATATTTTCAGGAAGTTCACATTCAAACTCATCATTTGAAACCACATTCAAGACAATCCGCTTTGCTGGATTTTGGAAAGCAAGGCGTTTGGCCACCTCCACAACACGAGGGAAACCCTTCTCGGCAGTAAGATTGCCACTATAAAACAAGCGAACCTCCTGATTGATAGCAGATGGCTTAACCATCTGAACATATTGCAAGTCAGGATAATACGACACGAAAACATATTTCTTTTCATGAAACCGCTTCATAAGCGGCAATGCCTTGTCTATCTCGCCAAAAATGAATCCATCCGAATAACGACACATACGTGAATTGAACACATTAAGTATCAATCTCTTGAAAAATCTTCGGAGACCAGAAAGACCGCGAAGATTTTTCTTTGACGGATACCATTCGGTGACATCGTATATGACACGGCAGTCACCTTTATGCTTTCGACAATAGATTTTGGCACCGCGCAAGGCCATCGGAGTATCGCAAACTACCACATCAGGATGAAGCTTAGACAGAATATCGGACAAATGATGCATCAGTTGAACACGGGAAAAATCTTGCTGAGAATACAGGATAACATCAGAGTCAGATATGTGCGTGGCAAATGGAGCCACCACCACCACACGGCAATCCCACTTTCGCAGGCTCGCTACCTGATGATACCACACGCGCTCATCATCGGCGGCATGGACAGTCTGCATAAATACAACCGTTGTCATATACACAAGATTTCAAGTGCAAAAATACAATATTATTTACGATTTACGAATTACGATTTTAGATTGATGCCGACAAGACGCAAATGGATTTACGATTTACGAATTACGATTTTAGATTGGGACGACAAGATGCAAAGGGATTTACTTTATTGGGCTAAAAGACTAAAAGAAGAGAAGATTAAAAGTCCTGAAATGGCTTCGAGCTTGTTGACCTTTGAGCATTCAAGCCCAGAAAAACCTTGAACATTAACCGTTGAATCCTTGAATTATCGATTTTTAAATCAGCATAATAATCCTCAAATCTTCAAATAAAATCGTAAATCGTACCTCGTAAATCGTAAATCTTTTTTACCTTTGTGCCAAATTTTATGGATAGTATAATTGGAATATTATCGTCAGAACCATTCTTCTATGTGGCACTTGTTGCAGGCATTGCATTACTCGTATATGCAGGCGATTGGGTTGTGAAAAGTAGCGTCTGGGTAGCAGAATATTTTAACGTATCGAAACTTATAATAGGAGTTACAATTGTGTCGATGGGCACATCGTTACCCGAACTATGTGTGAGCCTCAGCGCAGCACTCGACGGTTCCGCCAACATATCGATAGGAAATGTTGTGGGAAGCAACATCGCCAACATTTGTCTAATACTTGGAATCACTGCCATTATCATTACCCTGCCAATTTCGCGGGCAGTGATACGACGCGATCTAATGATACTTCTAGCAGCAACTTTGATTTTCGCATTCGCACTCATCGACAGCGAGATAAATCTGCTCGAAGGCATTTTTCTGCTACTCCTGATGATATTGTATATGTACCTGACATTCAGGTCGGCAAAAAAAGAACCTCCTTCGGAAGAACCCGATGCTGAGCCCGAAAAAAAGCATAATATCTGGCTGTCGTTCCTAATTGTAATCATCAGCTGTGCAGGACTTATCGCAGGTTCAGAACTTTTAGTTTATGGTGCCGAAAACATCGCCAGGTCGATAGGCGTAAGCGACAGGGTTATCGCAGTTACGGTTGTAGCAATTGGAACATCGTTACCTGAACTGACAACTTCAATAGTTGCCGCCATAAAGAAGGAGCTCGACATTTCTGTGGGTAATATCATAGGCTCCAACATATTCAATAACTGCATGATAATTGGACTTACATCATGCGTAACTCCACTCGAAGCCGAAGCCAACATATTAAGTTTCGATGTATGGTTCCTGCTTGCATCGCTTTTGTTGCTAGGCATTACCGTATTTCCAATAAAAGGCAAAACAGAAATTGTCCGCATAGAAGGGATAATGCTTCTGCTCCTATATATAGGCTACTATGTGGCAATGGGACTCACAGGACAGTTCGCTGCTCTAGGGTAAACAAAGTCCGATTCTTGATTATGAACATCACAAATTCGTGTCGAGATGCAAATTATGCATCGGCATAATAGTGAACAAGATTTTGTACAACCAATATCCATGTAAAAATTTGTTATTATTATAAGTATATATTTTGTATCTTTGCGGTCTTAATTTGATTTCATAGATGAGAAATAGATATATTATACTAATAATCATAGCAATATGCACTACTATGTGCTCTTGCAGATCTATCCGTCCATACGAAATGCTTCGAAACAGCAAGGACTATGAGATTTCCGAACAGGAACCTTCGGAAATAGAATACAGAATCCAACCTAATGATAAATTGAATATCAGGGTGCTTAACAACAATGGCCAAGCATATTTCGGTTTTGGAGGAGGAACGACAGGTGGAACCTCCAACTTTAATACAAATTCTAATTATAACGGTGGAGGATTCCCTGTAGAATTTGACGGGAAAGTAAAATTGCCGGTACTTGGTCGAATAGACATTAGCGGGAAGACAATTCGCGAGGCTGAAGACACTCTAGAAATGCTATATTCTGAATATTTTCCAGACCCGTTTGTGCTCGTAAATGTAAACAATCGAAAGGTTACGGTATTTATGAATGGTGGTTCAAAAGTGCAGACTGTTAGTATGACCAACAATCAGTTTACGCTTATAGATGCAATCGCAGCCTGTGGCGGACTTACAGAAATAAGCCGTGCATACAGGATAAAGCTCATACGCGGTAATCTAACCGACAAACCCAAAGTATATTACTGGAATGTGTCTTCACTCGAAACCCTTGATGGCACAAACATTATGCTCGAAGCCAACGACATTGTATATGTAGAAAGCCGTCCACAATATGTGACAAGAGTGCTACGTGAGATTTCTCCATATCTTACGCTAGTAACCACATTGATGTCTGTATATGGAGTTATTGTTACAATCAAAGGCTATTTTAATTAAACGATGAAGAAAAAAGAAAAGATACCGACACTGAATCAGGACTTTGAACTCGAAACCTTTCTCACTGTATTGAGAAAGAACTTGATATTTGTCATAATATTCTTTGTTATTGCAATAAGTGTAGGTTACCTGTATTTTCGTTACACACAGCCTACATACAGTTCATATTCTGTAATCCAGATAAAAAAAGAAAACAAAACACGGGAAATTCTAGGACTAAGTACCGGTGTAAGAATGGATCCAACACTTGAAATTTTGCGGTCTGAAGAATTCTTAAAAACTGTAATAAAAAATTTACCTCTAAGCGTAAGCTATTACACTGAAGGTGCTTTCCTATACACCGAAAATTATGGTTCAATGCCATTCAAGGTAGAATACGAATTCACAGAAGGCGGATTATACGACAAACCTATATACTACGAAATAAACAAAGATGGCAAGTCCTACGACATTTCAATTGGAAAAGATGGTCCGAAACACAATGTGCCATTCAACAAACCTACAAAAATACAAGACGGTGTGATATTAACACTTTCATCGCCATCTTATACCGAAAGAAACAGCATAACAGACAAATATTATTTCATAATAAACAGCGAAAGACATATTTTGCGAGAGGTATCAAAGGGACTTCTCATTGAAACACTGAACAATGATGCTGGAACAATAAAAATTACCTACGATTGCTTCAACGCAAAGAAGTCGGCTGATATTGTTAATGCAATTGCAGAGCAGTTCATCGAGTTTGATGTAATGAAAAGCCGTGAAAGTTCCATGGCTACCATTGCATACATAGACGAACAGATGGACAATATGGTTGATGAACTTTCTACAATTGAAAACCAGTTGCAGCAGTTCAGAATTGCCAATGGCATAACTAACGAAGATGTAAAGTCACGCAAGAATAGCCTCGCTGAAACAAAAATTGCAAACATTGAACAAAGAATTGCAGAAATAGACTATGAAATAGAAACATTAAATGAAGTAAAGGAGCAAGTAAACAGCAATCCCGACATAAATATGTACGAAATGATGGCACTAATGTCTGGTCAATCGTCAAACGCCTTCCTTTCTTCAATGCTAAAATCACTACAAGATCTTATTTCGAAGCGCGAATCGATGCTGTTCGAAGTTACAGAGAACAACCATAAGATTATTGTCATTGACAAACAAATAGAATCTAAAAAAGAAACTATAATTGACTTTATAGGTAGCACTATAGTGCGACTGGGCAAGCAAAAAAACGATTGTGAGAAAAAAATTGAAAACATCCGCAATGGAATACTCGAAAAGACCAGTTATGATGAACTTGAATATTCAAAATTACAGAGAATATATTCGATAAACGAAGCATATTACACACAACTCCTAAATAAAAAGGCAGAAATACTCATATCACAGTCTGGATACGTAAGCACTAACCTTGTACTCGAGAAAGCTAGTGTTCCTGGTGCGCCAATAGCTCCACTGCTTCCAAAGACCTTGACAATGGCAATAATTCTGGCTCTGGTGCTTTCAATCTTGTTCCTGCTCGCAAGATATTTATTCTACAATAAGATTTTGACCAGCAGCGACATAAGCAAATTTACAGACATACCTGTTATTGGCGAAGTAGTAACGAGTAGGCATAAGAACGAATTTTCACAGGCCGTAGTACACAAGAACGCTCGCTCGCATATAACTGAAAACTTCCGTAAAATACGAACAAACCTTGACTACTTCCCACTTGAATCCAACTGCAGGGTAATTATAACTACATCCACAGTTCCTGGCGAAGGAAAAACATTCGTTGCAATTAATACGGCAGATATTTACGCCATGTCGGGCAAAAAGGTTTTGCTTGTTGACTTTGACCTTCGCAAACCACGTCTCGAAAAATGCCTTGACCTCGACAACGAACTAGGAGTTTCAACTGCACTTACCAACCGTAAGACATGGCAGGAATGCCTGCACAAAAATGTCCTTGACAACTTGGATGTACTTACAAGCGGACCTGTTACGCCAATCGCAGCGGAACTTCTCATCGGCAAGAACATGGACACATTCATCGCTGAAGTACGAAACGAATACGACATCGTAATCCTTGATACTCCGCCACTTGGCATAATCCATGATGCAATAACACTATCAAAATATGCAGACAATTTCTTCTACATCATGCGTTCTGGCATTAGTGTAAAAGGCTACATCGAATACATAAACGGAATAAAGGAAGAACACAACATAAAGAATATTTCCATGATACTCAACGGTCTGCCGGTTAGCAAGCATTCTTCATACGGGTACAACAAGTATGGTTACTCCCATTATGGAAAATACGGCTATGGTTATGGCCACGGATATGGCTATGGATACGGATATGGTTATAGCACCGACGAGGATGACGATGAAAACGGAAAGAAAGAAAAAACAGGATTCTTCAAAAGATTGTTTGGTAAGAAAAAGAATTAGAATATGGAATGGATTTTATTGGCTAGCGCAATATTGGCAACGGCATTTTCTGCTCTACTAGGTTCATTTTTTATAAAGGGGACATTCAATTTCCTTACAAAGAAGTCTAATGGCAATACAGAAAGGTTCAGTTCGCAGAGCAAACCCATTTACGGAGGCATATTGTTTTATTCCGTGTTCCTATTATGCAGTCTGATATACTTTTTTTCTCCTCTGAATACCCAGGATGACACCAACACTTTCATAGCACTTATGATTACTGTTGGCATTTCGTTCTTCATGGGACTTGCAGACGACCTGCTAAACACTCCTCCTCTGTTCAAGTTTATCGTGCAGTTTGTTTGTGCATTTGTACTTATAAAGACAGGCGTTGTTATTGAGATTTCTCCAATTGAATGGATAAACTACACTATTACAGTTTTCTGGGTTGTAGGAATAATGAACTCAATAAACATGCTCGACAATATGGATGCTATCACAAGTTCCATAAGCCTTACCATCATACTTCCATGCGCAATATTGCAGATTATTTCGGACACGGTCAACCTCGACACCATGATAATGCTTACCGTAAGTGGAGCATTACTTGGATTCCTTGTTTACAACTGGGCGCCAGCAAAAATGTATATGGGCGACAACGGTAGCCAATTCCTCGGAATATTACTCGCCTACATAGGAATAAAATACTTCTGGAACGGAATGCAGCTAACCGGAGAAATGAATTACGCATTCAACGCCAAACAATTCATAATGGTTGCATTGGCATTCATTGTTCCTCTTTCTGATACCACAACTGTAACAATCAACAGGTTGCTAAAAGGCCACTCGCCATTCGTAGGCGGACGCGACCACACAACGCACTACCTATACTATCGCGGACTGACAACCCGTAAGGTTGCTGCTGTACTTATTGCAATTAACCTTATCGGTGTCGGTCTAGCTCAGATGCTCATATATGTCCCTGATTTAAGCTATGGAATAGTATATAGTTTCGCAATTTACCCAGTGGTAATTTTTGCATTGCTGTACATAAACACAAAAGTTACAAAACAGAAATGACAGATAAAATCAAGATACCTCTATTTATTACTCTCGGTGTAGCAACTGGAGTTTTGCTCACATTCGGACTTATGTCGCTAAAAGCAGACGAAGACTCGACTAAACAGGACGAACAAAAAAAGGAAATCCCACAATCACCGACCTCATCGCAACCATATATTCCCGACGAGATTATTTTCTGCGGAGAACAAGTTCCGCTTAATAACTTCGATGTTTACGAAGCGCTTGACTATGAACTTGTCGTAAATATGTACCGACATTCGGCAACAATAACATATCTGAAGAAAGCAAAACGCTATTTCCCCGAAATAGAAAAGGTTTTGAAGGAAAACAACATTCCCGATGACCTCAAGTACCTCTGCGTTGCCGAAAGCGGATTGAGCAATGTGGTTAGTCCTGCAGGTGCAACTGGCTTCTGGCAGTTTATGAAAACAGCAGGCAACGAGTATGGTCTGCGCATCGACACCAACGTTGACGAGCGCTACAACCATCACAAGTCGGTGGTTGCCGCATGCAAATACTTCAAGGACGCCTACAAAAAGTTCAAAAGCTGGACTTTGGTTGCTGCTTCGTACAATATGGGTATGGGCGGCTTGAGCAAAAGCATCGAAAGCCAAAAGGTTGACAACTACTGGGATTTGCTTCTGAATTCCGAAACTGCAAGATATGTCTATCGTATCATTGCACTTAAGCTGGTAATGGAAAATCCTAGCACTTATGGTTTTAACCTTGACGAAAAGGATTTGTACGACGAAATTGAAACTTACATCATAAAGGTTGACTCTACAATAAGCGACCTTACACAGTTTGCCATCGACAATGGCACCAACCTCAAAATGCTCAAGCATTTCAATCCGTGGCTTCGAACCAATACGCTTCCAAACCAGTCGCGTAAGGAATTTGAGATTGAACTGCCGAAGAAAGGCATAAGACCCTGCAAAACGACTAAGTGATGAAGACTGAAGACGAGAAGATTGAAGTCAGGGGCGCAAGGATTCACAACCTAAAGAACCTTGATGTTGACATTCCACAGCATAAGTTGACCGTTGTCACTGGATTGAGCGGATGCGGAAAGTCGTCGCTTGCCTTCGATACCATATATGCCGAAGGACAACGCCGTTACATGGAAACATTTTCGGCATATGCGCGGCAGTTTATCGGCAGCATGGAACGCCCCGATGTTGATCAGATTACAGGACTTAGCCCCGTTATCGCCATCGAGCAAAAGACTACCGTAAAGAATCCGCGTTCCACAGTCGGCACAATAACCGAAATCTACGACTACCTTCGTCTGCTTTTCGCCCGCGCCTCTACGGCATATTCGTATGTCACCGGCGAGAAAATGGTGAAATACAGCGACAACCAGATAGTTGACATCATAACCGAAAAGTTCAACGGAAAGTCGATTTATGTTCTCGCACCGCTTGTAAATGGCCGTAAAGGTCACTACAAGGAACTATTCGAGAATATCCGTCGTCGCGGCTATATGACAGCCCGCATCGACGGTGAAATCACCGAAGTGGAATATAACCTCAAGCTCGACCGCTATAAGAACCATTTTATTGAAGTCGTGGTTGATAAGCTCACGATAAAAAGCGACGACGACAGCCAGCGCCTGCGCAAAGCTATCGAACTTGCAATGCAACTTGGAAAAGGCATAACAATGGTTCTTGAAAAAGGCACCGACAAGCCGTCGTTCTACAGCCGTTTCCTGATGTGCCCCACGAGCGGAATTTCGTACAAGGAACCTGCACCACATTCGTTTTCGTTCAACTCGCCGCAGGGAGCCTGCCCTAAGTGCAACGGACTTGGAACTATTATAGATGTTGACTTAGAAAAACTTATTCCAAACCGCGACCTTTCGATAAACGAAGGCGCAATAACCACCATCGGCAAGAGAAAAGAATCCGTTCTGTTCTGGACACTCGACGCACTTGCCGAGAAACTTGAGTTTTCGATGAAAACGCCTATCAAGAATTTGCCCGAAGACATTCTCGACACTATCCTTTACGGCTACAACGGAAATCTCAATCTCAGACATACCCCGCTTGGCGAAGATTCCAACTATATCGTCACCTTCGACGGCGTGATAAACCGCATGAAGCACAGCAGTAGCGACGACGATTCTGACAAGGAGAACGCCAAGTTTACAAAATATGTAACCTGCCCAAAGTGCGGCGGTGCAAGGCTCAACCGCGAAGCACTGTGCTTCAGGTTTGCCGGCAAGAATATCGCCGAGCTTGCCAATATGGACTTGCCCGAGCTTTACAATTTCTTCGACAACCACAATGCCGAACTCTCGGAAAAAGAACAAAAAATTGCCTACGAAATTGTAAAGGAAGTCAAGACAAGACTGAAATTTTTGCTTGACGTAGGACTTGACTACTTGTCGCTCAATCGTCCTGCCGAAAGTCTTTCTGGCGGAGAATTGCAGCGCATTAGGTTAGCGACACAGATTGGTTCTCGACTCGTGAATGTGCTTTACATCCTCGACGAACCTAGCATTGGTCTGCACCAACGCGACAACCAGAAGCTCATACATTCGCTCAAGGAACTGCGCGACCGTGGTAACTCGGTAATTGTCGTCGAACACGACCGCGACATGATTGAGAATGCCGACTACATAGTGGATATTGGTCCTGGTGCTGGTCGCAAGGGCGGACACCTTGTTTTTGCAGGAACGCCCGAAGAAATGCAAACCGCCGACACCATAACGGCAAAATACATCAGCGGTTCGTTGAAAATAAAAGTGCCGAAGGAACGCCGTCCGTTTGACAAGGACAAATGCGTTAAACTTATCGGTGCAACTGGCAACAACCTGAAAAACATAGATGTAAGTTTCCCGACTGGCATAATGGTCTGCGTGACAGGCGTTTCGGGAAGCGGAAAGTCGAGCCTCATAAACGGCACCCTAGTACCTATATTGAATAGGCATTTCTACCGCGCCGAAACCAGTCCGCTCCCTTACACAAAAATTGAAGGCATCGAGAACATAAACAAGATTATTGCAGTTGACCAGTCGCCAATCGGACGAACACCGCGTTCAAACCCAATGACATACACGGGACTTTTTACCGAAATTCGCGACCTTTTTGCATCGTTGCCAGAAGCAAAGATAAGGGGCTACAAGTCGGGACGCTTCTCGTTCAACATTGCTGGCGGACGTTGCGAAACCTGCAAGGGTGCAGGCGTGCGTACTATCGAGATGAACTTCCTGCCCGATGTATATGTTCCGTGCGAAACTTGTAGCGGCAAACGCTACAACCGCGAAACCCTTGAAGTCAAGTTCAAGGGCAAGTCGATTGCCGATGTCCTCAATATGACAATAAATATGGCTGTCGAGTTTTTCGAGAACATTCCGCAGATCTACAAGAAGCTGGTCATATTGCAGCAGGTAGGACTTGGCTACATAACACTCGGACAGTCATCGACAACGCTTTCGGGTGGCGAAGCTCAGCGCGTGAAACTTGCCACTGAACTTATGCGCCGAGAAACTGGCAAGACATTGTACATACTCGACGAACCTACAACCGGGCTGCATT
>JBGUHW010000091.1:0-11480 GCA_045112395.1 Bacteroidales bacterium
TACCATAAAAGCAAGCCAATCGGAGTCGTATCTTAATGAAATTACTTTTAATCCCGATTCTGTTGAAATAGTTTCGGCTGGAACGCATCTGAGATACAACATAGCAAGTGACCAGACTCGATTCAGATACTACAAGACAACTACATACTACAGGCCGAAGAAGATTGCTCTGTATATTGATGCAGCTTCCCTCAGTACCGACCCGGCAATGACAGTAAGTGCTCCTGCAAATGGTTCATTCTTCTTTGCTAATTCAGTAAATATAAACCTTTCAGTTCGCCATTTCGACCTTGGCACAGATGGCAAAATAAAATATGCGCTCGATGGTGGTGCTGCCCAGTATTCGACAACAGCAACATTCACCCTTTCCGAAATTGAGGATGGCGAACATACACTAGCTCTCGAGCTCGTAAACATGGATGGAGAATCGCTCGAAACACCAGTTACAGCAAATGTAACTTTCACCACCGATGCCGATTTCTCGACCTTGATGACAATTCCTGCTATTCAGGGTACAGCCGATGTAAGTGCCCAGGACGGAAACGTTGTTGCTACTCAAGGTATTGTTACAGCAAAGACATCGTTTGGATTCTATATTCAGTCGTCAACCGAAGCATACAGCGGACTATATATATATTCTGTCGACAATTTGGCAAATGTTGAACTTGGCGACGAGGTTGTAGTTCGTGGCACAATGACAGAATATAACGGTTTGACAGAAATGGGCGAAGTTACCAATGTAGTCGTAAGAAGCAATGGAAACGCCATTTTTGCACCGATAGAACTCGGACTTGACGCTGTTTCGGAACAATACGAATCAATGTTGATAAAGGTAACAGGAACCCACAATGGAACAACTCTTGGCTATGCATGGCAGATAGCAAATGGAGAAAATACGTTGTATGTTGGCAAGGACTGTTTCACATATACTCCTGCCGAAGATATTGAATATGAAATTATAGGTGTTCTTTCATTTTCCAACATTCCAAACTACAATGTTGGCTGGGTAATACTTCCGCGCAGTGCTGCAGACATAACCGAAAATGTTGATGGCATTGCTCTTCGCGTTCTTTCTCCTGCAGAAGGTTCAACTGTTATGGCCGACAATGTTGAAGTTCAGTTCCGCGTTTACAATTTCGTACTTGGAACAGACGGCAAGTTGAAATACACTTTGAACAATGGCGAAGCACAGTATATTACATCAGAGGAACCATTTACAGTAGAGAACCTTGCTAACGGTAGCAACACTTTGGCTTTCGAACTTGTGAATATGGAAAATGCATCATTGGAAACACCAGTTACTGCAACCGTAACATTCGAGGCTCGTACCAATGGACAGCTTTCTATCCGCGACATCCAGTACACCACTGCCGAAGACGGCGCATCACCACTTGCAGGACAGACAGTTACGTTCAGCGGTACTGTTACGGCGTTGAACAGCGACAAATTCTATATTCAGGATGCAGAAGCAGCTTGGAGCGGACTTTACATATATAATACTAACTCAGACCGTACTCCTGCTCGTAACGACAATGTTACCGTTACAGGAACAATCAAAGAATACAATGGACTTACCGAAGTGGATCCAGTTAATGCCGTTGTAAACAATGGTGCTGCTACTCCAATCAACGGGCTTGCACTTGCAAACATCAGCGAAATTGGCGAAGCATACGAAAGCGTATTGGTAACCGTAACTGGTACTTGCACCAACATTGGCGGAGCAAAGAAGTGGACTATCAGTGATGGTACTTCAATCATAGTGTTTGGTCTTACCTACACTCCAACAGTTGGTACATCCTACACCGTAACCGGTATTGTTGATTGGTTCGGACAGGATGGTATCTGGGAACTCAAGCCTCGCGATGAAAACGACATTGTTGTAGGTGGTACTGTTCCTACTATATCAATAACCAATCCAGCAAACGGAAGCACGATTTACTCGGCTGCAGTGAATGCAACTGTAGAAGTTTTCAACTTCGAGGTTGGTACGGAAGGTAACATTTCGTTCTCAATCGACGATGGAGAAGCCGTTTCAGGAACAGAAACTTCACACGCATTTACAGGCCTTACAAATGGCGAACATACAATTCATGCAAGTTTGGTTGCAACCGACCAAAGCATAGTTGCATCGGCAGCTTCAACATTCACAGTTAACCTTGCTGGACCTACATTCACAGCTATCCGCGACATCCAGTACACAACTGAAGAAAGCGGTGATTCTCCATTGAACAACCAGACTGTATGGGTAAAGGGCGTTGTTACTTCAAACTTCACAAGCACTCCGTATTTCCCAGTAAAGGGATACTCAATTCAGGATGCAAACGAGGCATGGAGCGGCGTTTGGGTATTCGATTCAATAAACAATCCATCAATTGGTGATTTTGTCAAATTCCAGGCTACTGTAACCGAATATTATGGTCTTACCGAACTGAAGAACGTTGCAAACTATGAAGTTTTCGATATAGGTATTGCAACACCTATTGATGTGACGGTAAATGATGCCAAGAGCGAGGCTTACGAAGGTTGCTATGTTCGCGTTGAATGTGCACGCAGTACAGGACACACAATGCCATACGGCAATTGGACATGCGTTAATGCTACTGGCGACACCATTACATTCAGCCACAATTTCGCAAACGATGCATACACAATTCAAGACAATAAATATTATAGTGTAGCTGGTGTTGTTGAATACTCGTACGGAAAGTACTATGTAAACTATCCTACTGTAAACGACATCATTGCCGATTGCGATGCTTCGGTTGATGAAATGCTTGCAAATGACATTGAGGTTTATCCTAATCCGACAACTGGCATGTTAAACATTGCAAATGCTAATGGCAAGAGCATAGTTGTAATAAATACTCTCGGTCAGGTTGTTGCTCATATCGACAATGCTGCTGAAAATCAGACAATAGACTTGTCGAGACTTTGCGATGGAACATATTTCGTCAAGGTTGACGGAAATGTCGTAAAGATAAGTATGATAAGGTAACTGAAGATTTATGATAGGGAAGAGGAAGTCGTTTGGCTTCCTCTTTTTTTGTCAAAAAAACATTGGAAAAACGTCCTTCGGGATTTGTACTCCCGAAGGCTCGAATATAAGGATTTGCAACCTTTAGCTCGCTGCTTAAGCAGCAATCCGCAAAAAACATCAGCATTATAACAATCTAATTATTAGCAAGTTGATGCTTTGATATAATTTTACATCATATAAATTTATATGATATAGTTTTATATGATATAATTTTATTACATTTGCAAAAATTTTAAGTGTATGAACATACCATTTGCATACGGGAAGATTGTGGAAAATAACGATTTCACAGATAGGACTGAGGAAACATCTCTCTTGAGAAATAATTTTATGTCGCTTACAAATACGGCAATTATTTCACCACGCCGTTGGGGAAAATCATCGTTGGTTGCAAAAGCCATAAAGTCTGTCAAGGAGGAACAGGATGATATTTTGTTCGTGAAGATGAATATTTTCAAGACTGAAAATCCGCAAGAGTTTTATACAACTTTTGCCAAGCGAACAATGGAAGGCATCTCAACGTCGGCAGAGTCGTTGCTAACTAATGCCAAGGATTTTATTGCTCGTTTGCTTCCAAAACTGTCAATTTCTGACCCTATTGGACAGTATGAAATTGCTCTTGGGGTGGACACAAAAAATTCTCCGATCGAAGAAGACATTCTGGATTTGCCTCAGCAGATTGCCAAGCGTAAGAAGAAAAAGGTCGTTGTATGCATCGACGAATTCCAACAAATAGGTGAATATTCCGATGCATTGAAATTCCAGAAGACACTACGTAGCCATTGGCAGACACATTCTGATGTCGCCTATATACTATATGGAAGTAAAAAGCACATGATGATGAACATTTTCGGCGAATACAATAGTCCATTCTACCGATTTGGCGATATGATGTTTTTGCAGAAAATATCCAACGATGAATGGCAAAAATATCTTGTCGGCAGATTTAAAGACACTGGAAAATCAATTACACAAGCACTTGCCAAGTACCTTGCCGAGCAAGTAGAAAATCATCCGTACTATGTGCAGCAACTTGCCCAATATGCTTGGTTGAGAACAACACGCACTTGTTCAACAGCCATAGTTGACAATGCCTTGCAAGCGATGCTCGATTCACTTAACCTACAGTTTGTCAACATAATGGACTCATTGACCGAGAAGCAACGGAATTTCCTTTGTGCAGTGTGCAATGGAGTGAAAAATTTCTCTGCCTCGGACACCTTGCAACGCTACAAACTTGGCACCAGCGGAAACATCCGCATCATAAAGGAAGCCCTGAAGAAACGCGACCTGATTGATGAAACGGGCAAGGACATACAAATCCAAGACCCAATTTTTAAATTGTGGATTATTAGGGAATACGCTAAAATGTAATTCATATTGGCATTTGCAACGATACGAGCATTACAAATGCTCATACTCAACTCAGACAGATTACAAATCCGCCTGAACAACAATATTTGATGATCTGAAACAAAAACAAACCCATAAACAATCATTGAAATAAACCCCTACGACGAAACTATTTTGTGAATGCAACATTGCGCATACCTGAAATTTTAGCCAATCATATTTTTCGCAATATCCAAAATATTTTGTACCTTTGTCCCTAATTTAAAACAAAAAATATGACATAAACGGACATAGAATTATAATCATATTGAGCTGACGCTCTTGTTTCTTTATCGCAAAGTCTGGAAAACTTGCATAGTAAACGGAAATGAGTATGCGGATAGGTTACGTCTTGGCGTAATTCCTTCTTCGCTTATTTGTTTACAAGGTATTCCAGACACCCGCGATAAAAATAAGTGGCTTATTATTGAAAGGATATTACGCCTTTCTTTTGCCCACTAATTAAACATCGGCTTTCGGCTCAAAACTGGAAGCAAAATTTGTTTAATATTATAAAACTGAAGGGGCAACAGGATAAAACAGCCGCAAAAAAAATGAAAAATTATTTATTATTAATCATTGCATTGTTAACCGTTTCTTTTTCCTATTCGCAAACCATAGATACTCTGCTGAAAAATAGCGGCGATGTTTACAGAATCAAAATCACAAATAAATACATTACAGGTATCCGTGTCCAACAAAACAAAAAAGAAAAAGCATACAATTTCTTCTTGAATTCAGTGCTACCTTGTTTTGATTCACAAAAAGAGCAGAAAGGAAAATATTTTATTGTGGACCTATTTTGGGCAAAAACAGATGAAATTGGCAATGATTTAGATGAAGTTCTTGAAATTTTTAACGCAAGTAAATTAAGCGGAGGACAAAAATTCTCTTTGGCTACAGGGAACAGGGATATTGACTGGGACGAGGTTAATATGGGAAACGATTATATGTTTAAAGCAGTTCCAAATGATAACGTCTTAAAAATCGGTTTTGAGACTGTGAGAAAAAGCGGTTGTGAAGAGTGTACTACACATCCAGTTTGGCTTACATTCACAAAGGATCAAATGTTACAATTCATTGATATGCTAAAATAACACTAGAAACCAAGCCAAGCTGACGACAAGTCTTCCCCAGTCCTTCGGGATTTGTACTCCCGAAGGCTCGAACAGAGGATTTATACTCCGCACTTTCCCCACCCAAAAACATCGTTGAAAAAAAACACAAACAATTCTTAATTGCGTACCCAAAATATTTATAATTTTACGCAAAATTTTTTAACGCAAACACTAATATAGAAATACAATGATTAGAGAAGATTTCTACACCCGCCACGTGGGTCCGAGGGAAAGCGAATACGCTGAAATGCTCAAGAAAATCGGAGCAAAATCACTCGACAAATTCATTGATCAGGTCATCCCGACCAAAATCAGACTGAAAGAAAACCTTAAGCTTGATGAACCGCTCACCGAAGACGAGTTCCTTGTAAAACTGAAGGCTATGGCCGCAAAGAACAAGATTTACCGCTCGCTTATCGGTATGGGTTACTACGGCACTGCTGTTCCGTCGGTAATCCTGCGCAATGTCTTCGAAAATCCAAGCTGGTACACTTCGTACACTCCGTATCAGGCTGAAATTTCGCAGGGCCGTCTCGAAGCTCTTCTTAACTTCCAGACCGTAATCACCGAACTCACCGGAATGGAACTTGCAAACTGCTCGCTCCTCGATGAAGGTACAGCAGCAGCCGAAGCAGCAAGAATGATGTTCGAATGCCGTTCGCGTCAGGCAGCAAAGGAAGGACGCAACGTAGTTTTCGTTGACAAGGACATCTTCCCACAGACCCTCGATGTTATCCTTATGCGTACCGAACCATTGGGAATCGAGGTAGAAGTTGGCGATTTCAAGAAAGTAAAACTCTCGAAGAAATACATAGGTGCAATCCTCCAGTACCCGAGCGCAAGCGGCGAAATCCGCGACTACTCGAAGTTCACCGAAACTGCACACGAAAACGAAATGCTTGTAACTGCAGTTGTAGATACTATGGCTCTCGTACTGCTCAAGTCGCCGGCATCGTGGGGTGCTGACATTGTTGTTGGTAACACCCAGCGTTTCGGACTTCCGATGGGATTCGGCGGACCGCACGCAGCTTTCATGGCAACTTCCGACAAGTACAAACGCAAAATGCCGGGACGTATCATAGGTGTCAGTGTTGACAAGTTCGGACGCAAGGCTCTCCGTCTCGCATTGCAGACCCGCGAACAGCACATCAAGCGCGAAGATGCTACATCCAACATCTGCACCGCTCAGGCTCTGCTCGCAATGATGGCTGGTTTCTATGTTGTATATCACGGACCAGAGGGAATGAGAAGAATTGCCAACAACATCTACTCATCTGCAAAATTCCTCGCTGCCGAAATCAAGAAGCTCGGCTACAAGATTGAACATACAAACATTTTCGATACAGTTATCGTTAACGGCGCCGACAAGAAGGCTATCGAAAAGCTCGCTTTGCAGCGCAAGATTAACTTCCACTACATCGACGAAAAGACCGTTGGCTTCAGCACCGACGAACTTATTTCGGTTGCCGATGTTAACAACATCCTCGAAATCTTTGCTCTCGCAGCAGGCAAGAAGGCAAAGAAAGTTGTAGATGTTCCGATGGTAAATATGGATGCAAAGTTCGCAAGAACCGACAGCATTTTCAACCAGAAGGTATTCAACAGCTACCACAGCGAAACCGAAATGATGCGTTACATCAAGAAACTCGAAAGACGCGACATTTCTCTCACCCAGTCGATGATTTCGCTCGGTTCGTGCACAATGAAGCTCAACCCAGCAACTTCGATGTTGCCATTGAGCTGGCCGGAATTTGCAAACATCCACCCGTTTGTTCCGAAGAACCAGGCTCTCGGTTACTACGAACTTATCGACGACATTTCTAAGGACCTTTCGACAATTACAGGCTTTGCAGCAACAACTTTGCAGCCAAATTCGGGTGCAACTGGCGAACATACAGGCCTTATGATTATCCGTGCATACCACCACGCAAGAAAGGAAGCTCACAGGAATGTCTGCATCATCCCGACTTCGGCACACGGAACCAACCCCGCAAGTATGGCAATGGCAGGTTTCAAGCTTGTTCTTGTAAACTGCGACGAACACGGTAACATCGATGTTAAGGACTTGAAGGAAAAGGCAGTTGCCAACAAGGACAACCTTGCAGCAATGATGATTACCTATCCTTCGACCCACGGCGTATTCGAGAACAAGATTCTCGACATCGTTAAGATAATCCACGACAACGGCGGTCTCGTATATATGGACGGTGCAAACATGAACGCACAGGTAGCACTCACCAACCCCGGAACAATCGGAGCAGATGTTTGCCACCTCAACCTCCACAAGACCTTTGCTAGCCCTCACGGTGGTGGCGGTCCTGGCATCGGAACCGTTTCGGTATGCAAGAAGCTTGTTGACTTCCTGCCAACTCACACAGTTGTAAAGACTGGCGGCAAGAAGGGCATCAGAGCTATCACATCGGCACCATTCGGTAGCGCAATGATACTTCCTATCACCTACGCATACATCAAGATGATGGGCGAACGCGGTTTGAAGGAAGCTACAAAGATTGCTATCCTCAACGCAAACTACATTGCAAGCGAATTGAAGGATACATTCAGCGTTCTCTACACTGGCGAAACTGGCCGTTGCGCACACGAAATGATTCTCGACGTTCAGAAGTTCCGCGCTGAATATGGCGTTGAGGCAGCCGACATTGCTCACCGTTTGATGGACTTCGGTTTCCACGCACCGACATTGTCGTTCCCGGTACACGAAACCCTCATGGTTGAACCTACCGAAAGCGAAAGCAAGCAGGAACTCGACCGCTTCATCGAAACAATGAAGGTTATAAAGGCTGAATGTGAAGACATTAAGGCAGGCAAGTACACCCACGAGGACAACCCGCTTGTAAATGCACCTCACACCCAGTTCGAATGTACTGCAAGCGAATGGAACCATTGCTATCCACGTGAAAAGGCAGCATTCCCGCTACCATGGATCAAGGAAAACAAGTTCTGGCCGTATGTTGCAAAGATCGACAACGCATATGGTGACCGCAACCTCGACTGCAAGTGCAACCAGCTCGAAGAAGAATAACCGATTGATTTATAAACGAAAAAGTCCGGCAAATTTGTCGGACTTTTTTATTGTACAGCCGCAAAATTTTGCGGCTTAATCAGCGTAAATCATTGTATTCGGTGCCATGCATTGCGCCGAATACAACACAAAAAATTGAATCATTAAATTTTTAAATCCTTGAATTTTATGTAACTTTGCGCCAAATTAGATTTAAAATACGATGAAAAATTTCATAGAAGAACTCAAATGGAGAGGAATGTTGCAGGATATGATTCCTGGCACCGAAGAAGCACTACAGAAAGAACACGTTGCGGCATATGTTGGAATTGACCCGACTGCCGACTCACTACATATCGGACATTTGTGCGGCATAATGATGCTCAAGCACTTGCAGAATTGCGGACATAAGCCTATCGCCCTTATCGGCGGTGCAACAGGTATGATTGGCGACCCATCGGGAAAGTCGCTCGAACGCAACCTGTTAGATGAAGAAACTTTGCGTCACAACCAGCAGTGCATAAAGAACCAGCTCGCAAAATTCCTCGACTTCGAATCAGATATTCCAAACAAGGCCGAACTCGTCAACAACTACGACTGGATGAAGGACTTTACTTTCCTCGAGTTCGCCCGCAAGGTCGGCAAGCTTATCACAGTCAACTACATGATGGCAAAGGACTCGGTAAAAAAGCGTCTCAACGGTGAAGCACGCGACGGAATGTCGTTTACCGAATTTACCTACCAGCTTCTGCAGGGCTATGACTTCCTGCACTTGTACCAGACCAAGAACTGCAAGCTGCAGATGGGCGGTAGCGACCAGTGGGGCAACATCACTACCGGTACCGAACTTATCCGTCGTACCTGCGGTGGCGAAGCATACGCACTTACCTGTCCGCTTATCACAAAGTCTGATGGCGTGAAGTTCGGCAAGACCGAATCGGGCAATGTATGGCTCGACCCCGAAAAGACCAGCCCTTACAAGTTCTACCAGTTCTGGCTAAATGTTTCGGACGACGATGCAAAGCGTTACATCAAGATATTCACCACATTGGACAAGGAAACCATCGATGCGCTCATCGCCCAGCACGATGAAGCACCAAACATGCGAATCCTCCAGAAGCGTCTTGCCGAGGAAATCACCGTTATGGTTCACTCGCGTAGCGAATACGAGGCCGCTGTTGAGGCTTCGCAGATACTTTTCGGCAATGCGACAAGCGATGCACTTCGCAAGCTTGATGAAAAGACTTTCCTCGCCGTTTTCGATGGCGTTCCGACCTACAATGTTGCAAAGGCAAAGTTTGCAGAAGGAATAAATGTCCTCGACCTGCTTGCTGGTGAAACCGACATTTTCCCATCTAAGGGCGAATTGAAACGCACAATCAAGGGTAATGGCATGAGCATTAACAAGGAAAAATATTCCGATGAGGCTGGAATCATCAATGTTGATAACCTCATCAACGGGAAATACCTGCTTGTGCAGAAGGGAAAGAAGAATTACTTCTTGATAATTGCAGAATAGAAGAAAAACAGATATTTAGAATTAGGATTTGCGGTATTCTATGAAGGATGGAGCAAATCCTTTTCTTATTTTTACACATTTTTTACCATATTATTAATCGGTATTTGAAATTGTTGTATTTTTGCAAAAAGAAAAAATCAACGAGGAGGCAACGAAATGGCAACTATCACATTGGAATACGATGGCAGAAATTCGGCAATCAAAAAGCTAATTGCTGAAATTCTTAATCTTGGCGCAAAGGAAAAGGTTGAAGAAAGTCCATACGATCCCGAATTCGTGAAAAAGATAAAACGTGGGCAAGAAGACATAAAAAACGGCAAAGGCATAAAAATCAATATTGAAGATTTATGGAAATAATCCTTTCTCCTGACGCTAATGACGATTTGCAGTTCTGGAAAAAGTCTGGTAATGTTTCCGTCCAAAAGAAAATTGCAAATCTTATTGCCGACATTGCCGCTCATCCAAAGACAGGCATTGGCAAACCCGAAGAATTAAAATACGACTTGGCAGAAAAATGGTCTCGCCACATCGACAGGAAAAATCGTATTGTTTATCAGATATTTGAAACAGAAGTTCATATTTTGTCATTAAAGGGGCATTATGAAAAATAAGGCTTGAGAAATCAGCCTGTAGGTAAAGATAACTTGGCATTGCCTTTCAATCTAAGAAAAGCAATGCCAAGTTTTTGTATGTTTTTATAAAATACATTTTCGCCACAAATGTGTTCTTTATAAAAAACACTTTTGATATATTTTTGTATTTTACAAAAAAACACTTACCGCAGTTGTGTAGGATTTGTAATCCAACACATACGAGTATCAGCATTTGTAATGCGAAAGCAGAACAACCTTAAGCGGATTGCTGCATTGTGCAGCGAGCTAAAGTTTACAAATCCAGACAACATTTGGTGGAATTAGAAGAGTTTTGCAGCATAAAGTGTTCTCAAATAAATTTTGCAGTTTAATACGAATCCATTATATTTGTCCTCGGTTTGGTGATGAACCAAGCCGTACATATTGATTAACGAAGCGTTTATGCTCGTCTTGTAAATGGAAACCTGAGAAATTTTCAAAGTGGCAAGAGAGTGTAATGGTTCGCGTGTATAGCGTGGACTGTTTGCAATTTCTTCCACACAGGTAAATCTCAGGACCTCCATTTAAAGAAGTGGTATATCAGTGCCACGCTTCTTTATGCGTAAAATTTACCTGTTTGGCGCTGGCGGGTGGAGAAAATATAAATATGGCTTTTTCAGTACAAGATCCAACATTAAGTATGATAAAAAGGAAAGCACAAATTTTGGAGAAATTGATATGTCAGTATCCAAAATTATTAGAAGAATTGAATAAAGAATTGTTCATTCAATTTAAAGAAGAAGCGATTCAAGGCGCTTGTGAT
>JBGUHW010000092.1:0-3834 GCA_045112395.1 Bacteroidales bacterium
ATCAGACGAATATTATTAACGATTATTCCGACATCGAAAGGATAATTGTTTTATCTTTACAAAAAATTTTTTCAGAAGTTTATGAGAAGATATAAAAATATATTGGTAGCGGTTTTTGCTTCAATGTTGATGTTTTTTGTGTCAATTCCAGCAAAGGCTCAAGAGGATGGCAAGACCGACTACAATTTCGAGAGTGTGAAGAATCTTGATATTTTCCACTCGCTTTACAAGGAATTATACCTCTATTATGTCGATCCAGTAGAGCCTGAGAAACTTATCAAGACGGCCATCGACAAGATGCTCGAAGGACTTGACCCGTATACGGTTTACATTCCCGAAAATCAGATTGAGGACATAAAGTTGATGACTACTGGTCAGTATGGTGGAATAGGTGCTCTTATCCGTCAGGATGGCGACTATGTTATGATTACCGACCCGTACGAAAATTCACCGGCAGCCAAGGCTGGAATAATTGCAGGCGACAAGATTCTTGAAGTAGATGGTCGTTCGATGAAGGGGAAAAAATCCGATGAGGTGTCGGAACTTCTTCGTGGAGAGCCTAATACAAAGGTAAAACTGAAGATGCAAAGGATGTTCAAGGACGAGCCTATTGAATTTCAGATAACCCGCGAGGAGATAAAGTTGCCATCTGTACCTTATTACGGAATCATTGACGAAGGTGTGGGCTATATTGCGCTAAGTAGTTTTACCAATACCGCTGCAAAAGAAGTGCAGGATGCTCTCGAAAGCATGAAGAAGTCGAACAACATCAAGTCGTTGGTGCTTGATTTGCGTTCCAATCCGGGCGGATTGCTTATTGAGGCAGTCAAGATTTGCAATCTGTTCATAGATGCAGGACAGGAAATTGTAAGCACCAAAGGCAAGGTTTCGGAATGGGACAAGTCGTACAAGACAACGGCAAAGCCAATTGACAAGGACATTAAGATTGTAGTGCTTGTAAATGAAATGTCTGCTTCTGCATCGGAAATTGTGTCGGGAAGCATTCAGGATTTGGATAGGGGCGTGGTTGTTGGTCATCGCACCTTTGGCAAGGGGCTTGTGCAGACAACGCGCAACCTTAGCTACAATGGTATGCTCAAGGTTACAACCGCCAAATACTACACTCCGAGTGGTCGTTGCATTCAGGCTCTCGACTATTCGCACCGCAACGAGGACGGAAGCGTAGGTCACGTTCCCGATTCGCTAATCTCGAAGTTCTACACAAAGAACAAGCGCGAGGTTTATGATGGTGGTGGAGTTACTCCTGATGTAGTTGTGGATGATAGCATTACAAATACTTTGCTTACACAATTGATGCTTGATGATATGTTTTTCAAGTATTCGGTTTGGTATCGTAGCAAGCACGAATCCATTGGCGATGATCCTGCAAAGTTTGTTTTCTCCGATGCCGACTACAAGGATTTCAAGGATTTTCTTGTGCGTGAAAAGTTTGAGTACAAGTCGTTCTCGGAGGAAAGCGTAGAGGATTTGATTGAGGTAGCCAAGAGCGAAAAATACTACGACAACATTTCCAAGGACATAGAGAATCTTCTGTCGAAACTGAAGCAGGACAAGGACAGGGACTTGGAGCGTTACAAGGATGAAGTGATAAAGTGGATTGTAAGCTATATAATGCCAAGATACTTCTACGAGAAGGGCAGCATAATGTTCAGCATTAACTACGATGAGGAAGTTAAGACTGCGATTGAGATATTGAAGGACGAAAAGAAGTACAACGAGATACTTTCGCCAAAGAAATAATTAGCAAAGGAAGAAAACATGGATACAGTATTAAGTGGAATCAGATCGACGGGAAATCTCCATTTGGGCAACTATCTGGGGGCAGTAAGGAACTTTGTAAGGATGCAGGAAGGCAACAACTGCTATTTTTTCATAGCCGACTATCATGCGCTGACTACGCATCCGGCAACCGAGGAACTGCACCGCAATGTTCGTCAGGTTCTGGTCGAATACCTTGCTAGCGGCATCGACCCCGAAAAATCGACGGTTTACATTCAGAGCGATGTGCCCGAGATTTGCGAGATGTATCTTCTGCTCAATATGAACGCCTACTTGGGCGAACTATGCCGTACTTCCTCGTTCAAGGAAAAGGCTCGCAAGCAGCCCGAAAATGTAAACGCAGGACTTTTGACCTATCCCGTGCTGATGGCCGCAGACATACTTATGCATCATGCCGACAAGGTTCCAGTAGGAAAGGATCAGGAGCAGCATTTGGAGATGACGCGCAAGTTTGCCCGCCGTTTCAACACTATGTTCAATGTTGAGTATTTCAAGGAACCGCAGGCCTACAATTTTGGCGGCGAACTTATAAAGATTCCCGGACTGGATGGTACTGGCAAGATGGGCAAGTCGGAAGGAAACGGCATTTTCCTAGCTGATGACGAGAAGGTTATACGCAAGAAGGTGATGAAGGCAGTTACCGATAGCGGACCAACCGAGCCTAATTCGCCTATGCCCGAACCAATACAGAATCTTTTCACGATAATGAAGGCTGTTTCTACACCCGACACAGTGGCTTACTTTACAGAAAAGTACAACACTTGTGAAATCCGCTATGGCGACATGAAGAAGCAGCTTGCCGAGGACATTGTGGCAATAATAAAGCCCATCAGCGAGCGTATTAAGGAAATAGATTCTGATGCGGAATTTTTGAAGCGCACAGTTGCTCGTGGTGCCGAGAAAGCTCGCGAGAATGCCATCAAAACGGTTCGCGAAATGCGCGAAATAATGGGATTCAAGAGGCTGTTTTAATAATTGACAATTAATAATTTACAATGTATAATTTTTTATAGCGATGTGCCATGGCATGTCGCTACAAATTATTGAATCTTCAAATCATATGATCTAGAAACGGCGAAGCCATTAAACAACTTGAAACTAGAAACGCCGTAGGCATTGAACGGCGAAGCCCTCAACGAAGTTAAACTTTCAAACTTGCGTCAGCCTACATTACCGCCCAATTCATAATTCCCACCACTGCAAGATACCTCACAAACTTTCCTACAAACATCAGCACAACTGTAATATACGGATTCGTGCGGATGAATCCCATCGCTATTGCAATCAAGTCGCCAATTATCGGCAACCAAGTTAGCAGTGCCGCTGCACAACCATATTTCTCAACGCGGTTATGCACCTTTTCCAACTTTTCGCGCTTTACTCTGAAATATTTTTCCAGCCATTCCCATTTACATAGCCAGCCCATGCCGAAGCTAATCATTCCGCCAAGCGTATTCCCTACGCTTGCTACAATGACGATCACCCACACATTGTAGTCCAGCAATAAAGCACCCGATACCAATGCTTCCGATGAGAATGGTATTATCGTTGCCGACAGCAGGCATCCGAGAAATAATCCAAAAAGTCCGAGGCTTTCAAGCATAGCAAACAAAATTTATATGTTTTCCGAAGCAAAAATTATTTTTTACCATCGACCAGCGGGAGATACCTTGATTGCCGCCTTGGCTGGTGAGCGTTAAGAAAATTGGCGGAACGGAGCGTAAAAAGTCAGTTTGTTTGAAGCCGTTGTAGTGGCGCGTTTTGAACGCAGCTAATACATAAGGCAAGTTTCTGACTTTTAGCGTAGAGATGCCGATTTTTAGCGAAGTAGACGCAGCGGCCACACTTTTTTTGTTTACTGTTTTTGGTGACAAAAAAAGTAAAAGCCTCCGCGGCTTGAGCGGAATAAAATATGTCAATAAATTTTTCAGAAAAATGTTTGTAGTCATTATAAAAAATGTTCGGAGCTATATTTTAGCCCCGAACAGCATTATAATCAGTATATTTTAAAATCCGTCTGATGCACCATCGAAG
>JBGUHW010000093.1:0-2566 GCA_045112395.1 Bacteroidales bacterium
TATTTGTCTATCCTAATCTCGTCCATTGTGTAAAATTGTTTAAAAGAGAGTTAAAAATTTTAACGTTATTTCCTTAAAAAGCTGTAATTTCGGCAAAAATAATATTAACTGATAAAATACATTCCAAATGAGAAAACTTTTTATTGTGTTGTCCTCGATGATGTTGCTTATTTGCTTGAGTAACAGAGTGTTCTCGCAAGAGAGTTTTATGGAGGACGGTGTTTACAGCACAGACAAGATTAATCCATCAAACTTTAAGGAAAAACTTTTTGAGAAAGTCTTGATTAACAGGGTTAACGAGTATCTTGATTCACTTGGACTTGAAGGTTTCGTGCAGAATGAATTCTTTGTATCACCGGCAAAGGAACATGTTGTATACATGGTTGCCAAGCAGGATACCAAGACAGATGACTACAAGAAATATCTCGTAGATGCTGGTGGAACTGGTGTTGGAGCTGAGGTTGCGGGAAAAATCACAATCAAGGTTTCTAACGATTTCATAACTTACGATGAAGTAGCTTCTCAGCTTGTATCGCGCTGGGGTGCAGGTAAGCCTCAGAAAATACTTGCCGGACAGAAGTATTTCTTTGCAGGCGTAGGTGCGCAAGTAGCCGATAAGAAAATTTTCGTATCAATGTTCGTAGGTAACTACGCTTCAATCACTCCAATCAGAGTTGATGGAAAAAATACAGCTTCGGCATCATTGTCAGTGCCTGTGACAACAAAGAAGTACGGGTTAAAGCCTTATGATGAGAAGATATGCAAGAAGGTAGCTCGAAAAATGCCTAATGTATGGGATTTGCAGTCGGGTCTTTCTGTTAACGACAATGGCGAAATCGTTTTCAAGTACAACGATCTCAAGAAGTTCAAACGTTTCATTAAAGGTTCGAAGGATGGTTTGGCAGTGGATGTTGTTCAACCTGAGCAATTTGCCTGCGGTAGCGAAAATATTGCAGATTATTCGCGCAACAATATCGGCATCATGACTAAGAGATTGTGGTCAAAGAAGTTGTACAAGAACAACATAGCTCCTGGTGAAGGCCGCAAGAACAAGGTGACAAAACTTGAAGTCGTTCTCGGTTTGTTCCCCAATGGACTTAACCCGTCAGATGTAGAAATGAACCTTATGGTTATCAAGGAAAAGTCGGTTTGTGCAAATATTCCGCGTTCCTATGTTGACAACAAGATTTATGATTTTGTTCCAAAAATCGGATTGCTTCCTGATACTATTCTCGCAAGTGGCATGAAGGAATATTCGCCAAAGGCAATAAAGGATAGACTTTCGTTCAAGATTCCGTTTGAACAAGGCAAGTCGGACTATAAGCCCGAAGATATGCGTGATGTTATTGCTGCTCTCGATGAGCCAGATTTCTTTATCGACAAGATTTTCATCCGTGCTTATTCATCACTTGAAGGTTCGATGGAAACAAATAAGAGACTCCAGCAGAAGCGTGCCGAAAGTATTGTTGATGCACTTGCAAAGAACCAGAATGCAAGCATTATCGATTCTATTGTAACGGCTCCAAACCTCAAGGATTTGCAGGATGCAGTAAGAGGTACTTCTTTCCAAAGTCTGTGCGATATGGATTTGAATTCAGCAATCAGCTATGTAAATTCAAACCAGAAGAAACTTGAACCTTATTTGAAGCAGACCCGTTATGCTGACATTACAATGGATATCACTTACGACCTCCGCGATGCACTGAAGGAGCAGAAGTTTGTTCTGAAACAGTTCAACAAGGCTGTTGAAGCAAAGCAACTCGACTTGGCATTGTCAATACAGAAGTATATCCTGAAACAAGTTGTTGCTGGCAGATACAACGACAGAGCTGTATCCGAGATGAATATTCCGGAAGGTGCCGACTATGTAGGCCTTAACATGAACAAGGTATGGTTGACCCAATTCATTTATAGTGATCCTCTCGATGAAGACTATCGCGACAGGGTTGATGAACTCAACAAGCAGGATCTTGCAAATGCTTATGTCGATTACAATGATGTTCTTTGTGAAGTGGTTGTTAACGATCTTTCAAACGAATCGTATGTTGAAAAGCTTCAGGCAAGAATCGACAAGTTGTACAACACACCTATCAACATGGATGTAGTAGACATGCTTAACATAGAACTTCAGTATCAGGTAATGGACATCTACAAGGATTCTTGCGGATACGATCACCCGATTGTAGTAAAGTGCCTCGAAAAGATGAAGGAAATCATAAAGTTCGATAAACTTAACTGGGAAAACTCACTTAAGTTCGCTAGCATTTTCATCAATCACTCCGATTATGAGTATGCAATTCATCTGCTCGAACCATGGATTGAAGACCAAAGAGTTCCGCTGGTTTACATAAGCACATACGTTACAGTTTGTTCAAAGGTAGAATACAAGGTTCATTCAAACAATTTTGTTAAGGCTCTTGAACGTCTGAAACAAATGGATTCCAAGTATTTCTGCGACTTGTTCAAGTCTGATAAACTTTCAATGCAGACATTTGTCAATACCAATGCAAAGAAGGTATATTGTGAAACTTGCAGTAAATAGTTAATATTATTGAATACAAGGAGA
>JBGUHW010000094.1:0-9429 GCA_045112395.1 Bacteroidales bacterium
ATATTCTTTACATTGGAAGCTATCGTATTGTCCCAAAAGTTATAGAACATAATGCCATTAGGCGAATAATATTTAAGATTCTTATTGTAAGCCATATATGATGCGCCCTCAATCCTAATTGTAGTGTCATTAAGCAAATAATATCTGCATCCTGCCAAGCCCGAATGTCTTTCTATTATGCCCGAAGTCGTAAAAACAAGAGTATCCTTATAATCATAAAAAACGCCTTCCGACATTGAGGCATTTACAGCCCATTCGCCTAACAGAAATGAAGTTGGACTTATTGCTGTACTCCTAAACACCAAATAATTATTTTCATCCACATAGAGTTTCATTGTATCATCATTTATTTTGTATGTAGAAGATTCGTTAATCTTATCCAAATACAAAAATCCATCATCACATTCATTCATATACGTCATCGTTCCTATCCTAATCGTAGTATTTACAGAATCGCAAGAGAAACGACCATTAATCTCATTGCAGCAAGCAACTCCAGATATGCTGTCCTGATAAAAATTAAGCAAAAAAGGATATGGATTGATTTGCGGCCAATGTTCCGGCGTTCTTGAAACATTATTTTCCACGAAAGCAACCAGTTGCCACGATGTATTCACAAGCGAATACAATCTTGTATCTGATTGTTGTGGCTGCTCCCGATGTTGCTGATTTTGCGTCGCCTGTGGTAGAGTTTCAATTTCCTGCTTTTCACAACCTATGACTAACATTGTTCCAACGACTATCATTGCCACCACTAATGGCATTGCTACATTTTGTAACATTGTAAGTTTACTCATAATACATTCATTTTTTATTTAACATTATTTTCTCCGCCTGCCCAACTTTACGTTGCAAAGATAATCCAATTTTCTATATAACAACAAAAAATTACTAAAAAACAAAAAACGGCATCCCAAATGGAATGCCGTTATATAAAATCTAGAATATTCAATTTTAATAATCGCCTAATGGTGTTTCTGGCAATTGTGCCAAGGCGGCAGCGAGCTGCTCGTCGTTTGGCGGTGTGCCGTGCCACTTGTGTGTTCCCATCATAAAATCGACACCCATACCCATTTCGGTCTTCATGAGTATAATGACAGGCTTCTTGTTGCCAAGGTGACCCTTTGCATCGGTGATGGTCTTGCGCAGGTCGGCAATATCGTTGCCGTTGCATTCGAGCACATACCAGCCAAATGCTTCCCACTTAGCCTTGACATCGCCAAGTTTCATGACATCTTCGGTTGTACCATCTATCTGCTTGCGGTTAAGGTCAACAAAAGCAATAAGGTTGTCGATTTCGCGGGCATTTGCAAACATAGCAGCTTCCCAAACCTGACCTTCCTCGATTTCGCCATCGCCCATCAGACAAAAAACTGTATGATTGTCAGCATTGAGCTTCTTTGCCAATGCAGCGCCACAGGCAGCCGACAAGCCCTGTCCGAGCGAACCCGATGCAATGCGAATTCCTGGCAAACCTTCTGCAGTGGTCGGATGTCCCTGCAAACGAGAGTTTATTGCGCGGAAAGTCTTGAGCTCCTCTACTGGGAAATATCCAGAACGCGCCAGAACGCTGTACCATGCAGCCGATGTATGACCATTGGAAAGGAAGAACAAGTCCTGTCCCTTTCCGTTGATGTCGAAATTCTTTGGGTCGTGTTCCATCACATCGAAATACAATGTAACCATCAAGTCGGTAACGCCAAGCGAACCGCCCGGATGTCCCGATTTCTTTGCATGAATCATTCTCAGCAGGTCGCGTCTTACCTGCCTAGCAATTGTCTGTAATTCGGCAACTTTATCCATATTTCTATTTATAAACTTTTAATCTAACCTTTTTTGCCTCAAGTAATACAACTTTACCTCCTTCCGATACAACCAAAGTATCGTTCTGCTGTTTTCTCGTCTCCAATAATTTTCGATAAGAAAGATTCAATCCATTAAGAATTTTCTTTCGTAGTTCTTTAATTTCGCAATTTTCCATCTGTAATTATTTGATTAAAAACATCATCGTCATAAACATTCAAGACCTCTTCCTTAGCGCCATCGGCAATGAGCTTGAAAGGATTGTTGGAATTGTCGATAACCATCCAGTAGTCGGAAATCGGAATGTATATCTGCGACAGATAGCGCATTCCAGCCACATACCGTCTGTAAACCACATCCTTAGGCACATCGTGACCACCATGTTCCACACGTTCCTGCACACGGCGCAAAGCAAGTTCAGGAGTGTCAAGCCAAAAGAAAACAAGAGTTACCTTGTAGCCCTTGTCCTTTGCCTTCTTTATTATAGCCTTGAATGTCTTTGTTGCCAAAGTTGTCTCGAAAGCGAAATCGCTTCCTTCCTCGATGAGAGCGTACATGCGCGACAGCATTATTCTTGTTGCCTCGAACTTAATGCCCTTCGACTGAGCGGACAACTCCTTGGCTATTTCGTCTGAATTGATGAACTGCGTACATTCCAGCATTTCTGGAAGTATGGAATATGAAGCCGTTGTCTTACCTGCTCCATTGCAACCCGCAATTACATACATATTCATATTGTATATCATCAATTTTTTGACGATGCAAAATTACCACATTTACAACTACTATCACCCCAATGAATTGTTTATTTGTGAACAATGGGATTTAATAAATAGATAACAAAATGAAAACTAAGAGTTTACAATAAATATTATAAATGATTTTGTTTGGGTACACCTCCTATTCCACCGACAGAACCTTATCAAATATATCCGGATATTTTACAGGCCTCCTCTTTTCCATATCAACAAAGGCTACCGTTACCTTTATGTCGTTGAGAAGTTCATCCTTGGCATTGAAAATGCGCTGGTCGAAAACCATCCTTGCACCACGAAGCATTACAACGCGTGTCCTTACAACTATTTCCTCATCAAGATAGGCTGGCTTGTGGTAGTTGATTTCGGCATTAGCGACAGGACATACAATGTTCAATTCGCTTGCCATCTTCGAAAAAGGCATACCGACCTTGTGTAAGAAATCGCCACGCGCAGCCTCGTAGATACGCAAATAGTTGCCGTAGTACACCACGCCCATTGCATCGGTGTCGGCATACAAAACACGATATTTATAAGTCGTTTCCATTTGTCAGCCTTACATAAATCTGTCGTGTAACCCATGAGTCGGTTGCCGCATAGCGAACCTGCTTTTCGTTAAGTGTCTCGCTTTCCCAGTTGCTAAGTTGCTGCGACTTCGAGATTCTTACGCCCAACACTATTGCCGACAACTTGCGAAGACCTTTCTCCTCGATGCCATATTCCGACACAATGCTCTGCAAATCAATAAATCCGGCAGGCTCGAAAGGCGTAAGTTTCTGCAAGCCCTTAATGTCGTCGCGACTTGAAAGGCCTATTTTTGTAAACCTATCAGACGAAAGCAAATTGCAAAGTTCTGCCGGCAGACCAATCTTGTTGAGCCTGAAAATATATGTTTTCTCCCTACTGCTCAACTGCAGTAGCGCCACATTCTTCCTATTGGCCGCCCCCTTCTTGAAGCAAGGCTTGGTTTCGGTATCGAATCCCCAAAGAGTTTCGAGGAAAAGTTCATCCTTCACCTCACGAAACTTCTCCAAAGTATCCACACATACCACCTCGCCATCGTAGGAATAAAGCGGCAACTTCAAGATTTCATCAATGGTAATATTAGGGCTATACGTTTTTTCAATCATCTCTTCGATACTTAATTTCATGGAGTGCCTTCAAAAGAGCCAAAAGCCTTACACCCCAATAATCGGGAAAATTGTTGCGACAGCAAGCAAGAGCCACAAGCATAACATCATCGTTTGCAATACGGTAGGCACCAACAAGGTCGCCCATCTCCTGATACAAGTCGGCAAAAATTTCCGACAAGCCTACGCTCATCGAATCCATCGAACTCATCATCGTTGCATCCTGAACCTGCACAAACTCATCGTCCTCGTCGAGACGTGTCGATGTTGTTTGCTGTATGTACGACCAGGTTGCCTCATCAACAAACTTTTCAGAAAAATTCTCGTCGTAGTCTGTTATTTCTGGTAACATCACACCTTTCTGGTAAAGCAAAGGCAACATTTTCACGGAATGGTCAATAAAGTCATCCTTAGACATATTGCGAGCATTTTCGAGCAGACGGACAAACTCTTTTGCCACAGTCACAAACTCTATTGCTTCGTGCTGATATACAACATTATACTCGTCCATTACTTCAAAAGTTTAGCATCAGCCATAATCCAGAATTTAACGGTATGGTACGCATAACCTTCCTGCGCATCGGTTCCACCAATATTTATTGTAAACACTGGAGCTACCGCCAAAACCTTCTTGGTTATCATATTATTGTCAAAGCGCCATTCTTCCAAGAACCTAAGCTTTAAGATTCTCGTCTGATCCAATTTAAAATCGACATTTGGCCTTGAAACATAAGCATTTGTAGCCTCGTCAAAAACATCAGGAACTGGAAGCGAAACAGTCATTTCGTTCTCGAACATATTCTTGACCTTGCTGTCGGGAATGCGTTCCAGATGCTCGTAGTCGCCCTCTGGATCGTAATAATAAATCGGAATATTGCAGTCGCGTGCATCGGCGAACAGATTATCAATAAACTTGTCGCCAGCCGGATATGGCAAATTTTCCCAGAACCAGTTAGGATCGCTCTCTGTACGATCTTCCAACTGCAGGTTTACAATAGGAACATCGTACAGAATTTTCTTTGTAACAATTTCGCCACCATCATCTTCGCCACCTTTACGACATGATGAAAATACAGCAAGAGACAATACAACTGCGAAAACAATACTTCTTTTCATTATCTGCCCTCCACATTTAATACGTTTGTAAATTTCTTCAGAATCTTCAACACCAGAAAAATAAGCAATCCTGCGCCGAAAATACCAATCCAAACACAATCGAGATAGAATCGATGTTCAACAATTGCAAACTCGAGCACACGGAAAGCTGTCATTATAAGTATCAGGTTGAAAAAACCGTTGTACTCGCGCTTTAGCACATTACGCACCGAAAACGGCAAGGTCGACTTGCGATGATTGCGGAAACTCGGAATGAATGCAGGTGTAACATTTGCCCATTCGAGGTAAGCCTCGCCAAACTTTTTGCGCAAAAAAGCTTCTTCGGCATACATAATTCTCTCATAGTAAATCCAATAGAAAGCACAGAAGAACAAAATGAACCACAAGTCCATGACCATTAATGCAGGTGCCAGCCACATGAAGAAATTGCCGAGATAAAGCGGATGTCTCACTGTGGAATATATTCCCGAAGTATTGAGTTGTTCTGCCACCTGTCCCTGCGTAGTGTTGCGTCCGCTTGTCCCCTTGGGGGTATGTCCGACTGTTATTATGCGGATAGCCAAGCCAATAAAGCCAATGCCTAGGAAAATCACAGGCAGCCACCACGGCATCACCTCGTTGCGCAAATAAGTAAGGAATGCAAACCATGCAACACCCGGCACAAGTATCAGAACCGGCAACCAACTGCGACGCTTAAAAAGTTTATTTCCTTGTATTTCAAAAGATTCCTGTAAAGCCATATATAATATTTTTGAGATGCAAAGATAATGTAATTTACAATTTATGAATTACGATTGTCGATTTTAGATTTTGGTGCAAGAGGATAAATATGTTCTACTCGAATCTCATCGAATCGGCAGGCGTAATCTTCGAGACTATAAACGAAGGCAATATCATCATAAGCACAATCACCGACAATGTCCCTACATTAAGAATCAGGACATTTATGACATCAAGGTTTATTGGAACTGTTGTAACATAATATGATGCAGGATCAAGCTTCACAATTCCGAAATATTTCTGCAGAAGACAAAGCGACAGGCCAATCACATTTCCCCATAATAAACCCTTAACGATAAGATAGGATGCAAAGTACAAGAAAACTTTTCTAACAGAACGATTTGTAGCCCCGATGCTCTTCAGTATGCCGATCATATTCACACGTTCAAGTATCAGCACCAGTAAACCCGAAATCATGTTGAAGCCTGTTACCGACACCATCAATATCAAAATTATCCACACATTCATGTCGAGCAGAGATAGCCAGTCGAATATTCCGGGAAACTCATCCTTGATACTTGTGACCTTTAATATTTCACTACCAGGACTATATGAGCAACATATTTGCGACACATTCCTGCAATATTCATCCAGTTTTCCAATATCATCCACCTTAACCTCGAAACCCGACACCTGGCCTTCATCCCAGCCGTTAAGTTTGCGCAGATGTCCAATGTCGGCAAAAATATACATCTTGTCAAACTCCTCGAGTTGCGTATCGTATATGCCGACAACAGTAAATTTCCTCATTCTTGGAGGGTTCTGTATGAAGTACGAAGCAAACGAATCGCCTAGTTTTAGGTTCAATGCATTGGCAATACTTTTTGACACCAGCACATCGTTTGTTCGGACCGTATCGGAAATTTCAGGGATTTTTCCTTCGACAAGGTACTCCTCAAAGAACGACCAATCGTATCCGCCGTCAACACCCTTAAAAACTACACCCTGCAAATATTCATCGGTCTTCACGATTCCAGCCTTAGTTATGTAGCGACTAACCGACCTTATGCCATCCATGTCCCACAACGAACCAAGCCAAGTCTGTTCGCCAGATATCGGAACTGTTTCATACGACGAATTACTGTCGTAGTTCGTAATGCTAATATGCGAACCGAACCCAACAACCTTACGTGATATTTCATTTTTAAAACCAGTAACAATAGCAACAGAAACAAGCATCACAGCAATACCGACAGCAATTCCAGCAACAGCAATTCCAATAATATTTCTGCTGAAACCAGATGTCTTGTGCTGACGTTCAACCAATCGTTTCGCTATGAAAAACTCGTAGTTCATCCGCCATTAGTTTTTGTCAATCTCCTCGTAATCTACATATTCCTCATCAACTTGCTCTTTTTTAGCTTCATCCTTTTGTGGAATATGGTCTATCTTTATGTCACCAAAAGTCCGTCCCGAACCATTGTTTTCACTTTCTTCCTGCTGCTGGTAAAAATTATCACCGAACTGCTTCATCCTTTTCTCGACAAACCTACGCAAAAGCCAAGGCATCAAATAGCGGAATAGCAGTTTCGCCAACAGCATGGCAAGCACCAAGAAAATTATTATGTTAAGAAATACTTCCATCCTAATTAAATTACAACGAGCAAACAAATGCTTCGTCAATCATACGACTGCAAAATTACTGTTTTTTTCTATTGAGTCAAAAATTAAAACACAGAACTATTTTTGTTGAATCGTGCCATGGCGCAATTCTGTTATCGCAATACATTGCAATCGGCGCAAATCATTGCGCCAACAATCATTGAATTCTTGTACAATCTGCAAGAAATGGGCGATGCTCATGTAAAGACGTGCCACGGCGCGTCTCTACAGAAACGGCGCCAACCATAGAAACATTGAGGGCTAAAAGGCACAAAGAAGAGAAGGCTAAAAGTCTAGCAGAAGACCTATTCAACGGAAGACCAGCCTATCTGTCCGCAAGACTGCGAGGCAGTCATACTGTTAGGCTTTAAGCCTGTTGGCCTTCTAGCCTGTAAGCCCCAAAAACAGAAACATAAAAATATGTTAACTCCGATTGCCCATTCACAATAATTGATTACCTTTACGGCAAATTTTTCATCAGGAATGAAAAGGTGCTTATTTGCAATATTACTTATGGCTATAGCATTGTCGGCATTTGCACAGAACGACAAGCTATATCTCTATGAGCCAGACTCGTCAGCACTTGTAATGACTAAGCAGGACAAAGAATCTCGTTTTGTGAGCCGAATCAGCACAGGCGTATCTGTTGGCGGATTTGGCGGACATGCGTTCGGAGCAGGCTTTGTTGCACCAGAATTCGGCTACAAGGTAACCGACAAATTCACTCTGTCGGGCGGACTTGCAGTTTCGTACTCAATGTTTTCTCCAATAGAATCGACTGAAAGCAAAAGCATATACGGTCATCCGCAATACACGCTGTTTGCCAAAGGTTCTTACTCGCTTACTCCGAAAATCAATGTTTACGGTGCCGCTGCCGTAAGTTTCAACGACTACTACAATCCAAACAAGCCTTCGTTTTCTGGATTTTTCGGAGCCGACTACAAAATTACCGACAAATCAACTATCAGCATAGCCATAAGTATCCGCGAAGGCAACCGCCACCCGCTTATGCCTGAATATGGATTATACCCAATGGCTCCGTCAACGACATTCTCACCGATGTTCCAGAACGATATTTTCGCTAGATAGTCAACCCAAACAAAAGTGGAACAAAGAAGCATCCTCGATTTTTTTCCAACATCCATAAAGGAGCTGAAGGCTTTCGGCTGGGATTATATTGATGTAATCCTCATCAGTGGCGATGCTTTCGTTGACCATCCATCGTTCGGTCCGGCAGTGATAGCAAGGGTTTTGCAAAACGCAGGCTACCGCGTGGCTGTAGTTCCGCAACCCAACTGGCAGGACGACCTTCGCGACTTCCGCAAATTCGGTGCGCCTAGGCTGTTCTTCGGCGTGTCGGCAGGCAACATCGACAGCATGCTAAACCACTACACCGCCAACAAGCGTCTCCGTAGCGATGATGCATATACGCCCGGCGGCAAAAGCGGACACCGTCCCGACTACGCCACAAAAGTTTACTGCCATATACTGAAGGACATATTTCCCGACACACCCATAGTAATTGGTGGAATAGAAGCCTCGATGCGCCGTTTCGCACACTACGACTACTGGCAGGACAAAATCCTAAGCTCGATGCTTGAAATGTCGGGTGCCGACATACTTTGCTATGGAATGTCCGAAAAGTCGATTGTGGAGGTTGCCGACCACATAAACAGAGACGGACATCACTACAACTGCTTCAACATAAAGCAAATTGCCTACCTCAGCGATGATAATGACATAAAAAAGGACGACATTGTGCTGCATTCCTACAGTGAAATCCTTGCCGACAAACGCAACTACGCTGAAAACTTCGTCATCGTTGAGAGAGAAGCCAATTCATTCACAAACAGGCGAATAACTCAGCAGCTGGAACATTCAAAACTTATTGTCAACCCTACCTACGAACCGCTGTCGGAACGCGAAATGGACAGCATCTACGCATTGCCTTTCACAAGGCTTCCACATCCACGCTACAAAGGCAAGCCTGACATCCCCGCCTACGAGATGATAAAGAATTCGGTGACAATACACCGCGGATGCTTCGGCGGATGCTCGTTCTGCACCATTGCCGCACATCAGGGCAAGCTCATTTCGAGCCGTAGCGAAAAGTCAATCATTGCCGAACTTGAACGCATTTCGCGAATGCCAGAGTTCAAAGGTCACATTTCCGACATTGGCGCACCATCGGCAAACATGTACAAAATGCACGGCAACGATGAAAACCTTTGCCACAAGTGCAA
>JBGUHW010000095.1:0-23177 GCA_045112395.1 Bacteroidales bacterium
GAATTGGGCTGGATAAACGTCGGAGGAAGAATGATTCGCGAGTTCGAAGATGCTGCATTCAAGTTGAACAATGTAGGCGACATTTCCGAAATAGTTTCCACTGGCTACGGCTACCACATTATCAAACTCCTCGAAAAAGAACCAATAAAGTCGTTCGAGGAATGCAAGGCCGACTTAAAATCTAAGGTTAGTGGAAACATGAGGTCGTACAAAGGCCGTGATGTTGTAGTTGCCAACCTTCGCAAGGAATATGGCATAAAGGACATGTCAAAGAAAGTGGCTCCTTTCTACAAGAAATACGTTACAGATTCTATATTCAATGGCACATGGAAAATAGATTCTACGCTCAAACTTGACAAGGTAATTTTCGAAATAAAGGATGAAAAATTTACCGAAAAGGATTTCGCATTCTACATAATGAAATACAATACAAAACAAACGCCAGTCGACATAAAAACATTAGTACTCAATGCTTACAAGCAGTTTGGAGACAAATGCATAATCGAATACGAAGAAAAGCACCTCGAAGAAAAATATCCATCATTCAAGTATTTGATGAAGGAATACCACGATGGAATTTTGCTTTTTGCCCTTACAAACGATGCCGTATGGAACAAGGCTATTGCCGATTCGACAGGACTTGAAGCTTACTACGAGACCGTAAAGGACAACTACAAGTGGGGATACCGTTACGATGTCAAAACATACAAGTGCAAGAATTCAAAGTCGGCAGAAGAACTCACTAAGGCTTTAAGCACAAATTTCGATGACGAAAAAATCATTGCCAAACTTAATGCTAAGGATTCTGCGACAGTAGTCGCTGGCGAATATGCATTGGACGAAAAGGGACATAGCCTATTTGTTGACAATGCAATTCGTGAAAGCGGAATTACAGAAACAGCAGGACAGACTAAAGTATACTCCGATAAGGACAACATCGTAACTGCAATCAAGGTTGTTGCCCCCACCACAAAGCAACTCAGCGAAATCAGAGGCATTGTCACCGCTGCATATCAGGATTACCTTGAAAAGCAGTGGACGGAAGGTCTGCACAAGAAATACAATGTGAAGATTCATGAGGAAATGCTCGACCAGATTGTCAAGGAACTTTCCGAAAGCAAGTAACAATGCAAAAGTACGTTGCATTCATATTGTTAGCAATTGTCGTCTGCTCGTGCTCTCACAAGAGCGAAGAACCCGTGCAGGAAAAGTATGTGGCTAGTTTCGGCAAGGAAAAACTGACCGAAACAGAACTCATGCACGCAATTGGAGCATTCGCCAAGGGCAACGACAGCGCAGAACTTGCTGACGAATACATTGATAGTTGGCTTACAGAGCGAATAATGTACAGCGAAGCCACAAAACTTTTGTACGACACAGTCGAAATCAACCGCAAGGCTATGCAGTACCGCCGCCAACTATTCTCACAGGAATACTGCCGAAAGTACATATACAGCAACGTGAACATGAATGTTACCGAAAAGGAAATCAACGACTACTACGACAAGCATTTGAACGAATATGTCATTAACACCACATACATAAAGGCACACTACATGACAATTTCGCCCAAAATTGTACGCTACTACGAAATTTTCGAAAAACTACGCAAAAGCGACCTCGACAGCGAACAGGAACTCGGTGACTACTGCGATGGTCCCGACAAAAATGTTTACTTCGTAAAGGAATGGGTAGAACTCAACGACTTCATAAAACTGATAAACTTCAGCGGAAACATCGAACCATACGAACTCAAATACAAAAATACACTCGACTTCGTACACGACACACTGCACTACTTGGTCAAAATTGACGACTATCTTATCCCGGGCGACCTTCTGCCAATCGAGCTTGCCAAGCCAAGAATCATACAGATTATAATGAATAAGCGCAGACACGATAAATACTTGCAGAACAAACGGGAACTAATGAACAAATATAAATCTGACGGAACTATTGTAATTGGCAACAATTAACTTATGAAAAGAAGATTTTTTATCTCAATAATATGCCTGATGATAGGTGCAAACGCATACTCACAGGAAATCATCGACAAGATTGTCGGAATAGTTGGAAACGAAATTATCATGATGTCCGACATCGAGAACCAGTACATACAGATGGCTAGCCAGCAGATGGATGTCAACCCAAACACCCGCTGCGAAATACTCGAGGACTTGATGTTCCAAAAACTGCTTTATGTGCAAGCGCAAAAAGACAGCATTGAAGTGACACCGAAAGAAGTCGAAACCGAACTAGACCGCCGTCTTAGCGTTTTCATAAACCAGATAGGCTCGGAACAGAAACTGGAAGAATATTTCGGCAAAACCATCAAGTCGATAAAAAACGACTTGCGAAGCACTATTGAGGAACAAATGATGGCACAAAAGGTACAGCAAAAGATTATCGGCGACACCAAGGTAACTCCATCCGAAGTAAAACGTTATTTCGAAAGTCTGCCCGCCGACAGTGTACCTACCATTGAAGCCTACTACGAACTTTCAGAAATCGTCATAACGCCCGAAGTAAGCAAGGAAGTCAAGGAAAAGGTTATTGGCGAACTTAATAAGATTCGCGAACGCATACAAAACGGCGAAAGTTTCTCGACAATGGCTGTTTTATATTCCGAAGACCCTGGCTCAGCAATGAAGGGCGGAGAACTCGGTTTCGTCAACAAGACCGACCTCGTACCCGAATTTTCGCAGGTGGCGTTCAATCTGACAAGTCCACTGGATGTATCACAGGTAGTTGAAACCGAATACGGCTTTCACATAATCCAGATGATTGAAAAGAAAGGCAACATGATGAACTTCCGCCATATTCTTATGAAACCGAAAGTAAGCATGGAGGCATTGGAAGCAGCCGACAAGAAAGCTAACGAAGTCTACAACATTCTCAAGACCGACACAATAAGTTTTGTAGATGCGGTAAAGAAATACAGCAACGGCGACAGCAAGGGCTCCGATGGAAAAGTTATGAATCCATACTACGGTGATGCCCACATGACTTCCGATTTCCTTGATCCATACACCAAGTCGGCAGTAATGTCATTGAAGGAAGGCGAATACTCGAAACCATTCCTATCAAGCGATAACAAAGGAATCCGCGTGATAAAGATCATCCGTCTCGACCTCGATGTAAAGGAGCACAAGGCAAACATGAAAGACGACTACCTCACCTTGCAAAGATACGCCCTCGAGGACAAGAACAGCAAGTTAATAGATGAATGGATAAAGGACAAGGTCAAAGGCGTTTACATCAAGGTTGATGATGAATACAAGGACTGCAAGTTCAATGTTGACTGCTGGATAAAGTAAAAAGGGGAAGAATGGCAAATAGTACAGTCGCGGCGCGCCACGACTCAACAAAAAAATTATAATCATGAAGATAGCAAAAATCAAGACTGAAGTTGGCACCATGAAGGTGAACTTCTATTTCAACGATGCACCAAATACGGTTGCAAATTTCATAAAATTGGCAGAAGAAGGCTTCTACAACGGACTGCGCTTTCACCGCGTAATTCCAGAATTTGTCGTACAAGGCGGATGTCCATTCTCGCGCAACCTTGGCGACCCAAGAGTAGGAACGGGCGGACCAGGCTACAAAATCAAATGCGAACTCAATGGTGGCAACCAGTACCACGACCGCGGCGTACTCTCGATGGCACACGCAGGACGCGACACTGGCGGTTCTCAATTTTTCATCTGCCTTACCCGCGAATACACCAAACATCTCGACCGTCAGCACACATGCTTCGGCAGAGTAGTAGAAGGTCTTGATACCCTCGACAAGATTCGCCAGGGATGCTTAATTGAAGAAATTACAATAGAGGAAGAATAATCTTTCTGGTCATTCCGAAAAGCAGAACGAACCGACTAAGGAACATGTCGTGTGAGTTCGCTTGTGGAATGACGGGGGCTTTTTATAGATTTAGGCAAACAAACATAAAAAAAGACAAAATGAAAACCAAACTTTTCGCCATAACCACATTGCTGCTTGTACTAGCAATAGCATGGAGCTGCGATTCTCCAAAGGCAACCGAACCGACCGAAAGTACCGAAACAGAAACAAAGTCCGAAACGGAAACCGAAAGCAAAACTGACTTTTCGGCACTTGTCGGCAAATGGTGCGATGCTCACAACACCAAAGATATTGGCGCATTGTCAAACATATACAACCAAAATGTTATGTTCTATGGATCTCCTATGGACAAAAACGAATGCATTGAAAACAAACTGGCATTCTTCAAGAAGAAACCAGATTTCAAGCAGGAAGCAACTGGCGAAATAACAATAGAAGACATAAGCGCTAACGAGGTAAAATGCAGTTTCAACAAAAGAGTTACCGTTGACGGCAAAACAACCGACTATCCCTCCTACTTGCATTTCCGCAAGGCTGGCGATGACTGGAAAATTTCGGTCGAAAGCGACCTCGTTACAGATGAAAACCTAGCAAAACGCGCCGAAAAGAAAAATCTCAATCAGGAAATGGGCGACAGATACGATGTCCCAGGCACTTACGATTTCAACGGTGACGGCAAAAAGGAATCGTGCTATCTGCTCGAACCAAAGAAATACGATGACGAAGACCATTTCATGGAATGCGAAGGCGAATGCAACTGCCTTATCATGTTCTCCGACAGAAACATACCGCCTATTGAGGTTGAAACCTGCATTGGAGGCAAACCAAAAATTTACGGTGATTTGGATGGAAACGGCACCATTGAAATTGGCATTTGGCCATGGTGGTGGACAAGTTGCTGGCATACCTTCTATATATATACGCTTGTAAACGGCGAATGGGAATACTTTGTAGAACCGTTTTCCGTCCACTGCAACCTAATGGAAGCACTGGAAGAATCCGGCGAACATATCATCACTCCTGTAAAAGGACAAAAGGATATGTTCAAGATAATGTACTCCTACTTTGATGAGGAAGAAGGCATAATGGAAGGAACTGAGATTGTAAGGAAATTGTAATTATCAGTATTCTACCTCGGTTAAAAACAATCCATCCGCTGGCACCGACTGACCTGCTTCACAACGGTCCTTGCTTTCGATGATACTGCAAAAGTCATCCACCGAAAGTTTGTCCTTTCCAACCTCGACCAATGTGCCCACAATAGCCCTTACCATATTGCGGAGAAAGCGGTCTGCTGAAATGTGAAATACTATCTGGTCGCCATCACTAACAAACTCTGCACGATATATTTTACAATTGTTGGTCTTCACATCCGTATGCAACTTGCTGAAACTTGTAAAGTCAGTGTAGTTGAATAATTTATCTGCCGCTTCCTGCATTCCGGCGACATTGAGAGGGTAACGCACATGCCACGAAAAACCTTTTAGAAACGGATTTTTTCGCTGCGTTATTACATACTTGTACGAACGCTTCTTGGCATCAAAACGAGCATGGAAACTTTCATCAGCCTTGACAATTGAAAAAATTGAAATGTCATCGGGCAACAATCCGTTGAAACGATCAATAATTTTGGCATCAATTTCTGCATTGGCATCGAAATGCGCCACATAATATTCGGCATGGACACCAGTGTCGGTGCGACCACATCCGGTTACAGAAATATTTTCGCGAAGCACCTTTCCCAAGGCATCCTCAAGGGTTTCCTGCACAGTTGAAGCATTAGGCTGAGACTGCCAGCCATGGTAATGCGTTCCAACATACGAAAGGTCAATTCTGTAGCGCATATCTGCTAGTGCTTGCTTATCTTTATTGTGTGAACTTCATCACCGACACGAAGTCGCGCAAAATACATTCCTGCATTAAGCTCTGTTCCGAATTTAATCGGACTCTCAACGTTCTTACCTTCAATTATAATTTGCCCAAGAGTATTTACAACCTCGTAAGCTACTGTTTCTGCTCCATTTACGCTGAACTCAATTGTAATTTCATCACCAAAAGGATTAGGATATGCAGAAATATCTCCGATTTTGTCAATATTGATTGCTACTGGTGGGTCGATTGGTGGCTCATCATTTCCTCCACAACGAACAATGTTGGAATAAATTCTATCGTAGGTCGCATCTCCCAATACTAGCGGATGGCTCATTTTTATCATTATGCGATAATATGTGCCTCCTTCGTACTGGTTCATCTGAATGTAATTGTATGTGTTGAAAAGCATTGAATCCACAACTTCCAATGTTTCGGGCGAATCGCCTGCTAGCAGATATGTGAAGGTTTCGGTAATGCCCATGTACGGACTCCAGTTCAAGTTGCAGACATTATTGTTATCGCAAATGGCTGCGAGTACAATGGTGCGATGAAAATCATTTACCTCGCTCTCATCGCCACAATTGCTTACTGCCGTTACCTTATATTTATAATATTGCTCATTTACATTTACAGCAGTATCCTCGTACTTGGATTCGTTGTTGAAACCTACCGAAGCTATTTGTAAGAAACCATCTCCCGAATCGCGGTAAATCCTATACGATGCTGTACCTTGGTTATCTGTCTTATTCCAACGCAAAATTACCGAATTCGATTCTGTGACACTTGCAAGCGCAAGTTTGTCGCCCGTGTAAGGTCGGCGGAAACTTATATTTGCCTCATCGTACAAACGACAACCCATATTGTCGGTCACCGTTACCGAATAATCACCCTCGGCATCCACAATTATGGTCTGCGAAGTGGCATCATTACTCCACTGATACGAAACATAGCTGCCAGCATCGAGCGTATAGGTTTGACCTTCGCAAAGAACCATATCCTCAAAACTTCCGATAAACTGCATTTCTGGCTCTGCGACCACAGTGTCAATTACGGTTGTACAATTGCTTGCATCGGTTATCGTAACCGAATAATTGCCTGCCGAAAGCGAGTTAGCATTATTGGTATTGGAAACGCCATTGCTCCAAGCAAAAGAGAAACCGCCATCCGGCGTTATGGAAATAGCTCCGTTGCTTGCGCCATTACATGTTGCGTCTGTTACAGTAACCACAAAATTGTGTGGTTCGGCATCTTCAACAACCACTTGGACAGTGTCGGTGCAGTTGTGGCTGTCCTTTACAACAAGCAAATAATTTCCTGCTGCAACATTCTGATATTGAGATTGTACGCAAACTGGCGTGTTAGAATTTTCCTCTCTAAACCAGAAATACTGTGCATAAACTCCACTTCCGCCTGTTGCCGAGGCTGAAAGAACTGCATTATCTGCTCCTGCGCAGGTGATTGGAGTAGAAATATTTGGTATCGCTACAAGTTCCTCGGGTTCAGTTATAGTGGCTAAGAATGTTGCTGTACAGGTGTTTGCATCAGTAACTACAAGCGAATAATCGCCAGCAGAAAGGTTGGTCTGGTTTGCTTCTGAGGTTTGTCCATTCCATTGGTAGGTGTATGATTCTGTACCTCCCGAAACCGATATTGAGATAGCACCATCGTTTCTGCCGAAGCAACTTATGTTTGTTGCATTTCCATTGACATTCAGTGCAGTTGGCTGCGAAATACTTGCACTTGCAGTTGTCGAGCAGCTGTGATTGTCGGTTATCGTTACCGAATAGCTACCAACCGAAAGATTGGTTCTATTTGCATCTTCGTTGTTGTCGTTCCAATGGTAGGTGTATTGCTGTGTTCCTCCAGTGACAGTCAGTGAAATAGCACCATTATTTGCACCATAGCAAGTAATGTCAGTTGTATTGACTTGTGCCGATAATATTTCGGGCTGAGATACTGTGTTTGAATAATTTACAGAACAGGAATTTCTATCGGTTACAGTACAAGAATATTCACTTGCTGCAAGATTCTCTAATGTTGCCGTTTCTGCGCCATTGTTCCATTCATACGAATATGGCGAAGTTCCACCGGAAACATTTAGCGTAATTCTTCCCGAATTGTCTCCATTGCATAAAAGATTGTCTGATGTTGCATTGGTAAGAATCTGTTCTTTCGCAACTACCGTGGTCTCCAATATTCTGGTGCAAGTTCCCGATGTTATTGTTACTGCATAATTTCCAGAACCAAGATTTGTGCGTTCGGTCGCTGCTGTATTGCCATTTTCCCATACGAAAGTCGATGCTCCAAGGTTTGAAAGCGAAAGGCTTCCTGTTTCCCCGAAACAATCTGGCTGAATATAGGTAAGATTCTGGATCTGAAGTGCATTGCCGTATTCAACAAAGAAAACCGAATCGGCAATTATTTTACCTAATGAGCTTTTTGCCAAAAGATGCTTGTATCCACCCGATATGCTTGCAAAATTTCCACTTGTCTGCCAATTTTCACCATTGTCAATTGAGTAGGTTGTCGCACCCGTTGCCGAAATCGTGAGGCTTGCATTGCTAATGCCATCACAGGTTTCGGATTGCGATAAAATTGTAAATTCCGTATTGCAGTCGATACAAATTCTTGCCACATCGCCATTATTACATATTGCCCAAACCACTCCGTTTCCTGCCGATGCAATCTTCGTGTAACTTACGGTTGTCACCTCGCGCCACGAACTAGAATATTCGTAAATACTTCCATCGCTAATGAGCACATACACATTGTCGTCACATGCTGTAGCTGAAACTATATTTTGTGAAAAACCAGGCTCTATAAGTTCTGCGGCAGGCGATCCAGATGGATTGAAACTTGCCATTCCTCTGTCAACAGTAATGTACATATTTCCCAATGATGTCTTTACAAAACGGGAGTTAGCACTGAGACCAATTCCTGCTGACATTTGCACCAATGCATTGTTTTCTACCTTATACAATGTATTTCCCGCTATTGCGAAAACGCCATTGTTGCAAACCAAATCCTTTACTGACGATGTGCTTTCAATAGTATCAACCACTGCCCCACCGCTAATCATCAGAATTCCGAAATCTGTTGCAACATAAACAAAATCAGCATCATCAGCTATTGCATTTACATTTGTCGGCGCCACAGCCGTAACATTTATTCCAGCTTTGCGCAAAAGCAAATTGTTGGTTCCAATCCATACCGTATCGTTGTGCAGACACATTGCATTAACTGTAAGATTCTGCAAATTGCGCTTGTATGACAACCATGTGAAATCCGAAACCATGTTGATTCCGCCATTTCCTGCAATGCACACCGTTCCTTCATTATCGCCCCAAATGAAATTAGGCGTATGGTTAATCAAAGTGCGATTTGTGTGGTAGGTTTCAGCATTGCCATCAAAGTCCATAACAGCAACACCATTCTGCAAATCTGCGCACCATATTCTTTTGCTTGGCAAACTGCTGACCATAAGTTTTTCTGCTGAGAATTTATCATTCAGCAAAACATTGGTTGTTCCATCGTACTTGTAAATTCCGCTTAGGTTTCCATATATGATGTTCTGTGCAAAATCCTCGCATACTGCAGATGACCCAACCGTTATGCCATCGATTGATGTCCATGTGTCGTAATTGTACGACATTATCCCCGTGCTAGTTGCAGCAAGCAGGTCACCATTGAAACGCTGACACACATTGTAAACCACTTTGCCAGAAAATACATCAGAAAACGACTTTAATTTTCCATCGGCACATATTTCTACCAAATTTCCATTGCAACTTACCCACACATTCTGCCCGCGGTCGGCGAACATGCCTGTTACTCCGTTTGAAAAACCATAGTCATCTGGAAGCACAGTAGTTGATCCTGAATCAAACGCTACAACAGTATTGTTCCTAGTCGAATACCAAAATTTTCCATTTGCCGTAGCTGCAATTTTCCTAATGTCACTTCCTGTCAAATCATTTTGCCACGCATTACCATTCCTTACCGACACACCAGTAGTTGTCGCAACATAAACTTTACCATCAGATGCAACGCAAATGTCGTTTATGGAATTGCCCGCAAGTCCGTTAATGGTTGTAATTACATTAAAGTCAGTGCCATCATACGAAACCAATCCATTCCTTGTGCCGATTAGGATATTACCATCAGCATCCTGTACAATACAAGTTACCGTATCGGAAGGTAGAACCTGTTCATAGCCAAACAAAACAGATGATTGTCCATATACACTCGCCAAGCAAGTGATAATCAATGCTAAAATTAGCGAAAGTTTTTTCATTTGAATAAAATTTACTTGTATTGTCGCAAATGTATTAAAATTATCGTTTCGGATAAAATGCATTTTCGTAAAGTTATCATCATGCGGTTGATAACAAGTTAAATAAAGCTTCATGACAGGGGAAAGCATAATTTTGAAAATTGTAATTATTTTTTCAACAAAATTTAGGGAAGTTGCATAAATTTGCACCCGATTAAATTTTTCAGAAAATGCTTACATTAAAGTTAATACGCGACGACAAGGATTTCGTCATCAACCGTCTGAAGATTAAGAATTTCGACGCAACAGAATTAGTAGAAAAAATAATAGCCTGCGATGACCGCCGCAAGGAATGTCAGTTTGCAAAAGACAACATACTGAAGGAATTAAACACCATAGCCAAGCAAGTTGGTCAACTTTTCGCACAAGGCAAGAAGGACGAAGCCGAACAGGCAAAGTCGAAAACTGCCGAAATGAAGGAACAAGTTAAGGAACTTGAAGCAAAGCAAGCTGATGCAGAAAAAGAACTCAACAGCTACATGGTGCTTCTTCCAAACACTCCGCACGAATCTGTTCCACTAGGCAAGGGCGAAGACGACAATGTTGTCGAAAAGATGGGCGGAACCATTCCCGAACTCAAGTTTAAGAAACCGCACTGGGAAATCATAAAGGACTTGAACATCATTAACTTCGACCTTGGCACAAAGATTACCGGCGCAGGATTCCCTGTATATCTCGGCAAAGGCGCAAAACTACAGCGCGCACTCATAACCTTCTTCCTTGATGAAGCAGAAAAGGCGGGTTATGCCGAAGTACTTCCTCCATTAATGGTCAACGAGGACAGCGGTTACGGAACAGGTCAACTTCCCGACAAGGAAGGTCAGATGTACCACGCAACAGTCGACAACTACTACCTTATCCCGACTGCCGAAGTTCCCGTAACCAACCTTTACCGCGATGTTATCCTCAACGAGAAGGATTTCCCGATAAAGAATGTTGCCTACTCGGCATGCTTCCGCCGCGAAGCTGGTTCATGGGGTGCAAATGTGCGCGGACTGAACCGTCTACACGAATTCGACAAGGTGGAAATCGTCCAGATTCGCAAACCAGAAGATTCATACGAGGCATTGGAAGAAATGAAGGCTCATGTTGAAGGTTTGCTCATTAAGTTGGGACTTCCCTACCGCGTTTTGCGTCTCTGCGGTGGCGACATAAGCTTTACCTCATCGCTTACATTCGACTTCGAGGTATTCTCGGCAGCACAGGAAAAGTGGCTCGAAGTAAGTTCGGTTTCCAACTTTGAGGATTTCCAGGCAAACCGTCTGAAACTTAGATACCGTACAGCCGACAAGAAAACCCAGCTTTGCCATACGCTCAACGGTAGCGCACTCGCATTGCCGAGAATCATGGCTGCAATCATCGAAAACTACCAGACCGAAGACGGAATTATAGTTCCAGAAGTTCTGAGGAAATATACTGGTTTCGACAAGATATAGAATCAATGGACAATCTGTGGTGTCGCGGCCTGCCACGACGCCACAACAATACAAAAGTACAGACGCAAAATTTTGCGTCTCAACAAGAAAGAAACAATTTTACCCTTGTTCACAAAAAAGTCGGATTACATGCCGGCTTTTTTTATTTTTAATATTATTTTTACCCCCCCAAAATTGAAGACGATGACGGAAAAGCTTTGGACAGTTAAGGAATGTAACGACAGCCGGTCTGTTGAACGGTTGATGAAGGATGTTGGAGTGGACAAACTTATAGCTACCTTACTTGTTCAGCGCGGGGTACATGACTACGATGAAGCAAAACGCTTTTTCCGTCCTCAGCTCGACGACCTTTACGACCCATTCCTAATGAAAGACATGGACAAGGCCGTTGATCGTCTTACACGCGCAATCGACAATCACGAAAAAATATTGATTTTCGGAGACTACGATGTAGATGGCACAACTGCAACTGCACTTATGCTGCGCTACCTGAAAAAACAGAATGCAAATGTCGATTTCTACATTCCCGACCGCTACTTGGAGGGCTACGGACTTTCAACACAGGGTATCGACTACGCTACCGCAAATGGTATTACGTTACTTATTACCGTTGACTGCGGAATAAAGGGCAACGACAAAATCGACTACGCCAACAGCAAAGGCATAGAGGTTATTGTATGCGACCACCATACCGTTGGCGATGAACTGCCAAACGCATACGCCGTACTCGACCCCAAGCGACCCGACTGCGGCTATCCGTTCAACGAACTTTCTGGCTGCGGCGTGGCTTTCAAACTGTTGCAAGGATACATACAAAAGCATAACCTCGACATAGAGGACATTACATGCTACCTCGACCTTGTTGCCGTTAGCATCGGTTCGGACATTGTTCCAATAATCGGCGAAAATAGAATTCTTGCATTCTACGGATTGCAAAAATTGAACACATCGCCTTGCACTGGACTTGAAAGCATAATCGACCTTACCGATTTGAGCAACAAGGAAATACAAATCAATGACATTGTTTTCAAGATTGGTCCGAGAATAAACGCAGCCGGTCGTATCGACACAGGCAAGACCGCCGTAGAACTGCTGATTACCACCGACCGTGACTTCGCATTGCAAATCGGCAACTCAATAGATGGAATGAACAGCTATCGCAAGGAAATCGACCGCAACATCACCGAAGAAGCCATTGCTCAAATCGAATCGGACGAAACATTGAAAAATGCATATTCTACCGTTGTATTCTCACCTAACTGGCATAAGGGTGTCGTTGGAATTGTAGCATCGAGACTTACAGAAACATACTACAGACCAACAATAGTGCTTACCGAAAACAACGGACTCATAGTAGGCTCTGCTCGCTCGGTAGAAGGTTTCGACCTGTACAGCGCCGTTACTGCATGCAGCGACCTGCTCGAAAGTTTTGGCGGACACACATACGCAGCAGGACTGTCGATGCAAAAAGAAAACCTTGAAGCATTCAAGCAAAGATTCGAAAAGTATGTACGTGAAAATATTACCGAGGAACAAAGGCATCCTATAATTCGCATCGACACAGAAATAATGATAAAGGAGATAACGCCAAAAACTTACCGCATACTCAAGCAATTCGCACCGTTTGGTCCCGGCAATATGTCGCCAGTATTCGCTTCAAGACAAATTTACGACAACGGAATGGGACGACAAATCGGCAAAAATCTAGAACATTTAAAACTGAAAATCGTTCAGCAGGTTGGCGACAATAACTGTATTGATGGCGTAGGTTTCGGATTCGGTAACCGCTACGAAACCATCTCCGACTACAAGCCATTCGACATCTGCTACCACATTGCCGAAAACAACTTCATGAACCAAACCACACTGCAAATCCAACTGCTCGACATAAAGGGTAATTGATATTTCCAGTTTCAGCAATCCTACACTATAAAAACCAAGACAATATGGCTCAAGAACAAATGAGCCATTGGAATACTTATTATAAAAAATGGGACGTTCGAAGAACGCCCCAAAGCAATCAAAAAATACAAAATTCTCAATCTATTGGCGCAAAACATTGCGCCGCTACTAGAATCCCACCTTTGCATGTTTTGCACTCAGGAACTTCTCGTTCTTGCACTGGTCAATTACGAAGTTGAAATCTGGGCGCGTGCCACTGATTACCTCATCCATAAGGACCTTGCGAACAATGTTGTCTATTTCGCCACCCGAAAAATCGTACTCAGCAGCCAATTTGCGGCACTGATCCTCAGCCAACCATACGAGTTTGCTCTGCCAGATGCTCTGCTTTGCCTCGAGTGTTGGCCTGTCGAATTTCAACTTGAAAATGAAACGCCTCTCGAAAGCAGGGTCAAGGTTATCGGCAAGGTTGGTCGTGGCAATCAGAATACCATCAAGTTTCTCAAGTTCCTCGAGAATAATATTCTGTATTGCGTTCTCGGTCTGCGCCACATTAGATGAGTTTACATCCTTGCGCTTGCTGAACAAGGCATCCGCTTCGTTGAAAAGCAATATCGGCTTCAACTTTTCGGACTTGCACATCTTGCCGTAGTCGGTAAAAATGCGCTTAATAATCTTCTCGCTTTCACCGAACCAGCAAGACTTACTTGCACTTATATCGACATGGTAAACCTTGCGACCTGTCTTGCGAGCAATCTGCATTGCGGTTTCGGTCTTGCCAGTACCCGGCACACCATAGAATATTACCGCTACACCCTTGGGCATCGATTCCTTTTCGAGACGCTGCTGAAGATTGACAAAATTTTCATCCATAAGACTTTTGGTAAGAAAATCTATCTTCTTTTCCAATTCGGCATCATAAAACATCGGCTTCTCGTGTATGTTTTCTGGCAATTCAAGATTTTTGTCCTTATTGCCGGCCTTCGAATACAACTTTACATCATCCTCAAGGAACAATTCCTTGCCCTTGTCGGTAAGGCGTAACGCAACCTCCGAAATAAAACTTCCTTCCGACTTTTCAATAAGTTCTGACACAATCAAAGTATGCTTTCCAGAAATCACATCCGATGCCGTATTCATACGGCGGCGCATAGAATCGTAAATGTCAGAAAGCGTTGATTCCAAGCCAGATTCATGATAACGCGTTTCCACAACGAAATCATCACAACATTCGTAGAAAAGGGTGCGCTCCTCAGAATCGGGAACAAGTTTTTTCAAATTCTGCACAAACTTTATGTTTGGATTCTGGCTTTCAAGCAGCTCCACATTCTGGAACAAAAACCTAGACGACTGCCCCGTATTGGACCTCTCTTCAATCATATCAGAAACATACGCACAGAAAGCATATCTGTCGAGTTCCTTTTTCTCCGACTTTACATACGGAGTATTGTTCTGTATGGCCTCTGCCAAACTAGTTTCCAACTTGTACACCAAACGATGGGAATTTGATATTCTTATAAAAATTCCATCTTCAACAAGTTTACTGAAATATTTCCTAAGTGGCATAAAATCAACTGCGTTCAAGTCGAAATAATCAACCAATTCCCTCATTTCGAAGGAAGAATCACAATCGCTTATCGCCTTGGTATATGCTGCTACGACCAACAATGCCTCCATTTCCGACATTTTCAGATACTTTGCGAAATCTGCAAGTTCCTTTTTGACGACTGGCATTTTAGATGCCGTAAGCGACATTGGGCGATGATGCTTTCCCCTCCCAAAAGGAAGATCCCCAGCTTCCTCATCATCTTCTGACAAATCGGGTGCATCAAAGAACTCAGGCATATACAAGTTGAACATTGCGGTCTTACTGCCCTCCAATTCCCTAGAAAGGTTGCAGAATGTCTTCAAGGCATCAAATTTCTCTTTTTTTGTTGTACTTTTTTTCATTTTCTTAAGTATTAATTTATTAAACAATCAAAAAAACATCACAATATTAGCCACCACATACGACAAAATATGTCGCAACTTTGAAAATTTTGACAAAATCTGTCATAACTTTTACCGACAAGAAATCTTTTCGCTATAACATAACGAAGATTCCTAAAAAATTAAGTTCGATTTATCACTTTTTCATATTCCTTCCCATTTTCTTCATTTTTTCGAGGTGCAAAGATAAGAAAAATTGGGGAGATGACCAAAAATTATGGGGAAAATGTAATTTGAATTTTATCAACATACAATAAAAAGATTGCCTATAGGACATTAAGGCAATCTTTTAGGAAATAAAGAAAAATCAAATTTCCTTAAATTCATTAAGGAAAGATTTAGCATCACTTAAATCTTCACCAGATAAAGCGACGAACAATTCATTATCCCTACTAAACATTCTTCCTATTAAACTGCGAAAATGCGAATCTACAAATTCATCCAATTCATTTTCCGTTGAAAAAACGCGCATAAAGACTTTGATTCCTTCAAAATTCTTAATATACTCCTTTAGGTCGCAAGCAACTTTTGATTCTACCTTTGAGCGGAATCTATTACGCTCAATTATATCGCTTTTCGCATAACATTGCATTACATACAACAAGTTTACTGTATATTGCATCAGAAAAAGCGTATCCCTGTCAAACAGACGTCCATCAAAATGTCTCTTTACTTTTACTCCTTCGTTTTCAAAAGGGAACAATTCAAATTCATCCTCAGCGAAACCAACATTTTCATTTGGTCTTACATAAAAATTTGGTGTTACAACATACCCTTCTGTTTTATCGTCCCTATACTTTTGAGCAATATTTTTAAACTTTTCATCAAAATCCTTGCATCCCTTACTAATCTTATTTTCCATTGCTTGTGTAATAAGATTTCGGGCATACGAAAATTGCTTTAAATTAGAATTCTCCCCTACCTCACTATTAATCCTATAATACTTGCTGTCGGCAATATAGCAGACTTTATCAGCCTCTTCAAATATGGATTTACCTGCAAACAGATGGTCAATAATGCGTTCATTCTGATTCTTTTCAGTTATCAAATCAACATCACTCAGCATATAATCCATTATGCCTTCAAAAACATTCTCAAAACTGGTAGTGTACAAATATTCTTCATATTGCTTGTCTTCACGCAACTTAAAGTCTGCGCAATAATAGGCATACAAAAGTTCCCATAGCAAGCGCAACTTGTCATTGAAATAGTTATTCCTGATTCGACGCAATGTTCCAAGTACCTGACCATTTTCAATCATACGCTTGAATTCGTCTTTCCCATACAAATTATATGGCTGATCAACAACTACAGGCAGCCCCATCTCGTCATTGAGATATATAAGCGTATTGAAAAAAATAACAAGCAATTGCTCATCATAATTTATAAACTTTTTATGGTTATCCACATTCAAATAAACGACTTTCCCATTATTTATAATCGGATTGTACTTGCGGACAGTCCTTGACCAATTAATACGATTGAAACCAGAATGTGTTTGCTTGTATATAAATAGGAATAAATCACGATTATTATCGTAGAAATCCTTTAATGACAAAATTCTCTCAATTATCGACGGCTCGTAATTTTTATTATCAATCTTACTACTCCTTATATCATATATTTCCTTTTTATTTACTTCAGACTTTCCTTTCTGCTTCATATATTTGTCCAAAACACGATATATCCACCACGGCATACTTTCAACTATAGACTTCAACCTTTCGTCTTTAATATCTTTAGAGCTTTCCTCCTTTATATGATTTTTATATATTTTTGGCAAAAAGAAGTCAAACCTACCACTGCGATAAACATACCCGACAAAGTCTTTTTTATCCACAGAAAATCTCAACCTCAGTTGCATATATTAAATTTTACAGCATTATTAATTGGGTTAAATTGATTCAGTATTTTTTTCTGAGTAACTCAGCAATGAAATTTTCTATCTTACTTATTCCATCATTCTCATACAGGTTTTCAAATAGAAATATCTTATTATTAGATGTCTCACCAGACACCATCTTGCCAAATTCCATATCATCCTTGAATACATCATTGAAAAGATAAAACATTACCTTGTCACGAAATGTTTTATCGTCAATTGTTTTATTATTTTTAGGCAATTTTATGAATCTCTCCCCTATTTGCTTGTCGGCACTATGTGTTCTATCTGCTATGTATTTGTTAATCGCCTCTATAAAGTCAAGCCACTTAGTAGTACCATTCCATAATTTTACATCTTTTAAATCTCCGGCCTCATAATTAATTCTTACATATTTCCATTCCCAGCGACGCTTGAATGCCGAATCGATAGGGAACAGCGACTGGTCGGATGTATTCATGGTTGCCAATATGGTAAGGTTGCATGGCAATGCAAGCACTCCTTTGTCAATATCTGTTGCCCCTTCAGGATATTCATTTTTCAATTTTTTCATATATTCATTATATTCATCGTTTCCAAAGCCATCATCAGATTTTAAATAATCCACTACATCAGTATCTGCCAAAATGTAATAATCAGAATATCCATTATCATTTCTATCAAGCAACTGGAATATATCGCCAAATATTTGAGCGCAATTGCCCCTATTCAATTCCTCAATTATCAAATAATAATGTTTCTTTTCCTTCAAAATCAGGCTTTTCCACGCATCTACATAAATCTTTAGAAATGCCTGTGGCACAAATTTATATTCTATTTCTTTGCCATTCATTGAAGGCTTGTAGCATCCTACAAAACTTGCATAATCCGTATCCGGATGGAATGTAACTCGAACAAAATCTCCTTTCGGCAAATCTCTTAAATTCAAATGTTCGTATGTGTTTTTTGCATCGCCTTCTACAATTTGTTTTGCGGCATAGGATTTGCCTGTTCCCGGAGGGCCGTAGAGAATTAGATTTAATGGATATTCTGGAAGAGTTTTTGATTCACTATGTTTTTTTTCATTTTTTGGAACGGATGTTCGTGACAAACTGCTGTTAGTTGTACTTTTCATTCTCAAATCAAGCTCATCGATATATTCCTTATATTCAGAAGGTCCATAAAATACCCATTCGCCCGATTCTTTTTCTAATCTAAAAGTATCTTTGTAACTAATTTCTAAAAGAGACTTCACTTTCTCTATTTTAGGGAATGCCGTCAAATCATTTTTTTGATTTTCCTCACAATACCATGTTTTACTACAAAAATATTCTTGACCATCAAATATAAAAGGACAATCAAACTTATCTTCTTTCGCTTTATTTGTAAAGAAAACCCTATTTAATTGTTCTTCTTTTGAATTATAAAGTGTCATTGATGTATAAAAGCCATCTCTTTTATTCTTCTTAAACCGATAATGTCGTTTTACATTCTCTAATCCGTCATATTTATATAAAACATACATAACACGAAATCCAACTTGATTTATATCTTCGCCACCATACAAAAAAACCTTTTCCTTTTCCATATAATTCTTTTTTATCCCCTACTCTTCATCGGATTTTCGGAACTCCGTTAATTATTTCGCTACAAATTTAAGCAAATTGCAACAACTTACCATTTCTGTTTATTAACAACACGATTGCATTTATCAACAGCAAAAAACACAGCGGTTTAAATTCACGCCAAACAAAAAAAACTCACACCGCCACAACTGCAGTGTGAGTTTTTACATTCATCTCATTTTTTCCATTTTCTTCGATGGTCTTTTTGGTGTTCTACCTCCGGACTATTCCCCATCTTTCGAATCGAACTCTTTTATGAGCCGTTCTGCTTCCTCGAAGGATTGGTCACACTCTTTTATGACCCGCTCGGCATTTTTGATGACTTTATCCCATCTGGCAAAGTCCTCATCCGATTCATTTTCCAGAGCAAGCTCAGCATCAACTTCCGCCAGCCACTTGTCCGTTTCCTCGCAATGTTTGTCGTACTCCTTTATGAGCCGTTCCAAGTCGTCTGCAATTTCGTCCAGTTCGGCAAGTTTCTCCTTGCTAATGCCCGACCGTTCCAACTCGCGCTCCGCCTCTATTTCCTCGACCATCGCTTTGACCCTTTCGACAATTGGCGTCTGAGATTCCCATTCTTTCTGCCGGGCATCAATGTCCTCCTGCTCGAGACTATTTAACTTTGCAGTCTTGCTGTTTTGGGGATTACGCAACTGACTGCCACTCACTTTCATTGAGCCAAGAACTGACTCGGAAGAATTTTTCTTCTTCATAATTTTTTAATTTTTTAATTAATAATTTTTTTATTTTCTTGAGGATTGGTTTCCTCACTTATATTATCTAAAAAAAACAAAAAATGTCGAGGAAAAAATTTTTTACCTAAAATTGTATATTGAAATTTTGTTATATAAAATTATAGTTACAAATATAACTCACTATTTACAAACATATTAACTTACACAATAGGACAAGGCATAGTTACAAAAATATGCTATACAACATATAATTCCGAATATAAAAATTTAGGAAATATCCGCACAAATGCTGGTGAAATTTACCTACGGGTAAAATTTGGGAGGTCAGAAAAACAAAATCTTCTTATTTATGTCATTTGTTGAGAAAAACCGATTTGAAAACTATTGCTCAATATATGCTAAAAAACATATTTTCGCAAATAAAAAAGAGCCAAAAACATTCAATCAAATGCAAACTTATTGCTCCCACAATTTAAGTTTTGGGAAACTAAAGATTAGAATCTTCTTGTTTCGGAACTAGAGTGGCTTCCTCTTTAAGAATCCTAACCAGTTCCTTTTTGTCTTTAATCGTCTTCTTTAATTCATCAAGTATAGATTTACTGATTTTATATTTTTCCCCATTGATAGATATTTCTACCTTGCTATCATATTTTATTTTGCGCAAAAAACCAATCCTAGAATCCAATACATCAAAAAAAGAAACAATAAGTTTTAACTCCTTGCTACGTTCTCGATAATAATCATATTCATTATCAGTGTATTTTCTCACTATCTTCCTGACAACAGCAAAATCATCCTTAAGGTTCCAACACGAGGCAAATGCAATAGTTATTGTATCCAACAAGCCCATTTCTGCAAATTCATAAAGCCGTTTACGAATGATACTTTCATTCTCGCATTGTTCCTCAAAAGGTACCTCATATCTCTCAATCCTAAAACGCTTCTCGCGAACCAAATATTTTGAACCTCCTTTCTTTATTTGATAAGAACTATTACCCTCCTTCCAAACAAAATCCTTTCGCAATATATCAATAATCGTCTGCTTTTCCTCTTCGGTTAACGGCAAACCAAATACAAAGGTCGCTTTTTCTTGCGCAATGATTTCTTCCTCTTTATTTGTCATCGGAAAAATTTGTTAATAAAGGACCTACAAAAAAAACTTATATTTTCTCCGCCGGTGTATCCTTGTACGGAACTGCTTCTTTTAGAATAGCATCGCGCAACTCCATTACGTCTTTATAGGCCTTCTTCAGTTCAACCAGCCTTCTTTCGTGAATTGTGTACACTTCATCATTAATTTCAACTTTTTTCTTCTTTTCACCAATGCGTGGTCTAAGGTAATTCTGCGTAAGTCTAATCCGCGACAATATTTTCCCTATTCTCCATATTTCACAGTTGCGTTCAAAATAATATTCATACTCGTTCTTTGCATACTTCCTGATTATTTTCCTAATTGCATTGAAATCGTCCCTGCGGTTCCAAGATATAGCCATCGCAATGGTTATCACATCAATCAATCTTTTTTCCGCAATAAACCGCGCCGTTTTACGCAATTCATTTTCTTCTTCAATTTTCTTATCCAAATCCTCGTCAATATTCTTCATCTGAAAAGAACTATAATCCTCATTCCATTCAAAGTCTTTCCTCAAAATATCAACAACAATCTTCTTTTCCTCAGCAGTCAACGGCAATTCAAAAACATACATTGAATAGTCTTCTACAACTGGATTTACCTTTTTTCTTGGCATAAGATTTAAGTTTTTAAAATAATCACAGCAAAAATACGATAATATTTACGATTGACGAAGAACGATTGACGATTGTTCAAAAGAGTTTCAACAGAAACAAAAAAACTTGCATCCTACCGAATGCAAGTCTTTTACATTTTTACAGCAGATTACTCGTGCTTATATATTGTGCCGTTGTAATCAAGGTACTCGCTCACCACAAGAAAAGTTGTAGGATGATAACCTACAGATTGTGGTTCGACTTGCTCTTCTATAGGACTACCCAATGTAGCATAGAACATCCATGTTCTGCTTCCATCGCAATTGACGACTAGCCCATCTGGGGTTTGCTCCTGCATTCCTTTAGGATCCTTGGCAAAAATTAGGCATTGAGAAATGTTCTTTTCAATCTCCACATCTCCCAGTTCTACTGTTATTGCAATTAATGTATCGTTTACTACAGCCGACTGAACATTAAGGGATTCTCCATTTATACCAACAGCATGATGGTCTAAGACTTCCACATCAGGATACTTTTCCGAAATTTTTACTTTATTTCCCTCGACAGTCTTGGTATTACAAGAACAAAACATCAATGTCGCAACAATTAATGCTAACAAACTAAAATTACACCTCATAATTAATAACATTATAACGCCTACTTTCAGATCAAACCAATATACAATATGCTGTTTCGGCACTTCCATATTGTAATCTGCCGCAAACATACAAATTCTTTCAAAAATAACAAATAGAAAATATTTTCTACCCAACATTTCTGTTTTCCTGCTTGAACATTTCTAGGACGAACGAAACAATTTCAAACACACAAACCGCATCAATCAATTAAACCCTAATAAACCTTTTCAAACATTTTTTTCAGTACATAACAGATTTTCTCTTAAATTTGTACTGAAATTTTTCAGGAATGGAAAACATAAGGAATCTCATCTTCGACTTAGGCAATGTAATCCTCAACATCGACACAAAGTTGAGCGAAAAGGCATTTGCACAATACGGAATGACCAACTTTTCGGAACTTTACACACTTGCTGCGCAAAATGAGCTTTTCGACCGCCTTGAAGTCGGAAGCATTACCGAAAAGGAATTTTACGATGAATTTCGCCGCGTAACGGGATGCAAATTGCCAGACAAGACTCTCGAAGAATGCTGGGATGCACTAATCATGGACTTCCCCACCGCAAGAATTGACATGCTGAAACGATTGAAAGCCGAAGGCAAATACCGCACTTTCATCCTCAGCAACACCAACATAATCCACTACCGATTCTACACCGCTCTGCTTAAGCGCGTACATGGTGTCGATGGACTCGAAAGCCTTGTGGAACACGCCTATTTCTCGCACGAAATCGGTCTGAAGAAGCCAAACCGCGATATTTTCGACCATGTTGTCGCCAACTCGCACATCAAACCAAACGAAAGCATCTTCATCGATGACAACGAAGCCAACATAAAGGCTGCAAATGCATTGGGATTCAATACTATTTTTCTGAAAGACAACGATATGGAAAACTTAAAATTTTAGATAAAACAACTTAAAATCATCAGCACAATGAAACTAAACATCGAAAAAGCACTCGGCGACAACGCCAAATATCAGGAAATGCTAAAACTTGCACAAGAAAAGTTTAGCACTTTAACAGAAGGCTCAGGCGAAGGCAACGACTTCCTCGGATGGATGGACTTGCCAACCTCGTATAGCGAAGAGGACATTGAGGACATTCTAAACATCGCAGACCGCATGCGTCAACTCGACTGCGTAGTAGTGATAGGTATCGGAGGCTCGTACCTCGGAGCAAAGGCAACAATAGAAGCACTGAGACCTCATTTCGGAAAAATGGACACCGAAATGATT
>JBGUHW010000096.1:0-13918 GCA_045112395.1 Bacteroidales bacterium
GCTGAAACTGCAAAGTACAAACATTCGGTAGGTCTTTTGAAAGGCAAAAGCACTCGTATATTTTTATGAAATAGTCTTTTGAAACAAGACAATCGGAATCAAGCGAAAAAATTATACCTCGTGGATTTTCTATCGATGCAAACCTGTACACCGCCTCATCCATTCCAATTTTGCGGGCATTACCGACACCTGCAATCTTGTGCGGCACACCTTCTATTATATATGGTAAAAGTTTAAAATTGGAATACAGTCCGCTATTCTGCGAAAGTTCTGCATATATGCGCCTATTTTTCTCAACAATAACTTCACTTGTATCCTCGGCAGAATTGACAACAACAATCACTTCAACCGAACATTGAGGCTTATCGGCAGAATCTAACGACTGCAAAGTCTTGAAAACAAAATCATCGTCATAACATGGTATTACAACAATAATCCCCGTATCAATGCGGGGATTATCGTTAAATATCTTAGGTGCTACAGAGTACCTTGCGGAATAAAACTCTGCAAAATTCATTAATTATTCTTCTTTTGTATTGTTTTCAAGAATACCACCATAACGCTGATTGAGCTTTGCAACCACATCGTTTGTTATGTTCATGCCTTGCTGTGAATATACGACAGTTACACCACCCATATTGCCAAGAACAATCTTAAAGCGTCCTTCGGCATACTGGTTTACGAAGTTAATTACAGTATCGTATATTTCTTGATTCATTGCGCTTTGCTTTTCAAGAAGTTGGTTCGACAAAGTAGCCTGCAGGTTTTCGATAGCAGCCTGCTCCTTCTCGAGTTCGCTCTGCTGTGCCTGCTGACTGGCTGCACTTAGGAACATTCCTGTACGAGCCTTCTCCATATATGCATTGTACATGCTTTCAAACTTCTTCATACGCGACTGAATTGTGCCCTCTGCCTTCTTCTGCTCCATTGCAAGGTCTTCCTGCAACTTTATTGCATAGTTGTAAGTAAGCAAAAGCGTATCAAGGTCGATGTATGCAATATCCGACGGTTCTTCGCCTGCCGGCTTGTCGAAGATTGTTTGTTCTGGTTGTTGCTCCGGCTCTGCCTTTTTGCCGCCAAGCACGCCTGTAAGCATAAGTACGAGCAGTACAATAGCCGCCAAGCTTAGAATCAGCGCACAGATGCTTATGCAGTTTCCGCACTTGCATTTCTTTGGTTCGGCTTCGCACGATTCGTTGGTCGGCTCAGGCTCTGCAACTGGCTGCTGCGGTTCAACTTCTGTTTTTTCTCCGTGCATTTCCCTCTCAATCTGGGCAATCTGCTCTTCTACGCTAGGCAGTTTCTTTTCTTCGTTATTAAAATCTTCCATTATATTTTCGTTTTAATAAATCCGTGCAAAGTTAAAGTTATTTTTCGCAACTAGAATATACTACTCGACTTTTAATTTAATTTTATGATAACATCTAAAATTTGATAACAATTTTAAGGTTGGGGCGGATTCCTGTAAGATAAGACGGCACTGCATATTCCCTACCACGAATATCTGTAATCCAAGTATGTGAGATTTCATTCTTCGTATTCAACAAGTTGAATACCTCAAGCGAAATCCAGAAATCCTTAATCCAGTCGGCCTTCTTGAAATTAAACTGCTTCGAGATTCCAAAATCCACACGGCGGTATGCCTTCATTCGGCCAGTAGCCAAATAGCGTTCCGAATTTGGCGGTCCGTATGGAAGCCCTGTACCGAAATGCAAACTTAGAAATACCTTCCATGTAGGTGCTTTAGGTATATAGTCCTGGAAGAAAATTCCAAAATTTACAAGCTGATCTGTTGGACGTGGAATATATCCTGGATATACTGTATCTACAACATTGTCAATGGTTTGCGTATAGAAATCGTTTTCAATATCTTCGTAAGTGCGCATTAATCCAAGACTAACCCATGATTCAGTTCCCGGCACAAACTCACCATTGACTTTTGCTTCCAATCCGTATGCATAACCATGTGCTATATTTTCACCATAATATTTTATTTGCACATTGTCGACATTATAAGGATTCAAGTTGTACATATATTTATAGTATGCTTCGGCAACCAACTTAAAAGGACGTCCCCATGCAAGGAAATTGTAGTCCATACCGACAACTGCCTGCACTGAAGACTGAGCCTTAATGTTTTCGTTAAGAGTTCCATCGCTAATTCTACGAGCTTCCTTAATTGTTGGCGGCTGATGGTAAAGACCCGTTGCAAAACGGAATACAAAATCCTGCTTCCATGTTTTGGGCTTTACGCTAAAATTGAGTCGTGGACTTGCAAGAAATTGCTTGTTAAAAGTCCAGTAGTTCAGTCTAACACCACCTCCTAGCGACACGTCTGCTGCATCGGTCTTAAACATATACGAATCCTGAATATATGCCGATGCTCGCACACTTTGCAGACCAATGTTTGCAATGTCAGTCTGATACAGGAACACCATGTTGTCGGAATAAGGCAACGAATAGTCTGCCGAATCGTTCATTGTCCATTCATGTATCTTGTACGAATAGTTTTCGTAGTTTGCCTGCACACCCCAATCCAACTTATGTTCTCCCTTAAGAAATGTTCCGATATGCTTTGCCGATACCACATATCCATCATAATAATTACGAGCATGGTCAAGGAAAGAGCCGACTCCTATGTTTGCTACGCTATCACCAATTGAAGAACCGAGCTGCTGGTCGATTTCGTTCAAATAATATTGTGCAAGTATATCATAAGTTTCCTCCTCATTGGTATAATAGCCCGAAGCTATAAACTTCATGCTCAAACTATTGCTCGGAGAATAAATTGCAGATATGGCAGCATTACCGCTGTTGAACTTATCGACTTCCTGTCCCTCGAAATACGTTCTAACCTTAAGAGCATCGCTGACGGTACCAAAAGAAGTCTCTCCATCCAATGGAATATATTTGTACTGGTTACTACTGTAATTTCCAAGAAAGTTAAGTTCCAACTTTTCGCTGACCGTATATACAAGATATGCCTGTCCATCTATGTACGACGGATCATAATGACCAGAGACATCCATAGATGTTAACAAATACTTTGATGTCTTGTACCTTACGCCGACATTGTATCGGAACAGATGGTTTTTGCTTGTTCCCTCTACATGGGCATTAGCACCGAGCATACTTGCCATTATCGATGCGCCGAATTCTGTTGGTTTCCTGTACTTAATATCCAATACCGATGACATTTTGTCGCCATACTTAGATTCGAAAGCACCAGCCGAGAACAAAATGGATGATACCATGTCGGAATTTATGAAACTAAGTCCCTCCTGCTGTCCCGATCGGATAAGCTGAGGACGGTAAATCTCTATATCGTTCACGAAGACAAGATTCTCGTCAAAGTTGCCACCACGCACATTGTACTGCGAACTAAGTTCATTGTTGGATGCTACCGATGGCAAAGCCTTCAGGATGTCCTCGAAGCCACCTGTGGTTGGTATCTTCATTGAAATCTGCGGATTGAGGCGAGTTCCCGAGACATGTCGTTCGCTTGTCGCTCCTATGTCGGCAGTAGGTAGCATGACAGCTCCCTCGGTAAGGATTGCCGTAACTTGTTTGCGTTCATTTGCTTTCAGATTTACTTTCTGCGTAAATGGCTCGTAACCTAAAAAAGAAATTTGTATCTCAACATCCTTGCTAGCAGGAACGCTCAGTTCAAAGTAACCGTCAGCATCGGTTGTCGTTCCTGCATTTGTGCCGACAACCATAACATTTGCAAATTCAACAGGCTTTTTGTTTGCATCGCGGACATAACCAAAATATGTGGCATTCTGCGAAAACGCCACGCAAGCGACAAATGTCAGCAACAATGCCAATAAAAGCCTACGCATATTCCCTATAACTCCAACAAACACTTTTTATTGTTTAGCCTCGCTGTTTAGTTCGGGATATTCAATCCTTGAATGGTAAATGTTTTCAATCTTGGAAATCAGAATTTGCTTTGCCTTGCCGATCTGCTTCATGGTTATGTCGACATCATCGTACTGACCGTCCTTAAACTGCGCCTCAACGATATTGTTCACAAGAGCCGAAATAGACTCATGCGAATAAACCTTCAAGGTTCTTGCTGCCGCTTCCACGGAATCGGCCATCATAGTTGCAATAAGCTCCACAGACTGCGGTTTTGGACCTGCATATTGGAATTTTGAAATATCTGGCGTCTTGTCGGGATTTGCATTTTTCCACGAATAGTAGAAATATCGCGTCAACGATGTACCATGATGCTGTTCAATGAAATCTACTATCTGCGGAGGCAACTTGTATTTCTTTGCCAACTCAACACCCTTGCTTACATGCGCAATAATCATCTGTGCCGATTTCTCATACGGAAGACCCTCGTGAATGTTTGCGCCACCATTTTGATTCTCAATGAAATACTCAGGAGCGTATGTCTTGCCAATGTCATGATACAAAGCTCCGGCACGAGCAAGCAATGGCTTTCCTCCTATTTCGCGGACTATCGCCTCGGACAAATTCGACAGCATCACCGAATGCTGGAATGTTCCAGGTGCCTTTTCCGACAACTCGCGCAATGCCTCGTTGTTTGTATCGCAAAGTTCCACCAAGGTAAATCCCGAAATGAAACCGAAAATCTTCTCGAATATGAAGACAAACGGCAGATACAAAAGCAACATAGCCGATGAAATGCCATAATACATGAATTCCTCTAATTCCTGAGCGGAAATAGTACCAAGTCTCATTAACGAAAATCCTGTATGAAGCAATGCATAAGCAATAAACACGACAATCATGCTGATAAATATCTGCTGGCGCTTTGATGTGTTGCGCAAACTAAACATACCTATCAACCCTGCAATTGTCTGTATGAATACGAACTCGAACCTATTTGCAGCAAAGAAACTTGCAACAAAAATCGTTATGAGATATATGAGGAACGAAATGTCAAAATCAATGAAAGTCACAAGCAACAGCGGCACAAGCGCAAACGGTACAATATTAATGCTTACCGTCGAATACTTGAATACAAGGAATGTCACAATGAAAAGCAACAACATGAGCGAAAGTACAAATACATTCTCCTTGATACCCCATTTTTTCTTTCTACCGAACTTGAGCGAATAATAAAGTATATTTGCATAAATAATCAATAAGATTATCAATACGCCAAGTTCCACCAACCAGAAAGACTTTCGGCCTGTAGTATTCTCGAATTGCATCTTGTACGAATCGAGCAGACGCTTGGAATGCTCGTCAACCATCTTGCCTTTCGAAATAATAAGTTCTCCTTTGTGTACCATCCCAGACATTGGTGAAACAGCACCTAACCTATCCTGCAAATACAAGTCGTTCAATTCCTCATCAATAGCCACATTTACAACAAAATCTGTCTTTGCAACAAGATCTCTCACGACAAAACCAGACATTGAATCTGCTTCATAAATATTGGAAAAACTTTTATATAAGTCACGGATTTCCGTTTTTGCAGATTCTTTCGTGTAAAAATTGTCGACAAGTTCAAATTCACTTACGTTGTTTTGCACAACACGAATCCTATTACCTGCATTTTTGTATTCGGCTACTACCGATGGCTGAATAACGCCTTTTTTGTAAATTGCATTGAGCTTGGTTCGGAATGCTTCTGCAAACGAATGAGCATCATTTTCCGGAACATTTAACTTTTCGCTGGCCGCCTTATCGACAAGACCACCAAAAGCAGAAATGAAGTTAGATGGCGCAATCGTATCGAACTTATAATATGGGATGAAATCAGCCACAATGCTATCCTTTTCCGCCTTAACATCTTCCTGGGAGCGACATATAGCAAAATTGTACGGAGCATAAAGGTCATCGTATAGCCATTGTGTACCTTTGTCGTATGAATATTCAAACTGGTTTTCGGTAGGGAAAATAAATACGGATGCTGCAACACTAACAGCGTACAGCAATATTATGATTATCAGTTTATTTTTGTTTTTCATCATTCGCAATTATAAAACGCCGTAAAGGTAATAAATATTTACGACTTTCGATTGAAGCACACAAAAAAAGGGCGAAACCGCCCTTTTTTTCTTATAAGATTAACTTGGTCTATTTGAAAGCATTTTCGCTAAGTCCCTTTCCGCTGAGGGCAAGGTCCTTCATGTAGCCAGGTACTGGTTTGCCGAGATACTTGTCAACATAAATCTTTGCGAGATACTGTCCGAGCATAAATCCATGACCACGCAAACCTGTCAGCATACCGACTTCCGGATCAACGATGTAGCGAGGCTCCATATAGTAGCCAGCCCATACTGCGTGGAAACCGACAGATGCAAGGTTCGGAATCCAGTCTGCAAATACTTCGCTGACAATCTCAAGGAATTCCTTGCTGTTGTACTTCAGGTTCTGACGAGCCTCGAAAGCATCACAATCAGGAGAAGCACAGCCTATTATCTGTCCAGTGTGCAAGAACTGCTGTCCATATACTGCACTGAATCCCTTGTAATGACGCCTGTCGATTATCATATCGAGCGAATCGCCAGCCTTACCGAGATTCGGCAGACGCCTTGTAATGAATGCCTGATGCTTAACCGGATACAGCTGAGTATCGATACCAAGCATATCGGTAAATTTCTCTGCACCCCAACCGAGCGAATTGACAAAGTGTTCGCATGTAAACTCTACGAACTGCTTGTCGTGTGTACGAACGAGAGCAACAAACTTATCACCGTTCTTGTATACCGACAGCAATTCGCAGTCTTCCATCAGACGACCGCCATTCTGCACAGCAATACTTCTTACATAGTCGATTGTACGACCAGGAGTTGCCTGCCAGCAGTTGTTCGATATGAGAGCATGGCTATATACATTGCTGTCCATATTCCACAATGGAGAAATCTCGTCGCGAAAATCCTTCTTTTCAATCATATAGGCATCGCTCCATGCACGCGAAGCATCAAGAGCCTTATATGTAGCATCATCGTGTACAAGATTTACATACTTGGTCATCTTGAAATCGATGTTGTGAACCGATTGTATACTCTTGAAAATTTCAAGGTTATGATTTGCAATATCGGAAATGTCTGGATTAGAGAATGCAGGACGACCACCGCCGATGCAACGCCATGATGAACCACGGTCGTAATTAATCAATACTGGCTTCATTCCTGCCTCAGCGAAATAGCGGAAAGCAGCACTACCTGCCATACCACCACCGGCAACCAAAACCTTCACTTCTTCCTTGCGAACATCGTGACCTTTGGGGAATACATAAACTTCCTTTGCGTTTGGATTATAGAGGTCTCCTAAAGTAACCTGATTTGCCAATGGAGCACGCGGTGACGATTCACCGACCAATTCTATTCCGTGAGTGCGCAAAATCTGACGGGCACGCGATACACAGCGCTTGCCACGGCAAGGTCCCATACCCATACGGGTAATATGCTTCAACTCATCTACTGATATGTATTTGCGGTCACCTATCACATTAAGTATGGTCTTAATATCAACATCTTCGCAATGGCAAACATACATTTCGCTGTCTACATCATGCAAGCCCTTAAACTCCAATGGTTTCGGATAGCGTTCCTTAAGGATAAATCCACGAGCAGCAGTGAGTTGTTCTCCAGAAATAGTAGTTGCCTTCACGCGAACCACATGAGTCTTGTTTTCCTTACGCAAAACCTTCTCGATGACACCCTCGCCAACTGGCTTGCCATTGTTGTCAACAAGGAATACATCCTTACCTTCATCTACATCATATTCAACAGGCAGGAAGAGCGTATTCTTGTTCAAGTCGTAACCGAAAATTGCAAGTCCCGGGCAATGGTTAACACACTGCATACAGCCAATACATTTGTTGTAATCTACAACTGGAGTTGTATTTGTGCTAGACTTTGTGATTGCGCCCTGCGGACACGAGAACGAACATGGATTACATGCGAAACCATACAGACAGTCGAGTTGAACAAATGGCTTTTCGTGCATACGGGCATTTTCCGGCAAATTCGGTTTGTCAAGCACGCGTACCGGATGCTGCTGAGAGTCAATATATTGACGAGAAATCTCAAGATATTCGTCATAATTGATGCGAATACCAAGATTCTGAGCAACCTCGTAAGCGACCTGCTTTCCACGCAATACAGCGCTTGTACCCTCGCCTATGCGTACAGCATCACCACAACCGTAGGTGTTAAGACCGAAGACATGTTTTCCCTTTGTCAAAATCTGGTCATCGGGAATAAGACCTGTACATATATTAATAATGTCAATGTCATCGATAATCTTTTCCGTTCCTGGAATCGGCTTGAAGTTCTTGCACTCTGCAATCACAGCGCCTTTTATTCCTGTATAATCGTCATTCGGAATTGCCTTCAGCAATATGTGAGATGTAAGGATTGGAATACCAAGTCGGCGTACACGGTTTGCCTGAACAGGGAAACCGCCTTCATGGTCCATACCTTCGATGATTGCCTTGATTTCGGCGCCAGCCTGCATTCCCTGATATGATGTCAAGTAACCAATGTTTCCTGCACCAACTGTGAGAACTCGCTTGCCGAGCAAGGTGTTTTCCTGATTCATCATCTTCTGGAAAACGGCTGCAGTGTAAACGCCAGGAACATCATCGTTTTCGAATACCGGCATGAAAGGCACGGCACCTGTTGCTACTACAAGATGCTCAGCATCTACATAACTTATTTCCTGATTTACGACATTCTTCAATGCTATGCGCTTGCCTTCGAGCAAATCCCATACAGTATTGTTTAGCAATATGCCATCATGGTTATCACCAGCAAGAGTCTTTGCTATATCGAAACCACGCATTCCACCAAATTTCTTTTCCTTCTCAAAGAAGAAGAACTGGTGCGTCTGCATATTGAACTGTCCACCAATGGATGCATTATTGTCGATTACTAGATTTGGAATGCCAAGTTCGTTAAGTTTTTCACGGCATGCAAGTCCGGCAGGTCCTGCACCTATTATGGCGACTGTCGTCTTATGGATCTTTACTTCTTTCTGAGGATTAGCCTCTACTCCCGGGCAATATCCCTTTGGTATCTCGCGAACTTCCTTAACGCCATCGACCTTGGTGATGCATATACGGCGAATCTTGCCATCTACAAGCATTTCGCAAGCGCCACATTTGCCTATACCACATTCAAGACTGCGGTTGCGACCATCAAGACTGTGACTGTGAACTGGAAATCCAGCCTGATGCAAAGCTGCTGCTATAGTTTTTCCACGCTGACCTTTTACTGTTTGTCCTTCGTACTGAAACTCCACAAGGTCTTCTGCGGGGATTTCAAGAATAGGATGCCTTTCAATTTTATACATAGTTCTCCATTTTGTGTTTTTGAATTGACAAGCGCAAAAATAAAAAAAACAAATAAAATTTGTTAATGTAATTTAACTTTTTTTGAAATGTAAAATTCACAAACTAAACAACTGATTTACAAATAATTCAATTGCATTAACATGCATTTTTGAATAAGTGCTACAATCCAAGCAATTGCTTCATGCTTCCAATTATCTTCGCATGGTCAAAAGCAAGCTCTGGAAGGTTATCGAGTGAAAACCATTCAAGTTCGGCAGCATCGTCATCGGCATGAGCATCTGCAGGATTATCACAAATTCCCCAGAAGGCAATTGTTATTGTCCTTCCTCGCGGATCACGACCAGGATCGCCAAAAACATCAAACTTAGTCAACTTAATGCCAGAAAGCAATGTTTCCTCTCGCAATTCACGCACTGCCGACTCTTCAAGTGTTTCGTCCATCTCGATAAAACCGCCAGGTAACGCCCAACATCCCTTGCACGGTTCATTGCGGCGCTTAATAAGCACTATGTTTTTTCTGTCGGCTGTCAGAACTACCATGTCGACCGTCACCATTGGTCTGGGATACTTATACTCGTACATAAACATTCCTCCTATTTTGTGTAAAATTCAATCATTCTAACAATTGCTCTCTGACAAACATGGCAAAACGCATCGCACTGGAAATGATTCATCAAGCAATCCTGCATCGGGCGATAAAAATCCTTGCTCATATAGCCAGCGCCCTCATAAACACCGACTTTGTCCTTGTATTCCGCTGTTGCTGGCGTTGGAATCGGAGTTCCAGGTTCAATCATGTCCTTCCATTTAACATCAAAGTTAACCAATGTCGTAACATTAGGATCGGCGGGTTCCAGTTTCTTATTGTAAAAGTCGTTGTATTCAGCTCCGCCAACATATTCGTCACCAAGTCCAGCAAAACCATGACCGAATTCATGCACGATGATTTTCCCTGCCATCTTGTTGGAATTAACTCCAGTGCAGTACCAGTTGAAAATTCCACCGCCACCATATTTGGGACTATTGACCAGAATATAAATCTGGTCGTATGGTGCATTTGCTGCGACATCGCGAAGAGCCTTATTGTCGGTGGTCATAAGATAGCGCTCGCTTCCAAGCGACCAGTACGAACAACTTACAACTGTATTCTTCCATATTCCCCTGCAAGGTTCGTCTACCCCCGACTCCTCCGATGGAGCAAGAACTGCATGAATATTAAAGTCATCCTTATGAGATGTATATGGCTCGTAGCCGAAAAATTCCTTTTTGAATTTTTCGCAGTCCTTCTTGAACAGCGACATCTGAGATGCTGTGTATCCATCAGGAACAATCACAATGTCAACCTTGTGGGCAGCATCACCGTTTCCCCCTTTGTGGACCTCGAAAACAGGATACCTGTGGCGATTGTCCTGCTTAATCAGACATTTGTCGAACGGATCAATGCTATAGCGGCATTTTTCAACATAATCACCTGTTTCATAAGACTTTGTACAGAATACTACTGTAACAGCCGCCTTTGGATAAGGAAATACCACCGACTCCGAAAAACTTTTTTGTACCGACTTGGCTTCGTCAACCGTCTGCCACTCTCCGAACAATGTAGAATACGACTTGCTGTAAATCAGCGTACCCGATGCCTTGTCAATGACTTTTACCAAATATTTTCCGAAATTAGTTTCGTCTATCAAATTGACCTTAGAACCGCCCCAAAAAGGTTCAGCGATGATTTCATCAATATAATAGGTATCATCCGATGAATCACCAGCATGAAAATAATCGACACGCATGGTTCTGTCCTCAAAAAACTTGTCAAACTGTGCCGAAGCGAACAAAGGGACAAGCAACAACAATATTGCAATTAAATTTCTCATATACACTGATTTTTATATTCTTCAGTAAAAACAAACCTGACCGTTTTTTCATCCATTTCAATCCTAACGACCTGCATGAGCATAAGATTCACAAGCACATCCTCGACACTTCGCACAGACATTCCAGTAAAATGGACAATAAAGTCCTTGGTAACGAATCCACTTATGCGAATTTCGTTAACAATAAGCTTCATGACATCATCGTAGAATAATTCCGATGGCACATAGCTTTTCGATTGCCGCCAATACCGAACAAGTTCGGGTGGCGCAAGCACATTCTTGTCGGCACAACGCACAAAAGCCCTCATGTCGCCGCGTACATCAGGCGCATAATGCGGAAGTTTCTCGCTACGCGCAACAACAACCTCAAGCACATTTTTTCCATCAACCACATGATTGACAGTCGAATATTCCACAACTGGATAAGTATATAGCAATGCGGCGGTTTCTATCATGTAGCACTCTTCTTCGGATTTTACGCCTGCTATCGAACCATTGTCACGAACTCCAATCAGCAACGAACCGCCATCGGTATTGGCGTATGCAGCCAACGAACGAGCAATTTTGCCCGAATCGGTTATGCTATGCTTAAAGTCGAGGTGCAAGCCCTCTCCTTCCGCTATGCGCTCTAGCAGTTCGTTCCGCAGTAAATCCATGCAACAAAATTTTGCAACAAAAATAACACATGATTTACGATTTAGAACAAATCAATTACTCAATTTTTGAAATCAGCCATTCTGCCGTCACATCATTCATAAGCGCAAGCGCGAACAATTTCTTGCCCAAGTCTTTCAATGATGCACCAACATGATACACCATATCGTCAACAAGCAGAAACCTGTCATGTGCATTTTTGAAAACAACAACTTCAATTGGTTTATATTCAGCATTATGCTTTGCAATATCCAAATTCAATTGCTTCGAAATGCCTTGCGTATAAATCTTGGCGACTACATTATCCTTCCTTTTTGCAAGCATCAGCAGCACAGACTCATCTATGTAGTTGTCAATTAAAACCAAACTATGCTCAGCACTTTTTATCAATCCTATTATAAATACATACGCGTCAAATACTTGACCATTGAAAAATATGCCTTCCTTTTTATTCAAGGTTCTGCTTTCTATCACCGAAAATATCTTATCAAACTTTCTATCGGCATCATCACGGCTCTGCTCGAGACTATCAAGGCGCTTAATTATTGAACCGTCACGCGAAATAGCATTTCTCATTTCGACAAATGCATCGATAATACGCACACTTACCGCAACTGCAGTTTCGCTGCGAAGCACAGCCGAAAGCATAGCCACACCTTGTTCAGTAAATGCATACGGATTGGTCTTTGAAAACTTCAACTTAGAGAGGTGGTCACAATTTGTGACCACCTTATCTCTTTCAGCATCAGTCAATTGAAACCTAAAACGCTCAGGAAACCGCTCAATATTTCGCTTAACCTGCTGATTGAGGACCTTGGTTTCAACACCATAAAGTTCGGCGAGATGATAGTCAATCATCACCTGTTTGTTCCTTATTGTAAATATTAAATTTTCAACTTCATAAGAAGAAAAATCCGAAAGAATCAAATTTGCCATACGCACCTATTAATAATGTAAAACAATAATTTTTCCGCAAATATCGTCCTTGCTAAAACTATTAAAGCGAATACAAACATTTACTTTCGTTTATTATTCGTTTACTGTCGTTTATACACGGATTAAGCATTGTATACCAAATAAATACGCTAAAACGTACAAACGAACTCATCTACATGCAAAAAGTTACTATCTTTGCAAATGGGACAGTAATGTTTGAATTGAAGAAATTTTTGTAATAATTTATTGTATATGAAAAACTTAACAAAACTAATGTTCATTATGCTTAGCGGAAGTTTAATCGTGTCATCGTGCACGGAAAAGAAAGAAGAAGCAAAGCCTGCCGAGGAACAGGAATTCCAATGGCAGATTGACCAGTTCGATGACATCAAAGTAATGCGTTACCAGGTACCAGACTGGGATTCGCTAACTCTACAACAGAAGCAGTTCATCTATTATTTAGCCGAAGCTACCTACTGGGGACGCGACATTTTATACGACCAGTTCTTCAAGTACAACCTTTTGATTCGCAACACTTTGGAAGGAATTTACACAACCTACGAAGGCGACAAGGAATGCGAGGACTGGAAAAACTTCGAGATATATCTAAAAAAGGTATGGTTCGCTAACGGTATCCACCACCACTACTCCAACGACAAGTTCACGCCAAAGTTTTCGGAAGAATATTTCAGGATGCTACTCGAACAGTCGAAGGACGGTTACATTGCCATGAATGCAACCGAAGGCATGGACAAGAACGAATTTACCGACCTGCTTTGCGACATTATCTTCAATCCCGACAAGTACCAGAGCAAGAACAATACAGCCGAAGGAGTTGACATTATCGCTCAGTCGTGCAACAACTTCTACGAGAACCTAACCGCCAAGGAAGTTGAAGACTACTACAACGCCATGCAAGTTCCCGACACCGCAAGACCAATTTCTAAAGGTTTGAATTCCAAGCTCATAAAGACTACCGACAACGGAGAAATCGTAGAACGCACCTATAAGATTGGCGGAATGTACAGCGAAACCATAGAAAAAATTGTCGAAAACCTAGAAAAAGCAATCGAATTTGCAGAAAGCGATGTGCAGAAAGCCGAACTGCGCAAACTTATTGAATACTACAAAACCGGTGACCTCACAACATGGGACGAATACAATGTTATGT
>JBGUHW010000097.1:0-5397 GCA_045112395.1 Bacteroidales bacterium
AGCATCGTCTGGAACTTTATTATCTGAACTTGCAACTGAATCCGCATTTCCTTTTCAATACGCTGAATGTCATATATATACAATCAAGAAAGGAGAAAGCTCTTGCATCATCTGAAATGGTAATGCAATTGTCGGAATTGCTGAGATATCAATTGTACGAAAGTGTTGACAAGAAAGTTTTGCTGAAGTCGGACTTGAAGCATATTGAAAACTACATTGAATTGCAAAAGATTCGCAAAGCGGACATAGTAATCGACTACCAAAAAGAGGGAAATATGGATGGAGTGATGGTTTATCCGTTCCTGTTTATTTCCTTCCTCGAGAATTCGTTCAAGTTTGTTTGTGAAAACTCTCTTGGTGAAAAATTTATAAAGATTTTTGTGAAAGTTGATGAAAGTTGTGTTACTTTTGTCGCACAAAATACTAAGTGTGATGTCATTTCCGATGCAAACGCACAAAAAACAAAGTCGAGCGGAATCGGAATCGAGAATACAAAGAAGAGGTTAGACCTCTTATATTCTGGCAAATACTCGCTTAATATTGAACAAAATGATAAGTATTATAATGTCGAACTAAAAATATTTGAAAATGATTAAATGTATTATTGTTGATGATGAACCTCTGGCACGCGAAGGCATGAGGATGAACATCGAAGAATTGGACAACCTCGAGTTGGTTGGCGAATTCGCAAGCGCTGCAGAAGCAAGCAAGTTTTTGTTGAAGAATAAGGTTGACTTGATGTTTTTGGACGTTGAAATGCCAGGAACAAACGGTATCGACTTCCTCAAGAACCTCGACAATCCGCCAATGGTAATCCTTACCACCGCATATCCGCAGTATGCTGTTGAGGCTTACGAACTCGATGTAGTTGACTACCTTGTTAAGCCTATCAAGTTTGAACGCTTTGTTAGATCGGTAGCAAAGGCTGATGAAATCATGAAGATGTCGGCTTCTCCTTGCATTTTCGATGCTTACGAAGACAAGTTTATATTCATTAAGTCGGAAAGAAAGTATGTAAAGGTTAATTTTGACGACTTGCTCTTCATCGAAGGTTTGAAGGACTATGTCATTATTCACGCAACACACGGAAAGTATATGACAGCAATGAATGTGAAGACCATTTTCAACAAGTTGCCGGAAAACACTTTCTTCAGAGTTAGCAAGTCGTATATCGTTAATGTAAACCACATTGACGACATTGATGGCGCATATATTAACATCAAGGGAAATCAAGTTCCTATCGGACGTTCGTATAGGGATTCGTTTGTTGACTATATAAACACTCGCTTGTTGAGAAGATAGATAGTCTTAATAAAATCAAAAAAAATAATACCTTAATTTTGAGGTATTATTTTTTTTTGTACCTTTGACAATTGTGACAAGGATTGATTTGAAACTGAATATGGAAGCTTTCGATGAGCGCACCGCAAGTGATGCCAAGCTGAAAAATGACTTGCTGTCATGTTTCAAAAAGGAATCGCCAAATACATTCAACATCTTGAATAGCATGGTGTTGAATAGCGATTTCGCTGGTGCCGCCAACGAACTTCATAAGTTGAAAGGCAATGTAGGCATTTTCGGATTCGACAACATTACCGATTATATTGTCATGATTGAAAAAAAATTAAAGTCTGGAGAAAATGCTGATTATTTTGGCATGATCTTGGAATTGTCAAGGTCCGTTGACGAACATATTGTAGAATTAGAAAAAAATATATTAATAAATTAAATCGAAGAGTTATGGGTTTGTTCACAAAACTGAAAAATGAATTTATTGACATTATCGAATGGCTCGATCCGACCAATAATACGATTGTTTATCGCTTCGAGAGATATCAGAACGAAATAAAGATGGGAGCAAAGCTCACCGTAAGGGAGTCGCAGGTGGCAGTCTTCATTAACGAAGGCCAAATTGCCGATGTGTTCCAGCCAGGTATGTACACGCTGACAACGCAGAACATGCCAATCCTTGCAACTTTGAAAGGATGGAAGTATGGTTTCAACAGCCCATTCAAGGCAGAGGTCTATTTCGTCAACACCAAGAAGTTCCTCGATAACAAGTGGGGAACTCCGAATCCTGTAATGGTAAGGGATCCCGAATTTGGTCCTGTTCGTCTGCGTGCATTCGGCGTTTATGAATATAGGGTCGAAGATGCCGCTAAGTTCATTAAGGATATTGTTGGAACCGATGGTGACTTCACAGTTGAAAAGATTAATAACCAGTTACGCAACATAATAATTACCAGATTCTCGGATGCTGTAGCAGAATCGAAGATTCCAGTTCTTGACATGGCATCGAACTATAACGAATTCTCAGAGAAGATCGGTCAGGTAATTATCGACGAATACAAGGAATACGGTTTGAACATGACCAAGTTCCTCGTTTCCAACATCAGTCTGCCCGAAGAGGTTGAAAAGGCAATGGACAAGCGCTCGAGCATGGGTGTTCTTGGCGACCTCAACAGATACACGCAGTTCCAGGCTGCAAATGCTATGGAAGCCGCTGCTACAAACCCAGGCGGAGGTGCTGCAGCATCAGGAATGGGAATGGGCATGGGATTTGCTATGGCAGGTCAGATGATGAATGCAATGAACCCGATGATGAATCAGCAACAGCAAATGTACCAGCAGCCTCAGCAGGGTGGCTATCAGCAGCAACAGATGGCTCCGCCACCAATGCCAGCAGCATCTACATTCTTTGTTGCTGTAAACGGACAGCAGTCTGGTCCATTCGACATGAATACATTGTCAACAATGGTTAAAAACGGTCAGTTGACCAAGGATACTTTGGTATGGAAGCAGGGTATGCCAGCATGGGCAGCAGCGGGTGCTGTACAGGAATTGTCATCGTTGTTCGGTGCTGTTCCTCCGCCAATGCCAGGGATGCCACCCGTACCGCCACAAATGTAATTGATTAACTTTAATAGATTTGAATATGAAACTCAGATGCTTTTTATTGGTTGTTTTTGCTGCATTAGCATTCGGCGCAAAGGCGCAGACTCTAACAGCAAACGAAATCCCCGATGGAATAAATCCTGACGACTATGGATTTCCACGGATGGAAGAATACGAGCAGCAGATGCCAAAAGATGCAGATTTGTGTTCTCTTTCTTTTGAAAATGCAACCGGCTATTATGTCGATGTTTGGATTGATAAGTCGTACAAGGGTAGAATTACGCCATGGAAGCGCATGTCTATGAAAATAATATCGAAGGACAGCGAAGTGTATTTCAGAACCAGCGGCGGAACTTTCCAGTGGTACACAAAAGCCGAATGCGATGGCGCTTTCGTACTTGAAGTTGAAGAGGACGAAGATTAGAGATGCCGATTATTAGTGCTTTTGAAAAAGAACTTGCTATATTCTCGGACAAACTGAAAATGTCCGAGAATATAGTCATTATACACCATTATAATCCGGATGGTGATGCTATCGGCTCATCGCTGGGTTTGTACAATGCTCTAAAGCAGACAGGCAAGTCGGTCAAGGTCATCAGCCCGACATTCTTTCCCGACAACCTGAAATGGATGCCAGGGGCAAAGGAAATGAAGGTCATTGGCAAGAAAACGCAGGAAGACCAAACTATTCTCGATGGAGCCGACATGATAATTTGCGTTGACATGAACGCAAAAAAAAGAGCTGGCGTTATTCAACCACAATTTGAAAAATCGACAGCCTATAAGGTGCTTTTCGACCATCATCCTTTTGTCGAAAAGTTCACCGATATTGCAATTGCCGACACAAGTTACTCATCAGCCTGCGAACTTATATTTGAGGTAATTGAGAATACTTATCTCAATCAATTCTTTAATATGGATGTAGTCACTTGCCTATATACAGGAATCCTTACCGACACTGGTTCTTTCGAGTATAGCTCATCGAATCCGAACCTTTTCAGGGTAGTAGGCAAGATTATGGAATTCGGCATCGAGAAGAACAAGATTTACAACAGGTTGTTCAATGCATGGTCTGAGGACAGAATCAGGTTTATGGGCTTTGTGACTTGTAGCAGAATGGTTGTCATGCCGGAATACAAGACTCCCTATATCTATATAACTGCAGAAGACAGAAAACGATTCAGAGAGAAATTCGGTGATACAGAGAACTTTGTGAACATTCCAATGCAAATAAACGGCATTGTATTCACCGCAATATTCATTGAACGCGACAACTTCATAAAGGCAAGTTTCCGTTCAAAAGGAACGTTTGATGTCAATTCATTCAGTGCTAAGCATTTCAACGGAGGCGGTCATGTAAATGCATCTGGAGGCGAGGCCTATATTCCGTTGAACGAAGCCTGCAAGAAGTTTGAGGAACTTGTAAAGGGAGAATATGCTGAGGAGTTAAAGAATTACATTTACTAAACTATGTAACATGCTTGTAAGAAAGTTGTTATATATAACAATTCTTGCGTTTTTGGTTGTTTCATGCAAGTCGAACAATGGGGAGCAAACAGAAATAAAAGATCCGTATTCAAAAGTCAAGGCTGAAAAGCAGGAAGAGACTATTCAGATAAACAAGGATATGCTTGATGTCAACAGGGACATTGTGGAAAAGTACATCGCTCGTCACAACTGGGAAATGACAGAAACGGAATCTGGACTTTTGTATATGATATACGCTAAAACCAGTGATACAGAGGTAAAAAGCGGAGATGTTGTCGAGTTTTCTTTTAAGACATCATTGTTGAACGGAGATGTGCTTTACGATTCTGATGCAACAGGCAACAGAAAAATGACAATAGACAGGAATCAGGAAGAGTCGGGGCTTAACGAAGGCCTAAAACTAATGAGAAAAGGCGAGAAGGCCTATTTTATACTTCAGCCGCATTTGGCTTTCGGCGTGGCTGGAGATTCTTACAAGATTCCGCCGTATTCCGTTCTGGTCTACGATATTGAGGTGGTCGACATAAAGTCACCAGAAAACGAATTTTCAGATTACGGAGAAGTAGTGCTATAAAATGAAGCGATTTTATTACATATTCCTTTTTTTATTTGCAGTTGTAATAATACATTCATGCAAAGACAATTATGGTGACTTTAATGTTGCTGAATCTGGATTGCAATATCGTTTTGTCGAATCGCATGAAAAAGCCCAGCTTCCAAAAATCGGCAATGTGCTTGAACTTGAATATTCGTATGAAAAGGAGGATGGTACGGTGCTTTTCGATTCGCGAGAAGGCGGAAGGAAATACATGAAAACCCTTCAAAAGCCAGCACATGTAGGCGGCAGCATCGAGGATGGATTGGCAATGATGCACGAAGGCGATTCGGCAATATTCAAGATTAGCGCAGAAAATTTCCTGCTCTTTTCTGAGAAATACGGACATTTGCCCAATGGTGTCGATGCACTTGATCCTATCATCATAAAGGTTAGGCTCGTTGACATTATGGACGAGA
>JBGUHW010000098.1:0-8863 GCA_045112395.1 Bacteroidales bacterium
AGATTGGGGATGCCGTTTTGCATTGTGGTGTTCGCATCGCAGTCGCCTGAAGCACGATTTGCCCGAAACTCCTGATTATGAAAAGGAATACCTTGTTATGTATTCGCGCGAGGTGTTGAAAAAAGAACATTTTGATTACTTCGTATTCGGGCATCGTCACATCCCTTATCAGTATGCGCTTGATGATAGTTCCTTGTTTACAAACATCGGCGACTGGCTTTTCAATTTTTCGTATGCTGTGTATGATGGTGAAAATATCTCATTGCAGAAACATCAGGTGCGGAATGAAGAATAGCATGCTTTAGTTGTCTGTTGAATTTGCTGTTGATGTTTTTATTTTTTGCGTGCAATATTTTTAAACCATTAGAGTTATATTTGCAAAAAAATATTTTGAAAAAGTATCTTCTGTCCATATTATTCTTGATGGTTGTTTCTTTTTCCTTCGCACAGAAGGAAAGACCAATGAACTTGCCCAAATTGGACGAACAGACATTGCATTTTGGCTATTCGTTGGGGCTTAACACTATGGACTTTATGATTCGTCCGTCAGACAGATTCCTAACTCAAGCAATTGATACTATTTATGGTGTTGAGGTCGGTCGTTTTGTGGGCTTTAACATAAATATCATATCAAATTTTAGGATAGCTAAGTATCTGGATTTCAGGTTTACACCTGGATTGGTGTTCGGTCAGCGCAATTTGCATTACAAATGCCTGAAGAAGGGTGATATTTGGCGCCATACAATGATGATTGAATCAACCTTTATTGATTTGCCAATCCAGTTCAAATACAAGGCAGCCCGTATCAGCAACTGGCGACCATTTCTGACTGCAGGAGCCTCGGCGCGAATCGATATGGCTTCACAGAAAAAAATAAAGCCCGAGGAGTATCCGAAGATTCGTTTGCGTAGGTTCGATGTTTATTATGAGATTGGTGGAGGTGTGGATTTCTTCCTCGAATACTTTATGTTCGGCATCGAATTGAAGGCTTCGTGGGGCATTTTGAACGATGTTGTATATGATGGCTCTCAATATGCCGATTATTTTAAGCGACTAAATTCCAGGATGTTGATTATCTGCTTCAATTTCGAAGGCGGAAAATTGGATTTTATAAGGAAACATAGAAAATAATGCTTCAGGAAGCCGATTTTATTTTTTATCCGGAACAACTTTACAACAGGACTTTTGTGCTGAAGTCCATATCGCAACAGTTAGGTTGCCGAGAATCTGATATTTCTGCGTATCGTATTGTACGCAAGTCGATTGACGCAAGAAAAGGTGTTAAGTTCAATGTTCGTTTGCAGGTGGCAATGAAGGGTGATGTTTTCCCGGATTTGCGTGGAAACTTTGAATTTCATGATGTTTCAAAATCTCCTGTCGTCACTATAATTGGTGCAGGTCCTGCAGGATATTTTGCCGCTTTGCAGTGCATTATGTCTGGACTGAAACCCGTTGTGTTTGAGAGAGGTAAGTCGGTAGATGATCGCAAATTTGATATTGCGGCGCTAAATTCGCAACACATTCTAAATCCAGAATCCAACTATGCCTTTGGCGAGGGCGGTGCAGGCACTTACTCGGATGGAAAGTTGTACACACGAAGCAAAAAACGCGGCAATGTGACCGAAGTCTTGCAACTTTTGCACTATTTTGGTGCCGACGAGGATATTCTTGTCGAGGCTCATCCGCATATCGGAACCGATAGACTTCATGCTATAATGCGCAACATCAGAAACAAAATACTTGATTGTGGCGGTGAAATACATTTTTCTTCTAAACTGACTGGTATTAAGGTTGTTGCAAACAAAGTGACTGCTATTGTCATTAATGGAACTGATGAATATCCATGTGAAAATTTAATTCTTGCAACTGGTCATTCTGCTCGCGACATTTACTATATGCTTAATTCCAATGGCATACAGCTTCGCGAAAAAGGCTTTGCGATGGGCGTGCGCGTTGAGCATCCGCAGTCGTTGATCGATTCGATACAATATAAGTGCAAGGAGCGTGGAAAATATCTTCCTGCTGCATCGTATGCGCTTGTAAAACAGGTGGATGGACGAGGCGTGTATTCGTTCTGCATGTGTCCTGGAGGAAAGATAGTAAGCGCATTGACTGAAGATAAAACCATAGTTGTGAACGGGATGTCAAATTCTAAGCGTAATTCGCCGTATGCCAATTCGGGCATAGTGGTTGAGTTGCGTCCCGAGGATTATGCTTTGTATTCCGAGAATAAAATCTTTTCAGGCTTGGAATTTCAGAAATCGCTTGAATCGCTGGCATTTAGGAATGGTGGCGGTGATGTAGTTGCTCCAGCGCAAAGGCTTGCCGACTTTGTGTCGGGAAAAATTTCGGCTGTATTGCCAAAGGTTTCGTATGAGCCAGGAGTGGTTAGCAGTCCTATGCATTTTTGGATGCCTGAATTTTTGTCGAGCCGTTTGCGCGAAGGTTTCCGTCAGTTCGACAAGCAGATGCATGGATTCTTGACAAACGAAGCGGTAGTGGTAGGAGTGGAGTCGCGTACGAGTAGCCCATTACAGGTTGTCCGTGATGCAGAATCGATGCGTAGTGTTTCCGTTTCAAATCTTTATCCCTGTGGCGAAGGCGCAGGCTATGCCGGAGGAATTGTTTCATCCGCAGTAGATGGTATGGAGGTTGTGAAAAGGCTAAAAGGCTGACAGTCTCACAGGCTTTCAGTCTCGCAGTCTGTGAGACAGGTCTTCATCTTGACAGTTTTTTCTATTTCATATAGAAGTTTCTTTGCCTTAGGGCTTCGAAAACCATTGCTGAAACGGAAGTAGAAACATTCAGTGAATCAATGTATCCCAGCATTGGAATCTTTATGCGGTGGTCGGCATTCTCTATCCATTTTTCGGTAAGTCCTGTGGCTTCGGTGCCAAAGACAAGGGCTGTCTTTCCACGATAATCGTACTTGTGGTAGAATTCTGATGCGCGGAGTTCGGCGGCGTAGCTTGTGATGCCGTTTTCTCGAAGCCACTTTATGGTACTATCAAAGTCGGTGCTGACCACATTGTTGCTGAATACGCAACCGAGGCTCGACCTTACCGAGTTGGGATTGTAGATGTCGGTATGCGGGTCGCAGATTATGATGCCATCGACTTTTGCTGCATCGCCAATTCTGCATATTGCACCGAGGTTGCCTGGTTTTTCAACGGCTTCGAGGATAATGAACAGAGAATTGTCTTTTACTGGAAGGTCTGAAAGCTTCTTTTCGGCAATTTCACCTATTATATATAGTCCGCCAGTGGTTTCACGGTACGAAATCTTTGAGAAAACCTCTTCGCTGACATCATAAACTTCGGTTGTGTCGAATTGCTTACCAACTAGATGTTTTGCGTCTGCTTCGCTGATAATATCGGGGCAAAAAAGTATTTTTTTTAATTTTATGTTTGCACTTACGGCAAGTTCGGTTTCCTTTTTGCCTTCAATCAGAACGACATTGTCGGCTTTGCGTTCCTTCGATTTCGACTGATATGCTATTATTTTCTTTATCAGCGGATTCTTTATGCTGGTTATTGTTGTCATTGTGAAAAAAATTAACCGTAAAAAGTTTCGGTGAATTAAGAAAGGTTAGTGCTACTCTTAACCTACGCATTGGACGGCTATATTTAGTCACCGAAGAATGGGAGCGAAACTTGACACAAAGTTAGAAAATTTAATTGACAATGAAATAAAAAATGATGTGAAGTTGCTATATAACCCACAAAACGAATTATTTTTGCAAAAAACATTTTTATGGCACACATATCGGAATATCAGTTGGTAGATGCTGGACTTTGGCACGACTATGAACTAATAGACAGCGGTGATTTTGAGAAACTTGAACGCTTTGGTAGATATATCATACGTCGTCCGGAACCGCAGGCTGTATGGAAAAAGTTCCTTGATGCCGACAAGTGGAACCATGCCGATGCTTTTTTCTTGCTTGATGTTCAGAACGCCAACGGGGAAAAAGGCCGTTGGACACGAAAGCGCAGTATGCCCGATGAGTGGACTATCGGCTATGAACATAATGATATGAAAATTTCCTTTGTGCTTAAATTCAACACATTCAAGCATATTGGAGTTTTCCCCGAGCAAGCTGACAATTGGAATTTCATTTATGATAATGTGAAGCGTATTGCATCGCCAGATTGCAATGTGCTCAATTTGTTTGCCTATACCGGAGGTGCGAGTTTGGCTGCAAGGGCTGCTGGAGCTAAGGTCTATCATGTCGATAGTGTCAGACAGGTGGTGAATTGGGCATCGGAAAACCAGTTGGCAAGTGGACTCGCTGATATTCATTGGGTAGTGGAAGATGCCATGAAGTTTGTGAAGCGGGAAATCCGTCGTGGAAACAAGTACAACGGTATTATAATGGATCCGCCGGCCTTTGGCCGTGGACCGGCTGGTGAAAAGTGGATTATTGAGGATTCGATTGATGAACTTGTTGCTTTGTCGGCGCAACTGTTGAAAGACAAGGATTCGTTTTTTATCCTCAACATGTATTCGATGGGATTGTCGGCTTTGGTTTCGGAAAATGTGGTCAAGTCGCACTTTCCCAATGTCACTACTCAATCTGGCGAAATGTTCTTTGCCGACAAGGCAGGGCGGAGGCTTCCTTTAGGTACATTCGTACGTTTTGCAAAGTGAATATTTGTTAATAAATAGACGCAAAATCTTTTTCCTGTTACATTTATATGTTTGTTGTCTGTTGATAAAAAATACTACATGTCAATTACTTTGTGGCATGTAAGTTGTACTTTTGCCATTCAACATAAAGACTTTATGACGAATGATTATGAAACGGAACATAACCTATGCAGTTTTCCTTTTGCTAATGTTTATGCCTATTCTGCATGTGTCTGCGCAGAAAACATATACTGACTTGCGTGACAAGTCGACGTACAAGGTTGTAGAATTTGGCAATAAGTTGTGGATGGCTGAAAACTTACGTTATTTACCATCGGTAAATCCTTCTGGAAATTTGGAGCCAGAAGATTTTTATACGGAGAAATACTATGTGTATGGATATGATGGAAATAGCGTAGAGGAAGCCAAGGCAACTCAAGAATATAAAACTTATGGTGTCCTATATAACATGACGGCAGCCAAGAAAGCGTGTCCCGAAGGATGGCATCTTGCTAAGGATTCCGATTGGAAAAATTTAGAGAAGATTCTTGGTATATCGGGAAATCAATTAAAAGAAATAGGTAATAGGGGCGATGACCAGGGTTCTCGTATGGCCGGTGATACATCTCTATGGATTGTAAAAGGAGATGAGAAAATAAAGAGTGATGTGTTTGGTTCATCAGGATTCATGGCCTTGCCTGGAGGTTTCTTGGGGTCAAATGGAAAATTCATCAGTAAGGGCGCCAAGGCTAGTTTCTGGACAAGTACTGAATATTGTGAAGGCTATTCGTATTTTCGTAGCATAGGAGCCAATAGTAAATCTATTTATCGAAACAAGGATGACGATAGAACGGCAATGTCGGTTCGTTGTGTGAGTGATTACTATTGGTAAACCGATTTTAGAAGTTGAATATGATATGAAACAAAAAAGGCGAACATTTGTTCGCCTTTTTTTGTGGGGTGGAAGAAGGGATTCGAACCCTCGACCCTCGGAACCACAATCCGGTACTCTAACCAGCTGAGCTACATCCACCATTTTGAGACCGCAAAGATACGCTTTTTTTTGATTGGAAAATATTTTTATTCGTTTTTTTCAAAAATATTTTGTCCGTGTTGTAAGCGTTTGATATTTAGCAGCCTATTTCTTTGTTGTTGCTTTCTTTGTTGTTTTTGTAGCCTTTTTTTCAGTAACTTTTTTTTCAGTACTTGCAGATTTCTTGCTTTCCTTGGCTTTTTTCGTTTCGGTAGTCTTTGTTTTCGGCTCCTTTTTCTCCTCTTTCTCTTTTACTGTTTCCTTTTTCTCTTTTGACGTTTTTTCTTTTGTTTTTGATGTAGTATTTTTTGTTGTTTTCTTAGCTGTGACTTTGGGCTCTGATTTTTCCTGAGTCTTTTGCTTCTTAGTCTTGACTTCTATTTCGTCAAAATCGTCATCATCATCGTCAAGGTCATCGTCATCAAAATCATCGTCATCATAGTTGTCATCATCTTCGTCCTCATCATCGTCATCTTCACCATCATCTTCTATACCAGGGCCGAAAGTTTTCTCTTCACCGTACTTTTCGTCAAAATCGTCATCGTCGGATGTTTCTTCCTCAAGTCCTTCTATCTTTTCGGTGCTGAGTTCGCTTTCCTTGATATCTTCATCATCCTCGTCATCGTCAATGTCGGAGTAAACTATTTTTATTTCATCGTTGTTTATTCTTACGAGGTATATCTTGTCCTCGGTTTCGAAAGGCAATGCACTAACAAGAGCTCCGTCCTTGTTTGGATATTGTACGAGCTTGTCAGCGTATCCGTGAGGATATGCGGCCTTTATAAGATCTTTAACTTCTTTGTCAAGTTTGTCGTAGTCCTTGATAACCCTCGGTTTGTTTGTCGTAGCCATTGTTTTTCAGTTAAGTTTTCTGTATATCTTTTCAGCGGTAAAAGTGAAAAAAAAAATTCAACTACAATAAAAAAAATAAAAATTTTTATTTGATTGATAATGTGTTGATTTTTAGGTGATTATGCAAAGTGTATGGTCCGTGCTAATAGTGTGTTCTGTTGTTTTTTTAGTTTGTTTATTCTTTTGTACGGCAAAAAAAGGAGAAATCATATTAATTTTACCACTTGAAAAATGTAAATTTTATGCAAATGGATTCGGTTCGCAAGGTCAAAAGTGAAGTATTGCTTCAGAGCTCTAAAAGTTGGAATAATCAGCAGATGCCTGCATATCTGAAAGGCGTTCCACAATGCACAATTTTGAAGATAACAGTGCCTCCTCATACGCAATTGCCAAAGCATATTCATCCGATGATGAACGCTGGTGTCGTCGTGAAGGGCGAGCTTCATGTTGTTGATTGCGAGGGCAATGAAATTACATTGCACGAAGGCGACCCTGTGCTCGAATGTGTTGACAAATTGCACTATGGCGAGAATTTGACTGACGAAGACACTGTATTGTATATGTTTTATGCAGGTGTAGTGGGGATGGATTTGAGTCGTTAGCTTCGTTATTTAAAAATTCAAAAATTCAATGATTTAATGATTTGTAGGGAAAAATATTTGTTTAATTCCGTATAATCATTATCTTTGCAGAAATTTAATAGTTTAATAATATGGGAACACAGAACTTAAAATTAATTGCCATTGTTACAGCGCTATTGATGCTGGCAATTAGTGGTTGCAAGAAAAAGGAAACATACATTGTAACTTTTGATGCCAATGGAGGTACAGGAACTATGGCGGAACAGATTTTCAAGGAAGGAGAAGCGCAGTCGCTAACGCGTAATTCATTTACCCGTGAAGATTACGTTTTCACCAACTGGAGCATAATGAAGGACGGCAATGGAACAACATACAACGATGGAGAAACCATAACTGTCACCTTCAATATGACTTTGTATGCACAGTGGAAATGTACGTTGCCAAGTCCAGCGCCAATAGATTCCGTAACTATAACCTTCGATGCAAATGGCGGAACTGGAGAAATGGCTCCTTTGGTTTTATTGCCTGGGGAAACACGTATGCTTACAACAAATGCTTTCTCAAAGGAAAATCATTGGTTTAAAGGTTGGAATACAGCGACAGACGGAAGTGGTACTGCATACGCCGATTCTGCTGAAATTACAATAACGGAAAGTATCACTTTGTTTGCCCAGTGGAGTTTGGGTGTGACTGGTAATTCAAACGGACATGATTATGTTGATCTTGGACTTCCGAGCGGCAAGAAATGGGCGACTTGCAATGTCGGTGCTGATTCTCCGATTGAATTCGGCAACTATTATGCATGGGGAGAGATAACGCCTAAGGAAACATATGCTTGGAGTAATTATCTATGGTGCAATGGCGAAGAATCAACCATAACAAAGTATTCTGATAATCCAAACGAAGGCTACAATGGTTTTACTGACAATCTTAGAACTTTGCTACCGGAAGACGATGCCGCTACCGTAAACTGGGATGCGAGCTGGAGAATGCCTACATACAGTGAAATGTTTGAGCTGAAAACTAATTGCGTAGTAACATGGATAACAAAGAACGGAATAAATGGACGCTTGTTTACAGGACCAAACGGTAACTCTATTTTTCTGCCGGCAGCTGGCAATCGCTATGATAACACAAGCGGAGGAGCTGGGACTTATGGTAGCTATTGGTGCAGTAATTTCACTACTGGTTTTCCAACTGGTGCAAGGATGTTGTTTTTAGATTCGGGTGGTTGCGTGTTGGAAAATGGCTACCGTTTTGTCGGACAGCAGGTGCGAGCAGTATTGGTGGAGTAGGAGGCTAACGCCGTTTCTGGTTTAACGTTTAAGGTTTCACGTTTGAATAGGCTGCGCCCGTTTATATGGCTAACACCGTTTCTGGGTTTGGCTTACGCCGAGCTAAAGTTTAACTTCCTTGAGGGCTACGCGTTCTAGTGAAAAGTTTCAAGTTTCACGTTTGAATGGGCTTCGCCGTTTCTATGGCTGACGCCGTTTGAAGCTTTGGGGCTCACAGGCTTGAAGCCATAACGTACTGAACGTTATTACGTTTTGGCTGTTAGCCTTTTAGCCTGTTCGACTTTTAGTCCTAATGGCTACGCCGTTTCTATGGCTACGCCGTTTCATGTTCAAGGGTTCAAAAGTTTAATGTTCAACGTTCAAGAAGGCAAGATTTGAAGATTTGACTGCGTCGAGCTAAAGGTTAGCTTCGCTGAGCTGAAGGTTGCTTGCGCGAGCTTAAGGTTTACGATTGCCGAATTACGATTTACGAT
>JBGUHW010000099.1:0-61913 GCA_045112395.1 Bacteroidales bacterium
GAATGCAAGCTTCTCCTTGTTGCAATCGGGAATAACAAAATTTCCAAGTATGAACGAAAATGCTGTTATTATCACACAACCAATAAAATAAGGATACAACAGTCGGATCTTGCTTACTCCACTGGCAAAAACAGCCACAAACTCCGATTTGCTTGCCATCTTCGACGTGAAAAATATCACTGATATGAAAACAAAGAGTGAACAAAACAAATTAGCGAAGTTGGGAATAAAGTTTAAATAATACTTGAGAATAATATCAGAAACGCTGGCACCTTTATCAATAAAGTTATCTATCTTCTCCGAAACGTCAAAAACCACGGCTACACATACAATCAAAGAAATAGCAAGTGTGAACGTGCCAAGAAATTTACGAAGAATATACCAGTCCAGCTTTCTCAACTATAATCTCCTTCCCAATTTTTCAATCATCATTCTCTTCCAATCGGCAAAAGTACCATCGGCAATATGCTCGCGAGCAAGATCGACAAGATGCAGATAGAAGCCAAGGTTATGAATACTTGCAATTTGCGCCGCAAGCATTTCGCCAGCAATAACAAGATGACGCAAATATGCCTTCGAGTAGAACGAATCGACAATTGTAGTTCCGTTTTCGTCAAGTGGCGAAAAGTCATCTTTCCACTTTTCGTTGCGCATGTTCATCGTGCCTTCCATCGTAAAAAGCATTCCGTTACGAGCATTGCGAGTAGGCATTACGCAATCGAACATGTCAATTCCGCGTGCAATTCCTTCGAGTATATTAGCAGGAGTTCCCACGCCCATAAGGTATCGAGGCTTATCCTGAGGCAAATGTTCGTTTACGATTTCAATCATATCGTACATCTGCTGAGTTGGCTCGCCAACCGACAATCCGCCAATTGCATTGCCCTCAGCTCCGATGTCAGCGACATATTTTGCCGATTCAACGCGCAAATCCTCGTAGGTGGAACCTTGCACAATGGGGAAGAATGCCTGCTTGTAACCATACAAGCCTTCTGTCTCGTTGAAATGCTTCCAGCCTCGCGAAAGCCATGAATTGGTAAGTTTCAGCGACTTGGCAGCATACTTGTACTCACATGGATACGGAGTACACTCATCGAAAGCCATCATTATGTCGGCTCCGATGTTACGCTGAATGTCAACTACCCGTTCAGGCGTAAAAATATGCTTCGAGCCATCAATATGGCTTCTGAAAATTGCACCATCAGCTGTAAGTTTACGGCAATCGGCCATAGAGAACACTTGGAATCCTCCACTGTCGGTAAGAATCGGTCTGTCCCAGCCATTGAATTTGTGCAGACCACCAGCCTTATTGATGATTTCGATACCTGGACGCAAATACAAATGATAGGTGTTACCTAGTATTATTTGCGCATTGATTTCGTTCTTAATCTCGTAAGTATGAACGCCCTTTACAGTTCCGCATGTACCTACTGGCATGAATATTGGCGTCTGTATCTCGCCGTGGTCGGTTGTTATAACACCACGACGAGCATTGGTCTTGTCGTCCTTATGTAAAATCGTAAAATTCATGGTGCAAAGATAAGATAAATTTAAGGATTAGCTTCGCTGATTTATATTTAAGGATTCAAAGATTTGAAAATCTGAATAGATCTCCCCAAAATCCAGAAACGGCGAAATAAAAAAACTGCGCGGCACAAATTGCACCGCGCAGCTACATTATGAAAACAAAACTTTATACAAGTCCTGAGAATCCCATGAAAGCAAGAGCAAGGATACCTGCAACTACGAGAGCTGCTGGAACGCCCTTCATACCTTCTGGAATAGGGAGCTTTGCCAGATGTTCGCGGATACCTGCGAAAATCACAAGTGCAAGCATGAAGCCCAAAGCGGTACCTATTGCAAACACTATAGCCGGCAAAAGCGAAGTTGCATCGAGTCCCATCGAGTTGTATGTTCCGTTGCCAACCAATATTGCAACACCAAGAATTGCACAGTTGGTGGTGATAAGCGGGAGGAAAATACCGAGTGCCTGATACAGCGACGGGCTTATCTTCTTGAGGATAATCTCGACCATCTGTACGAGTGCAGCAATGATGAGGATGAATGCAACTGTCTGCATAAACTGAATTCCCAACGGATTGAGGATGTAGGTCTGCACGAGCCATGTCACAATGGTTGCAAGAGTCATTACGAACAGGACTGCGCTTCCCATTCCTACAGCCGTCTTAACCTTTCCCGATACGCCAAGGAACGGGCATATTCCGAGAAACTGGGCAAGCACGATGTTATTTACGAGCATTGCCGATATTATGATGAGTATGTATGCCATAGTCGTAAATTTTATTTGTTAAACCTTCTTACTACTGCTATAAAATATGCCAATCCGAAGAATGCACCCGGAGCAAGCACGAATACGAGGATTCCGTCGGCCTGAATGAACTGCCATCCGAAAATTGACAGGCTACCGAGAACTTCGCGAACAGCACCCAGAATCATAAGTGCAAGTGCGTATCCGAGACCCATTCCCAAACCATCGACGCAGGATGCCCATACGCCGTTCTTCGATGCAAATGCCTCGGCACGACCGAGAACTATGCAGTTTACAACGATAAGCGGAATGAACAAGCCCAATGTTTCGTAAATACCCGGCAAGTAAGCCTGCATAAGCAGGTCGATTACCGTTACAAACGATGCGATTACAACGATGTACGATGGAATACGCACCTTGTCGGGGATAAGGTTCTTGATTAGCGATATTACTATGTTGGAGCATACGAGGACGAATGTCGTCGCAAGACCCATGCTCAAGCCGTTGATTGCCGATGTGGTGGTTCCCAATGTTGGGCAGCAACCGAGCAACATTACCAATACGGGGTTCTCCTTTATGAAACCCTTAGTGAAATTCTTCCAATTATTCATTGTCCTGTCCTCCTTCATTTTCTGCAACTTCGGTTGGTTCTGCAGTTGCTTCAGCCTTTGCCTCTTCTGCTGCAGGTTGTGCTTCGGTTGCTGTGTTTGACGATTGAGAAGCTGTGTAGGTTGCGTAAGCCCTATTGAGAGCATCGCAGAAAGCACGCGACGAGATTGTTGCTGCTGTGATAGCGTCAACATCGCCACCGTCCTTCTTTACCTTTGCAGGGGTAGAAAGGTCCTTGCCAATAACATTGCCCTTTCCGCCTTCCTGGAACCAGTCGCCCATCTTCGAGCCAAGACCGGCGGTTTCCTTATGTTCCAGAACGGTGTATCCGAAAATCTTGCCTTCGGTATCGAAGCCGACCAAAACCTTCACATCGCCGCCGAAACCCTTGTCGGTAACAACCTCGATAGCTGTACCAACTAGCTGTTCGTTAGCGTCGAATGCCTTGTAGGTAGGAACGCCATCAACTTCTTCGGCTACCTGATGGTCGAATGTCGGGAGCACCTGCATAAGACCTTCGTTCAACTTCTTTTCTTTTACAAGTGAAATAGGCTCCTTGGTAAAGTAATAAACGAAACCGAGAGCCACGGCTGCTACTGTTGTAATCACGAACAACGTGAGCACCATATTTATTAAAGAACTTTGTTTCTTTGCCATGATAATTCTTTTTTAGGTTCCACAATTATTTCTTTACCTCTTCCTTTGGCGGTTTTACAACCTCGCCGAAACGTTTCGGCTTGCACCAGTTGTTAATCAGCGGAACAAGTGCGTTCATAATAAGAATTGCGAACGACATACCTTCCGGATACGAACCCCAGGTTCTGATTAAGATGGTGATGATACCGATACCAACACCATAAATCAACATTCCCTTGCCAGTCATTGGCGAAGTTACCATATCGGTTGCCATGTAGATAGCACCGAGCAGGGCACCACCAGCGAGGATATGGAACAGCGGGTCGGCATACTTGGTCGGATCAACGCCCCAGAGGATTGCCGAGAAAGCTGCCATAGTTCCGAGAACTGCAACTGGAATATGCCAGGTTATAACCTTGCGGATAAGCAGGAAGATACCGCCGATGAGCAATGCTATTGCCGACATTTCGCCGAGCGAACCGCCCATGTTGCCGATAAACATATCCATATAGTTGTAGTCAACCATCTGACCTTCGTTGAGAAGTCCCAGTGGAGTTGGTCCTGTTACTGCATCGAGAGCCTTGATGTCCCAAATCGGCTGAGGAGTTGGCCAGGTGGTCATCTGCGACGGGAACGAAATGAGCAAGAATACACGACCTACGATTGCAGGGTTGAACGGGTTGTTGCCAAGTCCGCCGAAAGTCATCTTTGCGATGCCTATTGCGACGATTGCACCTATAACAATAATCCACCAGTCGAGGTTTGCCGGAACGTTGAATGCCAGAAGCATACCTGTAACGATTGCCGAACCGTCGCAAATGGTGGTCTTTCCCTTCAATAAGAACTTCTGAATCAGCCATTCAACAGCCATACAAGCAACTATCGAGATTAATGTAACCCTGATAGCGTTGAGTCCGAAGAAGTAAACCGATACGCAGAAGGCTGGTAACAGCGCAATTACCACGCTGTACATTATCTTTTTCACCGACTCGTTGCTGTGAACGTGCGGTGACATTGCGATTGCTAATCTATTTTCTGCCATAGCTGTTACTATTTTTTAGACCTTAAAATTTTTGTTACTGTCGCTTTACCGTAGCGGATGTAGTCGGTAATAGGAATTCCTGCTGGGCAGGTGAAGCTGCACGAACCGCATTCGATGCAGTCGAGCACTCTTTCTTCCTTCAAAGCGTCGAAGTCGCGAATCTTGGCGAGGTTCTTGAGCAAGTAAGGTTCAAGACCCATACAGCAAGCGCTTACGCACTTTCCGCAGCGGATGCAAGCATTTTCTTCCATACGGACGCTTTCGCTCTGCTTGAACATCAGCACACCTGATGTACCCTTTGTTACAGGTACTTCGAGTGACTTCACAGCCTTACCCATCATAGGTCCGCCGTTTACTACCTTGCCGGTGTCTTCGGGAAGTCCGCCAACTGCTGCAATGAGATGGCTCAATGGAGTACCAACTCTTGCAAGTATGTTCTTCGGCGACTTTACCGACTTACCAGTTACAGTTACAACACGCTCGAACAGAGGTTTGTTCTTCTGTACTGCCTCGTAGATAGCGAAGGTAGAACCAACATTCTGTACAACGCAACCAACATCGATAGGCAATGCTGGAGGAGCAGGGATTTCGCGGTTTACGGTAGCCTTGATAAGCTGCTTTTCACCACCTTGCGGATATTTAACCTTCAAAGGCATAACGATGATTCCGTATTTCTTTGCAGCCTCGGTCATCTTGGCTATTGCGTCGGGCTTGTTGTTCTCAATACCGATGATAATCTTTTCGGCACCGGTAGCCTTCTGTATAATCTTGCAGCCAACCATAATTTCTTCGGTATGCTCGAGCATAAGACGGTGGTCGGCAGTAAGGTAAGGTTCGCACTCGACACCATTTATAATAAGGTGCTCGCACTTCTTTCCCTGTGGGATCGACAACTTAACATGAGCCGGGAATGTTGCACCGCCTGTACCAACTATACCGCATTCGGCAATCTTGGCGCGGATTTCTTCGGCCGACATTGTGATTTCGGTCTTCAGGTCTGGAGTACGGTCGATGGTTTCGAGCCATTCGTCACCCTCAACATTGATGAAGATACAAGTATTCTTGTAGCCCGATGTGTCGATGGTCTTCTCTATCTTTGCAACAGTACCTGATACCGAAGAATGTATGTTTGCCGATACGAATCCAGTGCTCTTGGCGATGAGCTGACCGACCTTTACGGTGTCGCCCTTTGCAACAACCGGTTCGGCAGGAGCACCTATGTGCTGAGCAATAGGAATCATGACCTGCTTGGGCAGTTCTATTCTTTCGATAGGATTTCCTTTTGAAATCTTATTTTCTTGTGGATGAACACCACCTTTTGGAAAAGTTCTTAACACGATGAGTCCTCCTGAGTTTAGTTGTTATTTACATTGTTTTCTACCACTGTAGCTTCGGCTGGTGCTGCTGGTGCAGGAGCTGGCTGTGCTTCGGGCTTTGGAGCTGGCGGAGTTGCCGGCTTAGGCGGGAAGTTTACAGCGTTGATTGCACCTGTCGGGCATTCTGCTACGCACTTGCGGCACATCTTGCACTTTGTGAAGTCGATATATGCAACATTGTTCTCGACGGTGATAGCCTCGAACGGACAAGCCTTTGCGCACTTACCGCAACCGATACAAGCAGCCTTGCAGGCCTTCATAGCCTCGCCGCCCTTGTCCTTGTTGATACAGCCGACATAAACGCGACGGTCGTTCTTGCCACGGGCGCGAACCTCGATGACACCGCGCGGGCACATCTTGGCGCAACCACCACAACCACCACACTTGTCGTAGTCGATTTCGGGAAGTCCCGTTTCCTGGTTAATAGATATTGCACCGAAATGGCATCCGGCAACGCAGTCGCCATAGCCAAGGCAACCGTACTGGCAACCGGTGTCGCCACTCGATGTAGCGTGAGCGATAGCGCAGGTCTTGGCTCCGTCGTAGGTCGAAGTCTGCGGACGCTTGTCGTGTGAACCGCAGCATCTAACGACTGCAACCATAGGTTCCTTTTCCTCGGCTACAAGTCCCATAACGGCAGCAACCTTACTCATGGCAGCATTACCGCCTGCAGGGCAGTACTTGCCATCGAGATTACCGCTTTTCACAACGGCTTCCGACAAACCCCTACAACCGGGGAATCCGCATCCACCGCAATTTGCACCCGGCAGGCACGCTTCCACTTCGTCGATGCGCGGGTCCTCTTCTACCTTGAATTTCTTGGCGACAAAGAACAGTATTATTGCTAACACTATTCCTAGCGCACACAAAGGTATCACAGTCCAAATTACAATCTCCATAAATTCACTGATTTTAAATTATTAATTTTTGTTTCTGATTTCTTTTTCTATATCTCCTAGCTTTTAGGTTGAGACGCAAAATTTTGCGTCTTTACATTATTTTCGTTTTCCATACTATGAATTTCGCTCCCTGAGCCTGTCGAAGTGGCGAAAGAAAGGCTTTTCTCAATTCTAAAGTTAAAAACCTTCTTTATTCTGTCCCGCAGCAAATACAGCACCACATAATATGCCGTGAGCAGTACCAACGACACCAAGGCGGCGATACCCTCGTTCACACCGATGCCAATCAGCACGAAAAGCCCAATCATCACCACCACAAACGGAAGCGCATAGCCGATAAGCACAGCCTTTGTGCCCATCGTCTGCGTCATCTTCACATTCACCTCGTCGCCTACGGAAAATTCCTGTCCTTGCATAAGCTGAGCCTCGACGACCCTGCTGCCCGATTCGCTTGAACCGCAGAACGATGTGGCCTTGCAGGTGGCGCAAGCCGACGACACCATAATCTCAACGATGGCGGTGCTGCCAGCGATTGACTTCACAGTTCCCTTGTGCGATATTTCTGCCGATTCGGGCATTTTACAATTCCAATAATAACGATTGCAAAAATAGATTAATAAATGTTTTTATGCAATAATAAATTTAAGGAAATTTTAAGTTCATCATCAATCGTAAATCGTGCTTCGTAAATCGTAAATAATATTTACTTTTGCGCCGATGAACGAAACAAAAATCATATCGCTTTTGCCAAAGTTCGACACCACTTTCTTCGAAAGGTACGCCAAGATCGTGCTTGTTGATTTGCTCGGCGAGAAATACGCAAACCTCGTCAACCGCGACCGTCCAGACTTGCAAGACAACGAGGCTGGCATAGGCATAGAAGTTACCCGTGCAATGGTAACTGGCCGCGACGATGCAATTTCGCTCATAGCCGACATGGCTGGTGCAGACGATATTTCCGACAGCGACATCGAACGCATCAGACGCTACGGTTACAGCTACGGTATCCACCGCAGACTGATGGGTAAGGTCGAAGAAGAATTCTGGTCTCTGGCAATTCCGCTCAAGCGCATAATAGAAAGCAAAGTGTGCAAGGTGGCAAACGGATTTTACGGAAGTTTCCACGAATTCGGGCTGTTTGTATTCTCGAAGGACGAACTTTCGCTCGAATACGCCACGCAAACTATGGACTACACCATCGAAATACAGCAGGAAAACGCCACAAAGTACGCCACTATGTTCATTTTCGACACCCACTCGCTTTTCGTCTGCGACCTCGTGAACGACCTCATAACGCAGATTAATGTGAATGCTGAACAATGCGAAAGATATTATATGGAAGCATTGAAATAGTCAAAACGGTTTTCTCCTTCATAGTAATCACAAATTGAATTATCTTTGCCGACAAACAATTGCACGATGTCAGAAAACAAACCGATGAGAGTTGATGTTGCCGAAATAATCAGGACAAAAAGTCCGAAATTGGCAAAGAAAATACCTCGCTTCGTCGTAAATATTCTGAGGCGGTTAGTCCATGAAAACGATGTAAACGAAATACTTACCATAGCAAACGGAGCAACAGGCATCGACTTTGTGAACATTGGTGTTGAATGCTTGGAACTGAAACGCAAAGTCATTGGATTGGAAAACATACCCTCGGAAGGTCGCTTCATCTTCGTTGCCAACCATCCGCTTGGCGGACTCGAAAGCCTTGTCATGATGCAGACAATCGATGAAAAATTCAGCGACTTCATGTTTGTTGTCAACGACTTGCTGATGGCTTTGGAACCGCTGCGTCCAGTTTTTATACCCATAAACAAAGTCGGCAAGCAATCGCGCAACAATGCCGAACAACTTAATGCTCTCTACGCATCCGACAAACAGGTTTTGTATTTCCCAGCCGGACTATGCTCGCGAAAAATCAAAGGCAAAATCGTTGACTTGCAATGGCAGAAAAACTTCATTGTCAAGGCAGTGGAATACCAGCGCGACATAATTCCAATTTACATCGGCGGACGAAACTCAAACTTTTTCTACCGCCTTGCCAATTGGCGCAAACGACTGAAAATAAAGTTCAACATCGAGATGCTTTTTCTCGTGGATGAAATGTTCAAACAACGCGGACAAACAATCTCGCTGACAATTGGCAAGCCTATCCCCTATACCACCTTCGACAAATCCAAAACTCCAACCGAATGGGCAGAATGGGTGAAAACAGAAACTTATAAAATGGCTGAAAGGCTAAAAGAAGAAAAGGCTAAAAGCCGTCTTCAAGACTTTGAGCCTTCTAGCCCCAAGCAACCAGAAACCTAGAAACGGGCGTAGCCCATGAAACCAGAAACATGAAACATTGAAACCACCCCATGACCGACATCTTCAGCACCGAGAAACGCTCCGACATAATGTCGAAAATCCGCTCTAAAAACACGAAGCCCGAAGTTAAGCTTCGCAAGGCTCTTTTTGCAAGAGGATTCCGCTATCGCACAAACGACAAGCGACTTCCCGGAACGCCCGACATAGTACTGAGGAAATATGGAACTGTTATATTCGTGAACGGTTGCTTCTGGCACCACCACCCCGACTGCAAAATAGCCACTATGCCAAAAACAAACACCGAATTCTGGCAAAGCAAAATCAAACGCAACCGCCAACGCGACTTGGAAAACTACTGGAAATTAGGTGAATTGGGATGGGAAGTCATAGTTGTATGGGAATGCGAACTAAACCATGCACACGCAGCAGAAGCCGTAGCCGACAAGATTGCAGAACGCCTGCATCGAAAATTGTCTCCGACACCTATCACCTACGACATTCCAGAGGAATCTGAAATCAGAATTGCCGCTGAAGATAATGCTGAATATGGTAAATAATGCCTTAATAGTTTCTCGACCTCATCGAATCCATATATGAGCGAAGTACATTTTTCTGCGATTCCGGCAAACTGACTTTTTGCAAATAACTATCGGCAATAGCATAGCACTCATCAATCTTCGCGACTGTCAATTCCTTGATTTTCAAGTTATCGTATATAGCTCTTACCGCATTGTACTTTTCGGTTCTGTCAAAATTTTCTTTTGAGATCCATGCCAATAGTTCCGACTTTGCATTGTCTGTTGCCTTGTTCATGGCATTGATTAGCAAAAAAGTCTTTTTGTTCTCTGCAATGTCGCCACCGATAGGCTTACCAAAAACCTTCGCATCACCGTATGTATCAAGCAAATCGTCCTGCAACTGAAATGCAAGTCCCGCATACCTGCCATACTCGTATATGTTCTCACAATCGGCCTGCGATGCATTAGCAATAAGAGCACCTATTTTCAGACTTCCAGCAAGCAGTACGGCGGTTTTCAGGTTTATCATCTTCATGTAGTCATCAACGGTAACATTATCATCGGTTTCAAAGTCCATGTCGTACTGCTGACCTTCGCAAATTTCAATTGCCGTCTGCAAAAATACATCAAGAACCGCCTTGCTGTTAGTTGCAGTCTTCGAGGCACAACGACAAGCCACAAGCGACATAAGGTCGCCAGATAGTATAGCGATATTCTCTGTCCACTTCTTATGCACGGTTGGGCGGCCCCGCCTCATGTCCGACTTGTCCATTATGTCGTCGTGAAGCAAGGTGAAATTATGGAAAACCTCCAAACCAAGCGCTGCATCAACAGCCATTTCGGGCTTTGCACCAAACATCTCAGCCGACATTAGGCACAAAACCGGACGAATCCGCTTCCCTCCTGCCGACAAGGCATACTTTACAGGGTCGTAAAGATACTTCGGTTCGCTTTTTACCTCATCCAAAAAACGAGAAAGACTCGTCTTGAAATAATCCAGATAATATTCTTGTGTATTCATATCCTAAAAAATCATGTCGAAATACATAACCTGCAGTATCTGCGATACAACTATACAGATTAACAATCCATAAAATACAAGTCGCTGAATAGCAATTCGGCGAGAGTTAACAATTATATTCGAAAGCAAATAGCACAATGGGAAATACATAAGCCATACCGACTCGTTGGACGAAAAAGGCGAAAGCATGAAAATCCCCGAATATGCAGTCAGGAATAATAAAGAATGGTAATACTTCATTTCGGCGGTCTTACGAAATACCTTCAGCACAAACACAGAAAGTAGCGATACTAAAACAGCAAAAAGCACCGGAAGTCCAAAAAGATAATTGAGGTAATTATACTTTTCGCCTATTACCAATTTCAATGCTTCCGACTTTACTGAAGAAAGAAGTTCCTCCCAGTCGCCATATAGCCATACCATACAAAAGGCAACGCCCACGACAAATAACAAGGAGACAAACATTGAAACCAAGTCGCGCCACGACAAAGGTTTGACAATGGCAACAACAACAATAAGCGCAGGCAAAAGAAGAACATATTTGTAGGCAAATATAATCGAAAGACCAAACAAAAGGCCTACATCCAGACTTCTTGGCAAATCTTCGTGCTTGTTGTACATGCCAAAAATCCTCAATACAGCCAACGCCAAAAATAGTGTTCCAACCATTTCGGGTATGCACCTTTGTGCATTTATTATGCTTCCTGTCAGCAAAGCAAAAAACAATGATGGCAACTGATAACCAGACTCAACTATCTGGTAGTGGAAATTTATCTTCGACGCATAACAAGCAAAAGCAAAAGCCAACGCAAATGCAAATGCCGTATAAATGTACTGATACAAAGATGCTTCGTACAAAAACCTGAAAAAATACGATTGCATTCCACCTCCATCCACAGCCGTAGGCATAGCAATGAACTTGTACGCCCACAATGCCGCCATGATTATAAATATCAGCAGATAATTGGCAGGATTATTCGATTTCAGCAACCTTAGCATCTAAATATTCCTATTTCAAGTCAAAACCCAAGTCGGTACGATAGTAGCACTTGTCAAACGAAATGCAACCGGCCGATTCATACGATGTCTTGAGTGCATTAAAAATTGTATCACCATAACTGCTCAATGCAATTACTCGACCACCCGAAGTAACAACATCATCACCAGACATTTTTGTTCCCGCATGGAAACAAACACTTGATTTTACTGCATCCAATCCGCTAATGACTTTACCTTTTTCGTACGCTTCAGGATAACCTCCCGACACCATCATAACAGTTGCTGCGGAACGTTCATCAAAATCCACTGTCTTACCCGAAAGCTTGCGCTTGGCTGCTGCTTCAAGCAATTCCACCAAATCGGACTTTATGCGAAGCATTACCGACTCGGTTTCGGGATCGCCCATGCGGACATTATATTCAATCACATACGGGTTGCCATCTACATTCATCAGACCAAAGAAAACAAAGCCTCGATAATCCATGCCTTCGGCATTAATACCATCAATGGTTGGCTTCACTATTCTTTCCTCGACCTTGCGAGCAAAATCCGTATCGTAGAATGGTACTGGCGAAACCGACCCCATACCTCCTGTATTCAATCCAGTATTTCCTTCACCTATACGCTTGTAGTCCTTTGCCTCTGGCAGAAGCACATACGAACTACCATCAGTAATTGCAAAGACAGAACATTCGATACCATCGAGGTACTGCTCAAGCACAACCTTGTTGCCAGCATTGCCAAATTTTCCGTCAAGTATATTTCTTAGTTCGCGCTTTGCTTCATCAATATTGTCAATTATAAGCACGCCCTTGCCTGCTGCAAGTCCGTCTGCCTTAAGCACGTAGGGCGGTTTTACGGATTCAAGGAATCGCTCGCCATTAGCAATATTTTCGGATGTAACCGAAAGGAATCCTGCCGTTGGTATGCCATATTTCATCATGAACTTCTTTGCGAACTCCTTGCTGCCCTCGAGCTGTGCCGAAAACTTGTCGGGACCAATAACCATAAGGTCGGCAAATTCGGGTTTCGATGCAAAATAATCAACAATACCTTTTACCAAAGGATCTTCTGGTCCAACTACGACCATATTTATATTTGCCTTGCGGACAAAATCGGCTACCGCATCAAAATCATCTGCCTTAATTGCCACATTTTCAGCTATTGCACTTGTTCCTGGATTTCCTGGCGCAACATACAACTTGTCGACTTTAGGACTTGATGATATCTTCCATGTCAATGCATGTTCCCTTCCGCCTGAACCTAATACCAAAATGTTCATCTTCTTTATGTTTTTTGTTTTCCTTAAAATGTATTGTCAATCGGATGACTTCCACTATGTTGTGTAGTGTCCACATCGCCGTTGTAAACGGAATAATATTCCTCAGGCGTTATGCGCACCAACTTGTAGTCTGACTGCACTCCACTATTGTACAACTGCGATATTTTTACCTCGTTTTCTGATACAGAACGAACATGCATCAGTGCGCGACTATTATACTGGTTATAACCGATTTAATAACCTTCTACAGCTTTTTCGTAGTAAATGTTCATCTGCTTGCGACGGATCTCCCACTTCATTGTATCCGTATAGTCGTATTTGTAGTATTTAGATGAGCCATTTGCATTATCTCCGAAATGGAAATAAGGTATAGATGTGCAAAGTTCACCTGTATCCTCGTTCAATGGCTTCCAATAGCCTTTCATCACGCCCTCCCACTCAAGGTCGGTCTTGCTAGGTCCGCAACTTGTTGTACTTATAACAAATGCAGGAAACACAATAGCCAATATAAATACCAATCTCTTCATATTCATTTATTTATGCCAAATTATTTTTCGTTCACTGTTATACAATATTTTCTGATTGTCGAATAGCCACTTTATGACATTTATCGTCTTGTTTTCATCTTCGCCAACCTTATCTATCAATTCATTGTATAGACATGGCGATTCGTTCACAATGCGTTTTACTTTTTCCAACACAATGTCGAACTCGTATTTGCTCAACCCCAATTCGTTGCGACGCTGACACACATCGCATTCTCCACACCTGTCAACATCCGTCTCGCCAAAATATGCCAAAAGTTGCTGACTGCGACATTTGTTATCACTAGTAGCATAGCGAAGCATAGCCTCCATTTTCGACACTACTCTGTCCTTGCGTGATTTAAGCGCCTGCATATCGAAAAACATGTCATTCTCGCGATGCCTTTCCATCAGCAGACGAATCAACGGCCTGTTTGTCTTAGGAATATAACTGATTATGCCTTGTTTTGCCAGTGCCTTCAGGTATTCATAAACCGACTGCTCCGATATGCCTGCCTTCTTTGCAATGTACTCTTCGCTAACATTCACAAAATCGGTAAAGAGGCCCGTGTACATTCTCAGTATCAACTTTATGAACTCATCAAGATTCTTGTTCTCTATCTGGAATTTGTACAAGTCGTCGCGGCGAACTTCAAACATCACCCTCGAAACCGTATTGGTATCTTCCGTATATTCAAGAAAACCAGCAAACATCAAGGTCTTCAAGCAATTATGCACGGTTAGCACATCTATGTGCGAATGTGCAGAAAAATTGAATATATCGAAAGGAACATCCTGATTGGCACCACATTCGTACGGAATGCCCAGATAACTGCACACTTCCGAATAAACTTCCTTCACCTTTGGCAACTCGGGAAACGAGGTTGTTATATTCTTCTTGACCTGCGCCTTGTCGGCATTGTTGGTAAGCAGAAAAGCGTATGCCCTCTTGCCGTCCCTGCCTGCGCGTCCTGCCTCCTGGAAATAAGCTTCGGGCGAATCGGGCAAGTCAAGGTGAATGACCAAACGCACATCGGGCTTATCGATTCCCATGCCGAAAGCATTGGTACAAACCATAATGCGAATCTGATTCTTCTGCCAAGCCTCCTGCTTTTCGGAACGCTCCTGCGCCGACAAGCCAGCATGGTAAAAATCTGCCGAAATTCCGTTCTGCTGAAGCAACATGGCATACTCACGCGTCTTTTTACGATTGCGCACATAGAAAACACCAGATCCTTGCACCTTGTTTACTATATACAAAAGTTTCCGAACCTTATCCTCGGTGTTAATTACATAGTAAACAAGATTCTTCCGCTCGAAACTTTTCTGGAATACATTGTGTACTGGAAATTTCAGTCTGTCCTGAATATCATCCACAACCTCAGGAGTTGCCGTTGCAGTAAGAGCCAGCACTGGCACATCGGGAAGTATTTCGCGAATTTCGGCAATTTCAAGGTAAGGCGGACGGAAATCGTAGCCCCACTGCGATATACAATGCGCCTCATCAACAGTTATCAAGTTGACATGCATGACCTTGAGCCGTTCACGGAAATAATAGTTCTTAAGTCGCTCTGGCGAAAGATACAGAAACTTATAGTCGCCGTATGTTGCATTGTCAACAGCCACCTCTATTTCGTGCTGAGTCATTCCAGAATAAATGGCAACCGCTTTGATTCCACGTTTCTGCAAATTTGCCACCTGATCCTTCATAAGTGCAATCAACGGAGTAATGACAAGGCACACCCCGCTATTTGCCATGCTGAACACCTGAAAAGTTATCGACTTGCCACCGCCGGTCGGCATCAGTCCAAGCGTATCTTTTCCCTCCGAGACCGACTTGATAATCTCCTCCTGCGGATAACGAAATGCATCGTATCCCCAATATTTCAGCAATATTTCGCGAAACTGACTCATGAGCAGAAAAGGCAAAGATAATGAGAAATTTTGGATTTACGAAGTACGATTTTGGATTTACTATTTTTTAGGCTAGAAGGCTAAAAGAAGACCAGTCCAACGGAAGACCAGTATTTCTGTCGGCAAGACTATAAGCAGCAAGACGGTAAACTTCTAGACTGTTAGCCTTCGAGCCTGTCAGCCTTCAAGCCTTTGAGCTCGCCAGCCTTACCTGCACAAATTCAGTTTTTCGCAAATCTTCAATGCCTCAACAGCTTCGGTGACATCGTGAACGCGAAGAATGCTTGCACCTTTTGTCAATGCAATTGTATTTAGTACGGTTGTTCCGTTAAGCGATTGTTCCACGGAGATATTCAGATACCGCCAAAGCATCGACTTGCGCGAAATGCCCACCAGCAGGGGCAATTCAAAAATGTCGAAATCGCCAAGGTGCTCCATTAGCTCGTAGTTCTGGTCAACTGTCTTAGAAAAGCCAAATCCAGGATCGACAATGATGTCGGAAACGCCAAACGAATGCAACTTATTTACCTTTTCGGAAAAGAAATGCAGAATATCGTTCATGAACGATTTGTATTCGGTACTGGTGTGTAATGCTGTCGGATCTGGTGCCCCATGCATAATAATATATGGTGCATGAGTGTCGGCAACGACACCGAACATTTTTGGGTCGGCATCGCCAGCACTTATGTCATTTATTATGGAAATGCCATAATCGACAACAGCACGACGGGCAATCTCGGCGCGGAAAGTATCGAGAGAGAAAATATGGTCGGAAAAATGCTTTGCAACAATCTCCAATGCTGGCACGAGCCTGCGCCATTCCTCATCGGCAGAAATCACCTCGCAGTTCGGTCGCGTCGACATTCCGCCAAAGTCAATCATGTCGGCACCGTCGGCAAACATTTTTTCAATGCGTTCTTTGATTTCGCCATTGTCGACCACACGGCTCGCAGGATTGAATGAGTCGGGCGTAAAATTCAAAATCCCCATAATGCGGGGATTTGAAAAGTCATAAAGCTTACCTTTGATGTTTATGCTGTGCATTATCTCATGTCAATTATATCGGCATCGGGATACAAAGCCTTGTTGAACTTAACTTCGGAATCTGAAATTGTTGGATTTTCAAGCATCTTGTCAATCTCAATCAAATAATTTACGCCATCCTTTCCAACATAACGAACCGAGAAAATCTGCTTCTTGGTCTTGTCGATGCGAATTGTAATCTTCGAATATTTCTTGTTTTCGATCTGCTTCGGGAAAAAGTCGAATTCCAATAAGGCTCTGTTTTTCTCAAACTTGTCGGAAATGAAATTTACCTTGAATTTCGACTTATAGTCCTTTAGGATTGCCTGCGGATTTGTCATGAAAGCCTCGTTGTCGCCATTGTTTGTAATGCTAATCTCCTCGGCATCCCTTAGATATGTCCAGTTTGTCTTTCCATCGGAATAAACCACCTGACCCATAATGTCCATTTTGTACAGGCCTGTCTTGTATATTGCATTTCCTTTGTATGAATCGCGTTTTGCATTATGCAAATTTTCGACATATAAAGTAAAATCTATTTTCAGTCCGACATATTTTTCGGTCTTTGCTGCTACCTGATCAAGAATTTCCATCTGGGGAACAGAACCTTGAGCTACTAGCAAGAGAGTAGCGAACAAACTTATAATCAACAATGTAACCTTTTTCATATTCAAAATTTTTAAATTCTACTAATTATTTCCGTGCAGCACTTCCAAATATCGTTCCAAAGATGTAATATCGTAAAGTACCTGCCTTGCCTTGCTACCTTCGTATGGTCCAACTATACCCGCCGCTTCGAGCTGATCTATTATCTTTCCTGCCCTATTGTAGCCAATGCTGAACTTGCGCTGAAGCATTGATGTTGAACCTTGCTGCGATTCGCAAATAAGCCTTGCTGCCTCGTCAAACAGCGGATCGCGATTGTTGGGGTCGAGAGTTGCAGCGCTGTCACCACCTTCTCCGCCTTCACCTTTCACTTCAGGCAACTCGTACACGCATGCATATCCTTGCTGAGCACTAATGAAATCGACAAGGCTCTGAACTTCGGGCGTATCGATGAACGCACACTGTACACGCGTTATTTCGCCGCCGTACGAAATCAGAAGGTCACCTCGTCCGATAAGCTGATTTGCTCCAGTCTGGTCGAGAATGGTCTTCGAATCTATATAGTTTGTAACCTTAAATGCAATTCTTGATGGGAAGTTTGCCTTGATTACACCTGTAATTACATTGGTGGATGGACGCTGTGTGGCAACAATAAGGTGTATGCCAATTGCACGCGCCTTTGCTGCCAGACGCGAAATCGGAGTTTCCACTTGACGGCCTTCCTGTACAATAATGTCGGCAAACTCATCGATTACAACCACAATGTAGAACATATAGTAGTGTCCCTTTTCGGGATTGAGCTTGCGCTTAATGAACTTTTCGTTGTACTCATTGATGTTACGGCATCCTGCTTTGGTAAGAAGTTCGTATCGCTCGTCCATGAGTATGCAGAGAGAGTTCATTGCCTCGGTAACCTTCGAAACATCGGTAATGATTGCAGGATTGTCGCCTGGCAATTTTGCAAGGTAATGCTTTTCGATTGCCTTGTAAATCGAAAGTTCCACCATCTTTGGGTCGACGAGGACGAACTTCAGTTGCGATGGATGCTTTTTGTATAGTAATGATGCAATTATCGCATTGATACCTACAGATTTACCTTGTCCGGTTGCACCTGCCACCAACAAGTGTGGAGTCTTGGCGAGGTTGAAAACGTATGTTTCGTTGGTGATTGTCTTTCCGAGCGCCACAGGCAGGTCATACTTTGACTCCTGAAATTTCTTAGAAACTATAACCGACCTCATCGATACCGTTTCGGGCTTGGGATTAGGCACTTCGATACCAATGGTACCCTTGCCTGGAATAGGCGCAATAATACGGATTCCCAAAGCCGAAAGGCTCAAAGCGATATCATCTTCCAGATTCTTAATCTTTGAGATTCTCACTCCAGGTGCAGGAACGATTTCGTACAGAGTTACTGTAGGACCTACGGTCGCCGAAATCTTCGATATTGCAATTCCGTAGTCGCTGAGCGTCTGCACAATCCTATCCTTGTTAGCATTGAGCTGCTTGTTCATTTCCTCGTCCGAAAGCTTGTCCTTTGGCTGTATGTCGGGTAGCAAATCGGCAGTCGGGAACTTGTAGAACTCCAGATCTTTGGTTGGATCGTAGTCTGGCAAATTATTCCAGTCCTCGGGAGATGCCTGAGGCTCCTCTTCGGGTTTGGTTATATCAAGACTCACTTCTGCATTATCATCGGATTTCGGCAAAACATCTTCTTCCACATCTCCTATAATGTCATCGACGGGAACATCCGCATTCTGTTCTTCTGCACCTGTATTTATTTCAAGGTCGAGATCATTAGGAACTTCCTTTTTTCTCGGTTTGTCGACTCCATCATGTTCGAGTTCTATCGTGTTTGATGTTTCCTCTTCGTCTTCAACGACAGGCTGCTCGTCTGTTACGGCTTCGTCAACCTGTTCGTTTGTATTTTCAATCGGCAGTATCGGATCGATAGGCTTTACTGGTTCTGCTGGATTCTGCGGATCGGCAGGAGTTTCGTCTTCGTCGCCAAGCTTATTCTTAATGTCCTTGATTTTGAAAGCGGAAATTCGTTCCAGAATTTTCTTTATTCCCACCACGGAATTTTCGAAACAGAAAATCACGATGAACAGAGCGAGTACAATAATAATGGAGTAAGCCCCAATTCCTCCTACCAAATTGCACATACCCTTGAAAAGAAAATATCCGTGCTTGCCACCGAGCATAAACAAGCTATCCTTGAAAACAGACGCCAATGCAATGCTGAGCCAAAGCATAATAACCGCACTCTTTATAATGAACGGCAATATGCGAACTTTCCTTATTTTCAAAAGTCTAAGGCTTATTACCACCAACATTGCCAATATTGCAAAAGATGCAATACCGAATGTATCGCGGATAAAGAAATTTGCGATTATGGCGCCCAGTTTCCCAGCCTTGTTTTCGACCTGTATGTCGGAATTGAACAAAGCCTCGAAAAATCCGTAGTTCGACAACGACTGGTCGCTTTCCCACGTAAAGAAATAGGAAATGAACGATACAATCATTATTATAACAAACGCCAAAAGTAAAACGCCGATGCTGATTTTTATCTGATCAGAGCGTTTCACCTTCGATTCGTCATCACTATCGGTTTCCTTGCCCTTTTTCTTGGTATCAGGCTTTTTTGCCTTGCCCTCGTCCTTTGGGCTATCGGCTTCGACCTTGTTCTTTTTCTTGGATCTACCTAACATTCAATTCATTCTTTCATTCCATAACAAGCAAAAAAATCCCCTTTCGAGGATTTTTCTGCCTTAAAATATTTTCTACATACCGCCACCGAGCATCTTAGCGAAATCTTCAGGAGAAACCTTCTGGTAGTCGTCTGTAATCATGAACATCGAGTTATTTACGCCGCCCTTCTTAACTTCCTTTGCGGTCATTGTCATGTTCATGCCATTAGCCGACATTGTGTATTCCATCGGAACACCCTTTACACCCTTAACCTGCGAATTTTCATAGTAGCTTGCCGGCATAGGAATGTCTTCTGTTACGAAAACCTCCATGGTTTCACCATCGGTGGTAACGTTGTACTTGGTACACTTGTAACCAGCAATTGTCTTGGTTTCGTCGGTTTTCTCAACTACCGGTTCCGAGTCCTTCAAGTCGCCAGATTCCTTTGCGTCTGCCTTAGCCTTTTCTATGTCTTCCTTTGACTGCTGTGTAGCGAGCTTCTGGCCCATAACATCAATAAGAACGATTGCGCTACCATCTTCAAGGACTACTGAGCCCATAGTGTACATTGGAGAAACCTGGTCCATTCTAAACTTTCCGTCCTTAACGTATGTTATCATTTCAGTTGGAACCTGACCCTTGTACTGCGGATCCAAATCTTCATAAGTGATTGCATACTTGATAATTCCTGCGAAAGCCTTTTCTTTTTTCTGTGCGCTTACTGAGAACGACACCAACAATGCCATTGCAACGCATAATACTTTAACTAAAGTCTTCATATTCAAAATAAATTTTATTTGTTGTTACTAATTTAATTAAATTCTACCTAAATAATAAAATGTTCGCAAAGATAGTCATTATATTTTTACGGCTGCCATTAAAACTTATAAAAAAAACTTAACTTTTGAACAATGCGAGGTATAAAACAAAAATGGTGCCGAAGAAGAAAGGCTAACAGACGAACAGGCTGACTGGCGAACAGTCTGGCGGTCTGTACGACTGGTCTTCTGTTGAATTGTTGTCTCTATCCGATATAGAAAACTTGTGAGATATTATATGTGCATCTTTTGTAATTTTATTCGAAATTTATATTTATATTTGTGGCGTTAATGATTAAATTTCATGAAAAGATTAGCATTATTACTTACAATTTTGATTTTAGTTTTTATCAATGTATCATGCAATAAGAACAAATGCGAAATAGCCGCAGTTAGATTGTGTTATCCAGAAATAAAGGATAATGAAACTTTTAAAATTCATATAATTCGAACAGAGCAAAACGATTTGTCTTCGATTATTGATACTGCAAAATTTGAAGTAAATCATAATTATTTCCCATTAGAACTCGATGGTAATAAATATGATGGCTATATAGGAGATTTCAACGACTACATTGTATATATTGAAAATACCGAATATAGAGATACAGTTACAGACATAAAAATAGAGTGGGAAGAACCATGCAAAGTTGCTAGTTGCCAATATAGATTTAACGGTGAAATTCACAATAGTAATGGCGGTTTTATAGACATTTATCCAAGAGAAAAATAATTAATTCGATGGACAGGCTCGCAGGCTTACAGTCTGGTGGTCTATCCGGCTGGTTTTCCGTCAGACTATTGGCTACTCTATCAAAATCATTAACATTAAATAATAAAATTATGAAAAATAGTATTTTAGGTTCAATAATAATAGTTGTAATAATAATTTTTCAAAGTTGTACTCTAGGACCACGAAGAGTAAATTGTTCTGCTTTCCCCGAATGGTTTTGCCAGTATGCACCATACGCAGAAGGCTCTCTTATAAGATACACAAATGGTACTGATACAATGCAGTTCGATATTAAATCGGTTTACAAAGGTAAGGAATACAAAAATCCTGTAGGATGCAAATGTCAATGTTTCAATTACCTTTCTATAAAGGGTGTAACAAGCGATAGTATAACGCTTGATATTAGGATTGACATTAGTGAAACATCTTTTGTTTACGGATTTGATTGTTATATTTCTGGGGATAATTCTTCCTTAAGGTCAAGTTGTGACAAAAATCCATTCAAGGAAAAAAATTTTGCTGAATTTGACGACACATTAAGACTTGACAACGAGTATAACAAACGCTTCTGCAATATGGTTATCGTAAAAGGCAAAGGACTTTCCGAATTTTACGACAAGGAGAACAACTGCACTTGGAAATTTGTGGAATAATGCACAATGATTTGTACGCAACTCCGTTACTCTATTATCAATTATCAAATTTCACAAAACTATGAATAGAATAATAATAACAGTAATGATTGTTTCCGCAATCATAACAGGATGTACAGAATATAAAATGAATCACTGCAACTGTGACGATATGCCAGCACAAGAAGTAGGAACTGGACTTATTGTCGGCACAGCCACACAAAATAGCGAAAACGACTCATTGGTTAGTGCTTGGAAAATAGGAAGCGGAGTTGTTACATCCGATGAAAATAATATATTCGGCATAGTAAATAAAGATGGTTCTCCTATTGATTTTTCAAGGTACTCTGTATTGTTTAAAAAAACTTTTGGTAATGGCTCTACAAAATTTTTAAGGGATGTCACCAAAGATGACAATGCAAAAAAATATGTCTATACAATTACAAATTTGGAATGTGACTATTTCTTAGATCTTTTAGGAAATATCAATCTTGTTATAATTCCAAAGATAGAGGACGGCTATTATGTTGAAATTATAGAAAAGAATGCTCGATGGATTCATCATAAAATCAAAAAAGACGCTCTAATGGAAACTTATATATTCAAGGAAGATACTGACGGTAACTGGAAACTCGAAAGCTAAACAAAACATTAATAACTAGGGATAAAAGGCAAACTGTTTTACAGTCTCGCAGTCTCATAGTCTTACAGTCTAACGGTCTGGCGATCTCTCAGTCTGGCAGTCTGAACGACTGGTCTTCTGATTGACTGTTGGACTTTTCTTTCCACCAAAAAACAATGCTGAAAAACACTATTGGCGTTTGATAAAAAAAATATAGTTTTGCGGTTTCAAATAAAAAGGAACAAACAATTATGTCGAACAAGAAATTGGCAGTTGTTGCCTTTGGTGGAAACGCTCTATTGAGAGCCGGTCAGAAAGGCACAATTGAAGAACAGGAATCAAACGTTTACAAGACTTGCGAGAGTCTTTTGGATCTCGTAAAACGCGATTACAATATAGTTATAGGTCATGGCAACGGACCGCAGGTTGGCAACATCCTTCTGCAGAACAACGCCGGCGAAAAGGTTTACGGACTTCCCGAAATGCCACTGGCAGTGTGCGGCGCATACTCGCAAGGGTTCATCGGATACGTAATCGAACAGCAGTTCAAGAACGTACTCACAAGCCACAAGCTTAACAAGAACATCGTTACCTTAGTAACTCAGGTTGTTGTTGACAAGAACGACAAGGGCTTTGCAAATCCGACCAAGCCTATCGGTCCATACTACACCGAAGAGGAAATGAACGCTTTGAAGGCAAAGAATCCGCAGGATTCATACGCAAAGGACCCGAAAGGCAAAGGATGGAGAAAGGTCGTAGCATCGCCTAAGCCTATCGAAATCAACAACAAGGACATCGTAAAGGACCTTGCTGAAAAGGGTAACATTGTTGTAACCGTCGGTGGTGGTGGAATCCCTGTTTATGTAAACGACAAGGGCGAATACCACGGAATAGACGCAGTTATTGACAAGGACTTGGCTTCGTCGTTGCTGGCAATACAGATTGGTGCCGACGAGTTCTACATCCTTACCGATGTTCCTAAGGTTTGCCTCAACTTCCACACACCAGATGAGAAGCAGCTGGACACTATCACCGTTGAGGAAGCAAAGAAATACCTCGCTGAAGGACATTTTACCGAAGGTAGCATGGCTCCGAAGATTCGCGCAGCATTGTACTTCGTGGAAAACGGAGGAAAATCGTGCATAATCACCGAAGCAGGACTGCTCGGCAACCCCGACGCAGGAACAAGAATAGTGAAATAATTTTTTAAAGTACTTTAAATAAAATTAGTTATGGCTTTTAATTTAAGAAACAGAAGTTTCCTGAAGTTATTGGACTTCACACCAAAAGAGATTCAGTATATGCTTGATTTGGCTCGCGACCTTAAGAGAGCAAAGTATGCTGGAACAGAACAACCGACAATGAAGGGCAAGAACATCGCCCTCATATTCGAAAAGACCTCGACTCGTACCCGTTGCGCATTCGAAACCGCAGCTTACGACCAGGGTGCACACGTAACCTACCTCGGACCTACAGGTTCGCAGATTGGCGTTAAGGAATCGATGAAGGATACTGCTCGCGTTCTCGGTAGAATGTATGATGGTATCGAATACCGTGGTTTCAAGCAGGAAACCGTTGAAGAACTTGCTAAGTACGCTGGTGTACCAGTATGGAACGGCTTGACCAACGAATTCCACCCGACACAGATACTTGCCGACTTCCTCACTATGAGCGAACACGTTGACAAGCCTCTCAACCAGGTTACTTTCGCATACCTCGGCGATGCTCGTTTCAACATGGGTAACTCGTTGATGGTTGGTGGTGCAAAGATGGGTATGGACGTTCGTATCGTTGCTCCTAAGAAATTGCAGCCGAGCAAGGAACTCATCGACACCTGCAAGAAGATTGCAAAGGAAACCGGCGCTAAGGTAACTGTTACCGACGACGTTGCAAAGGGTGTTAAGGGTTGCGACTTCCTCTATACCGATGTTTGGGTATCGATGGGCGAACCAGTAGAAGTTTGGAAAGAACGTATCAAACTCTTGAAGCCTTACCAGGTTAACAAGGAAACCATGAAGATGACGGGCAATCCGAAGTGCAAGTTCATGCACTGCTTGCCAGCATACCACAACCTCGAAACTCAGGTTGGCCGCGACGTTAACAAGCAGTTCGGTCTCGACGGCATCGAAGTTACCGAAGATGTATTCGAATCAGAAGCATCAATCGTATTCGACGAAGCTGAAAACCGTATGCACACCATCAAGGCTGTCATGGTAGCAACCTTGGGTGACTAATTAGCCCTCCTTTTTATTATTATAGTGGTCATGCTCTCGGGTGTGACCATTTTTTTTGGCTGACGCCGTTTAAAAGTTTCACGTTTCATGTTTCAAAGTTTCTATGGCTTCGCCGTTTAAATGTTTCACGTTTCAAGGTTTCTAGGGCTTCGCCGTTTCTATGTTTAATGTTGTTCAATGTTCAAAAGGTTAAGGTTTCAATGGCTGGCGGTTGCTGAGCTTGTCGAAGCACGCCGTTTCTGGTTTTTCCGCCATCTGTAGAGACGTTGCGCGCAACATCTCTACAGAAATTAGAAATCAGAAACAATTAATTTTTCTACCTTTGCATTTCAAACAAAAAATTCAACACAGATGAAAAGGACAATAATCATAATCGCAGCCGTAACGGCAATGCTAGTTGCAGGCAACACAGCAAAGGCTCAAGAAACACCAGAAGACATCATGGCAAAGTTCTTCACAATGTTCAACGATGATGTAAACAAAGCCATCGACTACTTGTTTTCAACAAACGAATGGCTCGAAAGCAACAAGGAAGGGACTTCCGCAATGAAGGAAAAGTTCGAGGCATCACGCAAACTCCTTGGCAACTTCAACGGCTACGAACTTGCAGGGAAATACTATCTCGCTCAGTCGTATGCAAAGTATGTGTATGTACTAAAGTACGACCGACAGCCTGTGGAATTTGTTGTAACAATGTACCGTCCCGACAAAGTCTGGAAACTGCAAAACATGAACTTCCACAGCGATTTCGAAAAAGACATGGTGAAAGTTGAAAATTAAAAATTTTCAACCATGTGTGTCAGCTAAAAATGAATCGTCATTCCACAAAGCTGAGTGAACCGACTAAGGAATGTGTCGTGTGAACTCGCTTATGCGGAATCTCCTTGATTATTATAATTATTGGAGATTACGGATAGCAGTCTTCACAACGCTCCCCGTTCCGTCTCGCGTGTTTCGACTAGCTTCCGAAATGACGAGCCCTTTTTTATTTTTAGCAATACAATAATATTTTGAATCTTCATGTCACTTTTCCAACACTTCCCTAGCCTTATCCATATAGGGATCGTCTTCGAGTAGAATTGCATTAGCAACATTCAAATCCAAGCAGTAGCTTGCTATCTGATACCTCAGCACCTTATTAAGGTATTTGCCAGAACGAGCCAAATCGGTCTGCGAATACGATATGCTGTCGGACTGAAGCCTGCCGAGGAACTTTTCAAACATATTGTCACTAGCGAGAAAAGCATCCAAACTTTTTGTCGATGAAATGCCGGACATCTTGCTACGATTCCTGTCGAAATACTCCACACAGAAGTCACTTATCACATTTGTACGACCTATGGCGACAAGCATATCCGAAACATACGAGGTGTCGTGCTCAATGGTAATATCGGGCATAAGTCCATCTCCTTCGTAAACCTTGCGCTTCTTGTTCAAGGTGTAGAACACCTTGGAACTGTCGACACTCTGCTTGTTCTTGCCGTAGTTCAAATAGTAGTTCTCAAGGTACGAAATATATCCATCGCTATAACTACGCTGAATGCATCGTCCCGATGGAAGATAGTAGCGAGATACTGTCAGCCTAACCGATGATCCATCGGACAAGTTGAACATTCTCTGAACAAGACCTTTGCCAAATGTTACATTACCTATTACAGTACCTATGTCGTAGTCCTGAATTACACCTGCCGTTATTTCTGATGCCGATGCCGAACTTTCGTTTACCAACACGACCAAGGGATAACCAGCGCATACGCCATTGCGTCCTGTCGAATACACTTCTTCGCGCCGTGAATTTGCTCCTTCGGTATATACAAGCAACTTCTTTTCTGTAAAGAAATTATCCAGAATACCCTGCGCAGAATACATAAATCCGCCACTATTGTCACGCAAATCGACAACCAACGATTTTACTTTCAAGAACATGAGCATTTTCAGCGCATCATCAAACTGTTCAACAGTATTGCTGTTGAACGAAGTAACCTTTATGTAACCGATATCGTTAAGCTTTGTATAATATACGCTTTCCACCTCCACAGGCGCACGACGAATATCGAAGTCCATAAATTTGCCATCACGCTGAATTTTAATCTTTACAATCTTACCTTCTTCGCCAAGTATACGTCCGCGTACACTATCGTTGCTTATGCCTATTCCCGACATCGGACGACCATCGACATCAATAATCCTATCGCCAACCATTAAGCCGACCTTTTCCGATGCTCCACCAGGAATTATGTTGGTGATAATGACTGTATCATGCATGACATAGAACCGTATACCTATTCCTACAAAATTTCCAGTCAGTTCCGTCTCTACCTCCGATGTTTCCTTAGCCGTCATATACGATGAATGAGGATCGAGATTATGAAGGAAATCGGAAATCATAATATCCTCAATGCTGTCGCTATTTATATCATCCACATAATACGTGTCAATAAGGTTCATCACATCCTGGATTTTGCCTTCAGACTGCCCATACATTCCAGAATCCTGCCTGAAAAGCATAGATATAAACATTCCTACGACAACAGAAACCGCAACTATCAGCGGAATCAAAATAGCGAACTTGGTATTATTATATTTCATCGCCATTAAAATTTACTACTTCAATGCCTGCTCTCTTCAAAAGTTCAATTCCTTCCGACATACGGTATTCCTCGGCATAAACCACACGGACAATTCCCGCCTGTATTATCAGCTTGGCGCACTCGATACATGGAGCTGTTGTTATATACAAGGTCGCGCCTTCGCTACTATTGCCAGACTTAGCCACCTTTGTTATCGCATTTGCCTCGGCATGAAGCACATACGGCTTTGTTGTATTGTTTTCATCCTCGCACTGGTTCTCGAAACCCGATGGTGTTCCGTTGAATCCATCCGATATTATCATCCTGTTCTTAACAAGCAAAGCACCAACCTGACGACGCTTGCAATACGAATTCTTAGCCCATATTGCAGCCATATCCAAATAGTTCTTATCGAACATTCTCTTTCTATCTTCATTCTGACTTTCCATATCCCTACAAATTAAAATGGTGGTTCGTCAATTCCTCCCGACTTCGAGAAACCATCAAGAGGAATATTTTCAAAACTATTGTCTCCTATTAAACTCGTACTACCATTTGATGCATTTGCACCAAAATCCTGACTATTCATCTTGGAACCATGTACCTGATATTCCGTATCGGACGATGGCAACATTTCGCTAATTCCATCTTCCAAATCCTTGAACTTCGCAAGTTCCTTAATGAACCTAAGGTTTACATCATCAACGGCACCGTTACGATGCTTTGCTACAATTACCGTAGCCAACCCCATAGTGGAACGTCCATTGCTATCTTCTTTGAGTCCGTAATATTCTGGACGATGAATAAAGCCTACAATATCAGCATCCTGCTCAATTGCACCCGATTCACGCAAGTCGGATAGCTGCGGACGCTTGTCGTTACCTCTTGTCTCAACACCACGGTTAAGCTGCGAAAGTGCTATAATCGGCACATCAAGTTCCTTGGCAATAGCCTTGAGCGAACGCGATATGGTACTTACCTCCTGCTCACGGCTTCCCTTGTTGTCCACGCCTGATGTCATAAGCTGCAGGTAGTCGATTATTATGATGTCGAGACCCTCCTTGCTTTCTTTCTGGCGGCGGCACTTGGAACGCAATTCAAAAACCGACATTGCCGGAGTATCGTCAATAAATAGCGGAGCAGAACCCAATCTTTCTAGCTTTGAATCGAAGCAACGCCAGTCCTCCTCGCTAAGTTCACCATTTCTGATTGCTTCGCCCGACACCTCTATTTCTGCCGCTATAAGTCTGTTTACAAGCGACATAGATGACATTTCAAGCGAAAAGAAAACAACTGTCTTGTGATGATCTACGGCCATATTACGAGCCATCGACAACACAAATGCGGTCTTACCCATTGAAGGACGAGCGGCTATAATTATAAGGTCTGACGGCTGCCAACCTGAGGTAAGCCTGTCGAGGTCGGTAAATCCAGATGGCACACCACGCAATTGGCCTTTGTTTTTTGCGGCCTTGTCGATAGCATTCTTGGCAGGTTCCATCAACGAACCAATTCTTGTCAAATCCTTCTTTATCGAGCCTTCCGAGATTTTGAATATTTCACCTTCGGCAAATTGTATAAGCTCGTCGACATCCTTCGTCTCGTCATACGACATCTTCTGTATTTCGGTAGATGCCTTTATGAGTTCGCGCTGTATGTATTTCTGCTGCACTATCCTGGCATGGTATTCCAAATGAGCAGCTGTACCTATAAGTTCGGTAAGCTCCAAAATGTACGGAAGACCGCCAACCTCTTCGAGCTGACCTTTGATGCGAAGTTCTTCCGACAAGGTTATAGAATCAATCGGCTTCTGCGCTTGCATAAGGGATATCATTGTGGCAAATATGGTCTGGTGCGCCGGAATATAGAAACTGTCGGGCTTGATGATATTCATAATATCATATATTGCACTCGACTGTATAAGAATTGCACCCAACACTGCTTTCTCCAATTCAGGCGATTGCGGAGGAATCTTGCCCAAAAGGGTATTCAATTCATCCAAAACATCAGCGCCACGCTTCTTCCCTTTCTTCGATGTATCTTTTTCCTGTGCCATAAATCTTTTTTTTAGGACTGCAAAATTACTATTTTCCGACCAAGTACTTTCTTGCTTTTATCAACGGAGACGCGCCCAACCCCATACATTATTAACAAAAATAAGACTTTAATCTTGATTAAAAACAAATTGCAATGTTAATATCAACATACGACCACTCAAGCCCCCAAACATCAACACACTATTACACAATAACTTACAAAATCTTAACAAACTTCACCCTTATAGATTCCACATCTTTTTTCAAAGATGGAGAAGCCGCACCATTTTCTTCAAGTTTTCCGAAATCGCCTTTCATATTCTCGATTACATCCTCATCGGAAAGTTGAGCAAGAAGTTCATTAATCTGGTGCAATACAGCAAAATGGTTTTCCATAGAATTAACATTCGCATCATTTTCTGCCACTTCGCTATCAAGGCCAAGGTATGTAACCTCCAACCAGAATCCGCAGATGAACATTGCCGAAACTCCATACTTCTCGTTTTCGGACGGCACAATGACATCTGCATCAAGCAAACTGTCGATGGTTGCAAAAATCACTTGCTCGTCGTTAAGATTTTCCTCTATCCGAGGCACATATTCCGAAAACACATCGCTTTCAACCGCCAGTTTTTCCGCTGCCATCTTTGTAGCATCAAGTATGTCGGTGCAAATTTGCACCCTCTCGAAGTACCTGGCATAGCCGAGGTCAGCAACCAGCATTCCCATAGCTACGGCAGTTTCTTTAGAGTTTTGATACAAGTCAATGGTTCTGACATCAAAAAGGATGTCGGCATTGAACTTTACATTGTTAAGACGGATGTTCTTGCAAATTTCGGAATACTTCGGCAACTGGTTCAGTATGCTGTCGATATGGCTTTTGTCGGCGGTGGATTCAACGTTGCTGAAATCATCGCTTACTTGCTTGTAGTGCAAGCTATTGCTACACGACAAAAGCAATGTAGCAAGCATTATCACAAGGCAATATGCCCTAATTCTATCCATTAAGCTTGCTATACCTATCAATCATCTCTCTCAGCGAATCGGTCCAGTACGGTATGTTGATGCCAAAAGTTTCCGAAATCTTTCTTGTGTTCAGCACGCTGTATGTCGGACGAGTTGCCTTGGTGGGATATTCGCTTGTAAGCAAAGGTTTTACCTCGGCATCAATCTTCGTCAATCTAAATATGTGCATGGTGAAATCGTACCACGAACATACGCCGCGGTTGGTGAAATGATATATTCCGCCGTGCCATTCGTTTTTGTTTAGATAAATATCCGAAATCTTCAACAATGCCTTTGCAAGGTCGCCGGCATAGGTCGGAGTGCCAACCTGGTCGAACACAACACCTTTTATCTTGCCTTCGCTACCGAGGCGAATCATTGTCTTCACATAGTTGTTGCCGTATTCGCTGTAAAGCCATGCAGTACGAACAATCACCGCATCGCAGTTCTCTGCAATTATGTTCTTCTCGCCATCAAGCTTTGTCCTGCCGTATGCCGACTGCGGATTTGTCGGTGCATCCTCGCAGTATGGAGTGTTTGCCTTCCCGTCGAAAACATAATCGGTAGAAACATGTATAAGCTTGAATCCGAACTTGTTGGAGCATTGTGCAAGATTGCGCGGAGCAATGGCATTTGCCAAGGTTGCATTTTCGAGGTCATCCTCTGCTTTTTCAACTGCAGTGTAAGCTGCGCAGTTTATTACGACGTCAAAATGCTGACCGCTGAAAAAGCTAGTTGTTGCCTCAAGATTTGATATATCAAGTTTGTCAATGTCAACATATTCGAATTCAGCATTTGCAACCATTTCGTGGTTATCGCGAATCTTGCTGCCTAGTTGTCCGTTGCAACCGATGACGAGTATTCTTTTCATTTTTAGAAGTTTAATTTTGCATCTTTTAATGTTGGATGATTCATGTCTCTTTCAGAGAAAATCATCTTATCCTGCGGAATCTTCCAATCGATGGCAAGTTCCGGGTCGTTGAAGATTATACCGCCTTCGCTTTCCTTGTTGTATGCATTGTCGCAAAGATATGCGAACACAGCATAGTCGGACAGCACCGAAAATCCATGTGCAAATCCACGAGGAATGAGGAACTGACGCTTGTTTTCATCTGAAAGTTCCACCGAAAGATGCTTGCCGTATGTCGGCGAACCCTTGCGGACATCAACTGCCACATCGAGAACCTTACCAACAACGCAACGCACGAGCTTTGCCTGCGAATATGGGTTCAGCTGGAAATGCAATCCGCGCACAACGCCGTATGTAGAGCTTGATTCGTTCTGCTGAACAGGGACAAAGTTTATTCCTGCCGCCTCGAAAACGGATTTATTCCATGTCTCAAAGAAATAACCTCTCTGGTCGCCGAAAACTTTCGGTTCAATAATCTTCAAATCCTTTATAAAGGTATCTGTTACAGTCATTTCTGCTATTTTTCGTTTACAATTCTCAACAAATATTTTCCGTAGTTGCTCTTCGAAAGTTTTTCGGCTAGAACAGCAAGCTGTTCTTTGTTTATGAAGCCTTTACGATAAGCAATCTCCTCAATGCATGATGCCTTCAAGCCCTGACGGTGCTCGATTGTCTCAATGAAGTTTGATGCCTGCAACAGGCTGTCGGGTGTACCGGTATCGAGCCATGCAAAACCACGACCTAGAAGTTTGATTTGCAACCTGTCTTCTTTTAGGTACAAGTTGTTGAGGTCGGTAATTTCAAGTTCACCACGCTTCGATGGTTTCAAACTCTTTGCCTTAGCAACTACATCATTCGAGTAGAAGTAAAGTCCTGTTACAGCGTAGTTTGACTTTGGATGTTCCGGCTTTTCCTCGATGGAAATAACTTTGCCATCCTTATCGAATTCAGCGACACCGTATCTTTCAGGATCGTTAACATAGTAACCGAAAATTATTGCGCCATCCTCTATTTTTGCAGCATCAGTCAATTGCTGACCGAAACTCTGACCATAGAAAATATTGTCGCCTAGCACGAGGCAAACCTTATCGTTGCCAATGAATTCCTCACCGAGTATGAATGCCTGCGCAAGTCCATCGGGAGATGGTTGAATCTTGTATTGTATGTTCATTCCGAGTTGCGAACCATCACCGAAAAGCTTTTCGTACAGACCAATATCCTGCGGAGTTGAAATTATCAAAACTTCGCGAATTCCCGCCAACATCAGCGTAGAAAGCGGATAGTAAATCATCGGCTTGTCGTAAACTGGAATTATTTGCTTCGAAATGCTTATTGTCATCGGGTGCAGACGAGTTCCGGCACCACCTGCTAAAATTATACCTTTCATCATGTTTCGTTTTAGTGTCTGCAAATATATACATTTAATATAAGGTGGCAATACAAAAAATCAGCAGAAATGCATAACATAATACTAAAATATGTCAAGCAGATTATTAAATTCTGCCCAGAACACAATAATTTGAAACAAAAATAGTTTATTATACGATAATTATAAATACATTTATTATGAGGACATTATTTTTAACCGTTTTGGTTTTTGCGACAATGACGATTTTTGCACAGAATGTCAAGGTAAAGGACATAGAAAAGTCGCTGGTGAAAATTTCCGACAATGCTTATGTGTCGAAGTATGATGTGAGCAACGAAATGTACAGTCAATTTCTTTCCGATTTGAAAAATAGCGGCAAAACTGATTTATACGCTGCATGTTATCCAGACACGACAAAGTGGCGCACAAAATTTGCCTATTACGAACCATTTGTAACTTTATATCATGCTCATCCTGCCTACCTCAACTATCCAGCAGTAAATATCGACAAGAAATCGGCAGAAGAATTTTGCAAATGGTTGACCACCAAATACAACGATGGGAAAAAGCACAAGTTCGAGAACATAGAGTTCCGTCTGCCAACCGAAGCAGAATGGATGACTTTTGCATCAAAATGCAAAGAAGTGGCAAAACGCACCGGCGAAGAACTTGGTCCATACGACAATACCGCCATGACTATTGGTAATGTCTCAGAAATGACATCGGACGGCTCGGCAATGGGCGACAACTGGGCAAACAAGGAGTCCACAACGCCATCGCCTTGGGTTGGGTTCAGGATTGTCGCTACTGTAAAGTAGGGTACTTTTTGTTTGCATATGTAAAGAACTGCATCGCAAATAACCGCTATTAACTTGTAGAAAACTCCATATTTTTTGTAAAGAACCTTTGTGATTTTTGCTTACATTTGTAAACAAAAATTGAACTATGGAAATCTTTCTGACAGTACTTTTTAGCGTTATCGGGACAATTGTAATTGTATGCCTGTTAAGCGTTACCATTCCAGACCTGAAACTTATGTTCAGCCGCAAAGCACGGGCAGAGGAAAAAACAATGAAAATCCGGGTTGCCGAACTCGAAGCAAAGGTCGAAACGCTTGAGCAACAGCTTGTCGCATTGCAGCAGAAAGAAACGCATATAGTATTGAGTGAAAAGGACACATCAGGCAAACAACTCTTGAATGTAAGCAACTTAAAAGTAAATGCCACATCCATAACACATATTTCATCGCAGACGTTCGAGCAGTCGGGTGCAGGCGATTCGCGCGTGAAGATTATACATTATGCCGACCAGCAGAAGACCGACTCGGTCTATAGCAGTTTCGATGCTATACTCGAACAGCTTGCTGGCAATTTCCTGCAAATCAACAAGAACCAAATCATAAACCTTGATTATATACATAAGGTACAGGGCGAAGAAATTTATTTGAAGAATGTTTCAAAACCGTTTTATGTGTCGGAAGGACGGAAAGCAGAGTTTGATATGAGGATAGGAAAGCAAAGATAAACCAATGATAATCTGTATCATATACTGAAACAAATGTACGACCTCTCCGAGGTCGCTGTTATTGTCATACAAATTTTCTATACATATCCGACCTCGCTGAGGTCGTTATGTATATGTCGTTTGAAATCAGACCTCGGAGAGGTCAAACATTTGTCCCCTTTAACTACATATTTTCCCGTGATGTTTACACAAATTGCCGTGATGTTTTCGTCAATGATTTTCTATAATCCTAATTTGCTGACCTTTGCGCCCGTAAAATTTTATTTTAACTAAAAAACCGCTGGGCCGATGGGATATAACTGGCATGAAAGGAAATGAAAAGGAAGGCATTGCTTTGGTTGTTTATTGCATTGGCAGTTTTTGTTTTACCTTCTTGCATTAGTGTCAAGGAAGTTGGAAAGGTAAGTATGATTTCTACAAGAAATGTTTCAATGAAGACGGATTATGTATTAGTGTCATCGTATTCAGGAGGTTCAAAATCTGATTTGAAAAAGTCGAAGGCAACCAATATTGAAGAAGCTGTAGATCAAACAGTACGAAAAGTTCCCGGGGGTGAATTTCTGATGAATGCGAAAATCAATTTGGTTTACCACAGGGTATCTGGCAAGGCTTTTTTTGCAATAGAGGGTGATGTTTATGGAAACAAGTCTGCTAATGGAGGAGCAGAAAGGTCTTATCGTGGATTTCAAACTGGTGACAAAGTAAGTTGGGGTAATAAATTAACAGGTTTTAAGTCGGGCACAATAAAGTCGCTCAAGGATGACAAGACTTGTCTGGTGGAAACAGAAGATGGCAGGACCGTGGAAAAGAAATACGATGAGTTAAGCAAGTAATTAGCACTGTATATTTCAATAATTTAACTGATTAAAACCGATGTACCAATGGGATATAACTGGGAAAAACAGGAATGAAAAAGTTTTTGTTTGGAATTTTGGTTATTGCAGGACTATTATTAGGCATGTCGTCTTGTCATAAATATTGCCAATGCAAATATTATGAATCTGGAGTCGTAGTCCTTGAAGATGAAGTGGAAGACGTTAGTGGGGTTTACAAGAATTGTGCGGAATACACAGTTGACCTTCATAATGCAGACCCAGATTATAATGGGAACGATAAGACAGGATGGTATTGTTACAAATACTAAATTTCGATTAAGGGCAAGAAAGTTACTCCGCTTGCCAATCTTTACAATGCGTTGGGTGAGGTTACGGAATGAAAAACAAAAGCATTATCAAGACGTAAAGGGCAGGTTTATGCATGTACCTCCCACAGAGAACGCAAAAGTCTTATTTTAAAGACAATTAACTGCATGGAAGGAATATTCCATGCAGTTTTGTTCAAACTATAATTTGCAACGAAACACAATTTATTTGTAATCGCGAGCAATTTTTTTGCTAATTGATGTCGCGCAAATTTGCTTATTTTTGCAAACAAAAAAGCTATGTTCGACACTATTCTAAACATTTCATTGGTTCTCCTATTTTTCACGCTTTCAATATTCTTTATAGCGGTAACTTTCCCAACCATAAGGGATTTCGTAAGGGGGAAAAAGAACGACAGCAACAACGATGAAGCGCTTGCCCGCAAAATATCCGACATGGAATCGCGACTAAATGCTCTCGAACAGCAATTGTCAGTTTCAAAAGAAATGCATATAGTTGTAAACGAAAAGGAAGAGCAATCAAAACAACTGCTCAATCTCAATAACCTGAAAATAAAGGCAATATCAATATCTTACATAGCATCACAAGTGTTCGAGATTCCAGAAGGCGGTGATTCGAGAATAAAGGTAATCCACTATTCCGGCACCTCAAAAACAGACTCAGTATACAGCACTTTCGATGCAATACTCGAGCAACTTTCGGGAAACTTCATGCAAATCAACAAGAACCAGATTGTTAACCTCGACAAGATACACAAGATTCAAGGCAACGAAATTTATCTTGCAGGAATGTCGAAACCATTTTTCGTATCGGAAAACCGCAAGGACGAATTCGATGTAAGAATCGGAAAAATCAATTAGCACTCGCAATTCATAAATTGCAAATTACAAAAAGCAAACCTCAGATGTCGTTTTTGTGGCATCAAATTGCAAACCACACATTACATTCGTGCAATTACGACACATTTGCATCGTCAAATAAATTAATAATTTAAAACCGATGGAGCCGCATGGTATATAACTCGGCACGATGTAAAATGAAAAGATGTGTATTTTTTATTATTGGCGTTATGATTGCATTAGTATTTGCTTCTGGATGCACAAAAGTTGTTACACAAAGTACTGTCCATGAATTCAACGTCACATTCAGCAATGTAGCCAACAAACAAATAGTGTCAGAAGGTTATACAGGACTGAAGGGCTGTGTATGTTCATCCGATGCCATACTAGTATATGTTTATTTTGGAAATACATCAGGCGAAGATATATGGATGCCTCTGCCCGCAACCATTAACACAGCATTATACGACTACGCTTATACTGATAACGGCATATTTATATTTAATGCCGATGCAGGCGTTGGTAATGTTTGGATAAATGATTTCTCGTTGAAGTACAGGGTTATCCAGATACCAAGAACTGCCGTTGTTTCAAAATCGATTGAAGAACTCAAGGCTGACGACTACAATGAAGTAATAAAAGAATTAGACCTGTACAATGCTCCTATTATGCGCAAGTAGGAACTATATTGTAATCTAAAAACAAACGGCGGGAATGAAAATCATTCTCGCCGTTTTTATTTTGCTTGACAGATTCTATATAGCCACAACTTCCTTAACCTGCGGAACATCGGTCTTAAGTTTGTCCTCAACGCCGAGTTTCAAGGTCTGGATACGATATGGGCACGAACCGCAAGCACCCTGCAATCTTACCTTTACTGTAAAATCTGGAGTAACCTCAATAAGTTCTATGTCGCCACCATCCTGCTGAAGGAAAGGCTTAATCTCGTCAATAGATGCTTGGATTTTCTTTACTATTTCTTCCATATTAAATAAATTTACTTTGTTTCAACCATTTTTGTCGGAGGCAAAGTTGCATTGCGCTTTTCTACAGCCTTTACCAGATTCTCAGCAAGCTGAGCAAACAACTTTCCTACTATGCTTGCAAACTCCATTGATGCCGGCATACCCTTGTCGCCACTGTCGCAAATCGACTTCACAATAGGAATCTGTCCGAGCAATTCGGTGTCCATAGCCTTTGCTAACTCCACACCACCGTCCTTGCCAAAGAGATAATACTTGTTGTCGGGCAGTTCGGCTGGCGTAAACCACGACATATTCTCGACAATACCCAGAATCGGCACATTTATGTCCTTCATACGGAACAAAGAAACAGCCTTACGTGCATCGGCTATTGCAACCTGCTGCGGGGTGCAAACGACAACAACGCCTGTTACCGGAACCGTCTGAACCAATGTAAGGTGGATATCACCAGTTCCTGGAGGCATATCGAAAAGCAGGTAGTCTAGTTCGCCCCACTTAGTGTTCTGTATGAACTGCCTCATAACGCCGGCAGCCATAGGTCCGCGCCAGATTGCAGCACTACCAGGTGCAACAAAGTAACCAACCGAAAGCAATTTTATTCCGTACTGCTCAATTGGCATAATTATTTCGCGACCTTCGGCATCGGCTTCCGCCAAAGGCTGCGCATCTTCGGTATTGAACATCTTTGGAACACTCGGTCCAAAAATATCGGCATCAAGCAAACCGACCTTGTAGCCTTTCTGCGCCAACGAAATTGCAAGGTTCACCGCAACCGTTGATTTACCGACACCACCCTTGCCACCTGCAACAGCGATAATGTTCTTCACCTTGCCCACTCCACATTCAGCGGGTTTTGCTTTCACTTCTTTAGGTTTTACCTTTGTAGTTACGTTTACCACCACATCACCGAAATGAGCTTCCAAAGCATCCTTTACATCGCGCCTAATTGATGCAAGAAATGGATCGGTAGCCTTTGTGAACAAAAGAGTTACATTTATTTCTTTTCCACAAACTTCAATGTCACCAATCATACCCTCAGCTTCGAGTGGCTTACCAGTTTCGGGGTAGCACACAGCACCAAGGACTTCTATAATATCGTCTCTATTCATTACAAATGTTTTTAATGATTGCAAAAGTAAACATTAAAAACCTATCCGCAAAATGTTTTTGGTGACTACTCCAAATACAAATCTATCAGTCCTGCTGGAGCATCAATGTAAACTTCCTGCTTGTCGTCGTCGATGCCAACGACTATGTCTTCTGTGTATGGAATAATTATTGTCTTGCTGTTGAAGTCGGTTTCGAAGACTGGATTTCCTGGAATAAGGTTGAAATCCGCAATTTCTCCGACATATCCGTGATGAGCATCGAAAACCTTGTAGCCAATGAGGTCCATTTCCTCATCGTATTCTTCATCGTCCTGCACATCATCAGCAAAGACAAGCACCTTGCAACCCACATATTTTTCGGCAGTTTCGGCGCCATCTATGTATCTAAACTTTGTGGCGACATATCCGCCCGAGTTTTTGTAGTCTTCTACAAAAAAAGGAACCGGTATCCCTTCAATAAGTAGGAATACCGGTATTTCTTCGTCAAGCAAGTCGTCGGAGAAACTGTTGTCGAACTTTAGGCTGAGATGACCATTGAGTCCGTAGGTTTTGGCAACCTGAGCAATTTCGACCAACTCCTTGTTGTCAAACAGCATAGCTTATTCTGCTGGGGTTTCAGCTGGAGCTTCTGCAGTTTCGTCTGCACCTTCAGCCTCAGCAGCTGCTGCCTTTGCTTCTGCTTCGAGAGCAGCCATTGCTTCAGCACGCTTCTTAGCGATAGCTTCTGCTCTTTGTTCCTTAACCTTGGTTTCAGCTTCAAGTCTTGCCTTTTCGTCAGCCTTCTTAGCTGCTGCGATTTCGCTCTTCTTGTTGCTAACCTTGATGTTCTTTTCGTCCATCCATGCATTGAAACGTCTTTCTGCTTCTGCCTCGTTGAAAGCACCCTTCTTAACGCCTTCGAGCAAGTGTTTCTTCATCAGAACGCCCTTGTACGAAAGAATGCGTCTTACTGTTTCGGTTGGCTGTGCGCCCTTCTGGAGCCATGCCAATGCAGAATCGAAGTTCAATTCGATTGTTGCAGGATTTGTCATCGGATTGTAGGTTCCGAGTTTTTCAATAAATCTACCATCACGTGGTGATCTGCTGTCGGCAACGACGATGTGGTAGAATGCTCTTGCCTTACGACCGTGCCTTGAAAGTCTTACTTTTACTGACATAAAATAAATTAATTTTTAATAATTAAACTAAAACTCGCAGTTACCCGAACTGCGGGCGCAAAAGTACAACATTTTTCTTAAACGGCTAATCTTTTTATGAAAAACTTTTCTGCAACATTAATATCATGTAAACCAAAATGTTATACTGAACAAATAAAGTCATTGTACTACTTTTCGAATATAATAATACACAGCATGTTGTACTAAAATAATATATATAAGCTAAACATTTTCGCATTTTCTTTGGAAAACAATCAGTTATAACTACCTTTGCATACAAAAATCCCGACAAAGGATATGGTAAAGTTTTGTACAGCATACGAACCAATACGACAGCAAGTGCAACGCATTGCTAACAACCTGCACTACAAGCGACACATTGCCCGCGATGTAGAAGATAGTGTTTTTCGGGAAAAGTTAATCGATTACAACAGGCAACGCACACTCGGTTGCGACCCTACAGTATGCCATGTTCCGTTGCGTAGCCTATATTTCGGGTTCGATGGAATTGTAACCGCATGCTGCTTCAACCGTAATTTTGTGCTGGGGAAATTTCCAGAAAACTCTATTGATGAAATAATTCATGGGGAAAGACGGAAAACATTGCAGAAACATATCTCAGAAACCAACTTTTCGTATGGTTGCCAATACTGCAAAAATATGATTACAGCAGGAAACTATATGTCTGTAGGTGCAAGATTTGCAGATGTCTTTCCCGATAAGGGCGACATCCCGTCCGAAATGGTTTTCGAACTCGACAACACCTGCAACCTGCGATGCGAGATGTGCAATGCAAAATTCTCGTCGGCACACAATGGTGGCAAACGCATTGTCGCTCCATACGACACCAATGAATTCATTGAGCAACTGAAACCGTTCATCCCGCATCTTGCAAAAACACGTTTTTTAGGTGGAGAACCGTTTCTTAGCGACATATACCCGAAAATATGGGAACTTATAATAGAACTTAACCCAAAATGCAAGATTAGTTTACAGAGTAACGGCACTATACTAAACGAAAAAATCAAATCTATCCTACAACGAGGAAATTTCCATATAGGACTATCAATAGACACTCTAAATCCTGCACACTACGAAAGAATCAGAAGTGGTGCAAAAATTGAAAGAACATTAGAAAATCTTGAGTTTTTCAATTATATCTGTCAGAAGAACAACGACCACGCAAGCATATCTGTTTGCCCGATGAAAGAAAACCGCCTAGATATTCCAGAACTTGTTGACTTTTGCAACAAAAAAGGCATTTACATATATTTCAACGATGTGATTACCGAAGGTTTTTCCATTAGCGAACTGTCGGTACAAGAACTTGATGAACTCTCAGCATATTACAAAAAAAACAATCGGAAAGGGCATAATTATATTTCAATCCACAACCACATATCATTTTCTAACCTCATAAGAAAAGTTGAATATCATAGGGACCAACGCAAGCAAAAAATCTACATGGACGAAACAATCCCTTGTACGCGAAAGGAATTTGTTGAAATGCTAACTACTATTATTTCGGAAGATGAAAGCATAGATATTAAGGAAGCGAAATACTTGGTGGATTATATTCCTGAAAACTTTCTGATAAAACGAAGCGAATACCTGTACATAAAAAACGAAATGAAAATAGACAGCATAAAGAACTTTATAAGTCAGTCCAAAGAAAAACAAATGGAGCACTTAAACAAAATACTTCACATTTAAATATCTGGCAATGAATATTTTGAAACTCTTCAAGAGAAATAAGTGGCACATACCCAACAGAACCTTATCGGAATACAACAAGTTAAGGGGAAAAGATAAAACGCGGTTCTGCTATGCTCCATACCATTCATTGACATTCAAGCCAGATGGCTGCATATATGCATGTTTTGACAATATTCGTAAAAAACTTGGAGAATATCCGCAAAACTCCATCGCGGAAATATGGAACGGGAAAGAAATAAAAAAACTTCGTGAAAGAATTTCCCGCAACTGCCTGGACTATGGCTGCGAAGAATGTTTCAACCAACTTGCACTCAAGAACTTCTACTCAGTAAAAGCATGGCACTACGATTATATCCGCCCCATTCATAAAAGCACAGATCAACCGACAGCATTTGATTTCCAGCTCAGCAATATATGCAACTACGAATGCATAATGTGTAGCGGAGAACTTTCGACCAGCATAAGAAGCAACCGCGAACATTCGCCACTTTACGGCTGCCCATACGATGACAAATTCATTGAACAACTGCGACCTTATATTCCCAACTTGCAAAACGCCTCTTTCACCGGCGGAGAAACATTCCTGAATCCTTTGTACTACAAGATTTGGGACATCATAGCAGAAGAAAATCCTCAGTGCATAATATCAGTTTCAACAAACGGAAGCATACTCGATGAGCGTATAAAATCATATTTGGAGAAACTGAAATTCAACATTACCATTTCGATAAACGCGGTTAATGAAGACATATACAAGTCGATACACATTGGCGGAGATATGCACCACGTGCTCGACAACTTCATATATTTCCGCGACTACTGCAAGAAGGCAGGAACCAATTTGATGATAAAGATTTGTCCGCTCAGGCAAAACATTTACCACATTCCAGCACTGATGGATTATTTCAACGCAAACGACACTTGCATATCGTTCAACAAGGTAATGTATCCCCCACACTGCTCGTTATGGAATCTGCCAGCAGACGAACTTGGCAAAATCGTTGAATTTTTGAAGCAGAATAGAATAGACGCGAAAACCGAGATAGAACGACTTAATAATGCTCGCTACGATACACTCATAAACCAATTGAGCAGATGGCAAAAAGATGGCGAAGAACAGGAGAAACTGAAACTTAAAGACAAGTCAAACGGCGAGCTAGTAACAATGTTTGAAAAGAAAATTAGGGATTATTATTCAACTTTAAATATGGATTCATCAGAATCCGAAACTGAAATCAAATCTATATTAGTGAAAATTGAAGAACTAGATAAAACATTGAATAATAATATCTTCAAGGAATTTATTATCTATATTACAGCACTTCCTACGAGTTTTGTCGTTCCCCACCTGAAACAGAAAAGTGTGGAAATGCTGAAACAGCGGTTACAATATTCTTTTCAAAACACAGAAACCAAATGAGTATGGCAAAGACCGACAAAAACATCATAAAGGAATTTAATGCGACACGAAGAAGCAAAAAATTTTTGTGCAATGCACCATTTTGCGCCATGCGGTTCAGCATAAGCGGACTTGTTTCCCCCTGCTGCCACTCTTTTGGATTAAACGACTGCTATCCCAACAGAAATATCCGGCAAATATGGGACGGAAGCATTTTTAAGGAATACCGCAAAAGCATACGAAATGGACAATTGCCAAACTCATGCACATATTGTGAAAGCAGGCTAAAATCAAAGGAATTTTCACTAATTCCAATCCGACAATTCGACGACTTCAATGTCAAACGCATAGGATTCAACAAACTCCAAACCCTCCAATTGGCAATAAGCAACAGATGCAACCTTAAATGCCCAATGTGCAATGAAATGTTTTCATCACAATACGATCAAACTGACACATTCGGCAACAATAACATTTATGATGAAGCATTTATCAATGAACTTTACGAATACATTCCATATCTGAATGAATTGATATGCCTTGGAGGAGAACCTTTCCTAATCAATGAATATTATGACATCTGGGATAAAATAATAAATGAAAATCCGTCATGCAGAATCAGTGTCGTTACGAATGGAACAATACTTAATGACAGGATAAAACGGCTACTTGAATTAGGAAATTTCAGCATAAACCTCTCTTTCGAAACTATAGTAAAGGAAACATACGAAAAAATTCGTGTCAATGCCAACTACGACACCGTGATTTCCAATATGGAGTATTTTGCCAAAGTGTTAAGGCAGCAGGGAAAAACATTGCAGATTCCTGCCTGTGCATTAAAGAGCAACTGTAAAGAGATTCCTGATTTAGTGAGATTTTGCAACGAAAAAGAATATCACCTGACAATATTAACCACATACAGGGACATAGATGTTGCAATGTGGAGCTTATCTTCGAGCCAGTTGAAAGAATTGAAGGATTATTATCTCCAGCAAACATTTACAACCCACGACTGGAACTCGAACGACAATGTGTCGAATTTCAAAAACTTCATATCTACAGTTGACAGATGGATTAATGATGCCGAAAAGAAAGAAAACTTTCAGAATATATTCGACCTGAAAACCGACAAGGTTGCCGACCTAAAGAATAGGCTATTTTCCAATATGGAAAAAAGTCTAAAAGAAACATCCCTGTCGGAAAATGACTTCTGCAAGAAGAGAGAATATGTTTTCGAAAAATGGAAACGCATAATGGATAGTTTGCCCGAATATTTTGAAAGCAACCACTTATACAAAATACTATTGCAGGTTTCTCCATATATCATTGTTGAATATATGCTGAGGTGCAATAGCCAGACAATGGCAAAAACATTAGAAGAAGGCTTTTATTACGGATTTACACATTGAAACAATTTACAAAAAATAAATTATGATTATCGCAGGAGCAGGTTCGGCAGGAATTGAAACATTGGGAATATATCTTTCGACAGGAAAGACAGATATCGTTTTGTTCGATGACAAATCAAACACAAATGTTGAATTTTTAGGACAACAATACAAAATTATCAGCACCGAAGAAGATTTGCTGTGCAAAATATCAAGAAATCCAGAATTTTGTGTTGCCGTTGGAAATCCAAGAATGCGAGAGAAACTTTTCGAAAGGCTTATCGCACTTGGTGGGAAGCCAACAAACATAGTAAATAGCAAGTTTTTATATTGCATATCCGACTTACCACAAAACGGATCCATTATACAGCCAGGCGTAAACATATCCTACGGCTTCGAAATGGGGAAATCGTGCATGCTTCACGCCAACTCAACTATCGGACACAAGGTCAAGCTTGGGAACTTTATAAATGTTGGCCCCTCATGCGCCATCATCGGACCTTGCGAAATAGGCGACTATTCATATATAGGTGCAGGAAGCGTAATTCTTCCGCATCACAAAATTGGAAGAAATGTCGTTGTTTCGGCAGGAAGCGTTGTAAACAAAGACCTAACGGATTATGAAACATTTTCACAAGTATAACTTATGCATTTTGCGTAAAAAATTCATTTTTTCTGTTTTATAATGTTACTCCGCTTTCCTTGTTCCGTTACATTCTGGATACGATGAGCAACTCCAAAATTCTTTGCCTAAGTTGATGCCTTTTTTAGCAATACGCTTTATCATAGGTTTCCCACATTTTGGACATAATGGAGATTCTGTTTGAATACTTTGTTCAGTGCGGTAGGCAAGTCTTTCTGCTGTCAAGCCTTCAGTAAATCCACCTTCTTCACGAAAAGATGAAAGTAAAGTTTCAATTTGCTTGCCCAGCATTGATATTAGACGGTTACAAAGTGTCAGTATGCATCTGGCTTCGGTCATTGAATCGTTAGAATTGAACCATTCGTCCCACTTGTGTTTTTGTGTCAGTATGTGAATGCTGCTCAGATATTGGACATCTTCCTTGTAGTTTGCTCTATCAAGAAAGATTGCATTTACTTTTTTGTGTTCATCAGAATGAATTGACCAAGGAAGTTGTTCGTGCTGTAACAACCAATTTACATAGTCATTGGCCAATTCTGCAAGACTAGCTCTGGCAACATCAGTAAGTTTCATTTCCGTTTCCTTTGAAGTGGAATGGCGTGAGTTGCCTTCCGCAATGTTGGCAGGTACAGAACGAGCGGCTTGTGTCATCTGGTCATATTGACGACCACAAGGGTCATTTGAGCGGTTAAGATAGCGTTTACAGAAATCTTGGGTGGCAAGTTGAATTATGTTTGCCAAAACCCATGTGTCAAGCCAGAAATATGCTTGTCGAAATATTTTCATTCAGTTTCTTTTTTTGCAAAAATAAATATTTTTCTCCAATCGAGTACCTTGTCATTGTGTCTTATGTCATTATGTAGATACTATGACATCGTGACACAATGACAAAAAAACGAGCGATATTGTCGCTCGTTTTTTTGCATTATGCTGTTTTCCTTTTTTATTCTGCCATCAACAGTTCCAGCATGCTGATTGCTGACTTCGAAACAGGTGTTCCAGGACCGTAGATTGCTGCTACGCCTGCATCGTAGAGGAACTGATAGTCCTGAGCTGGGATAACACCGCCAGCGGTAACCATGATGTCGTCACGACCCAACTTCTTGAGTTCTTCTATCAAGGCTGGAATCAAGGTCTTGTGACCTGCTGCCAAAGATGATACACCAACAATGTGGACATCGTTCTCAACAGCCTGCTTTGCTGCTTCTTCAGGAGTCTGGAACAATGGTCCCATATCGACGTCGAAACCGCAGTCGGCGTAACCGGTTGCAACAACCTTTGCGCCACGGTCGTGTCCGTCCTGACCCATCTTAACAACCATAATACGAGGCTGACGGCCTTCTTTCTTCGCAAACTCACGACAAAGTTCCTTTGCCCTTTCAAATTCGGCGTCGTTCTTGGTTTCCGAAGAATATACGCCAGAGATAGTCTTAATCACAGCTTTATGTCTTCCTACAATTTTTTCACATGCATCCGAAATTTCACCCAACGAAGCGCGAACCTTTGCTGCTTCAACAGCGAGTTCGAGCAAGTTGCCTTCGCCAGTTTCAACGCATCTTGTAATAGCATCCAATGCTCGGCGAACATCGTCGTTGTTGCGGTTTGCCCTCAATTCCTGCAATCTTCTTACCTGCTGGTTTCTAACTGCGGTGTTGTCAACTGCGAGAATATCAATCGGGTCTTCCTTTTCGAGACGATACTTGTTAATACCAACAATTGTCTGGTTTCCGCTGTCGATGCGAGCCTGGGTGCGAGCTGCAGCCTCTTCGATACGCAACTTTGGAATACCGCTGTCGATTGCCTTTGCCATACCGCCAAGCTCTTCAACTTCCTGAATGTGCTTCCAAGCGCGGTGTGCAAGGTCGTTGGTGAGGCTTTCAATGTAGTAAGAACCAGCCCACGGGTCGATTGAACGGCAAACGTTGGTTTCTTCCTGGATGTAAATCTGGGTGTTACGAGCGATACGTGCCGAGAAGTCGGTTGGCAAAGCGATTGCCTCGTCGAGAGCGTTGGTGTGCAACGACTGGGTGTGTCCCAAAGCAGCGCCCATTGCTTCGATACAAGTACGTGTAACATTGTTGAACGGGTCCTGTTCGGTAAGCGACCAACCCGATGTCTGGCTGTGTGTACGCAGCGACAACGACTTCGGATTCTTCGGGTTGAACTGCTTTACAATCTTTGCCCACAGCATACGTGCTGCACGCATCTTTGCAATCTCCATGAAGTGGTTCATACCTATTGCCCAGAAGAACGACAGACGCGGTGCGAAAGCGTCAACATCGATGCCAGCCTTGACACCTGTACGAAGGTATTCGAGACCGTCGGCAAGAGTGTATGCCATTTCGATGTCGTTGGTTGCACCTGCTTCCTGCATGTGGTAGCCCGAAATCGAAATCGAATTGAACTTAGGCATATACTTCGATGTGTAGGCAAATATATCACCGATGATACGCATTGAGAACTCAGGCGGATATATATAGGTATTACGAACCATGAATTCCTTGAGGATGTCGTTCTGGATTGTACCAGCCATTTCCTCTTGCTTTACGCCCTGTTCCAAACCTGCCACGATGTAGAATGCAAGAATCGGCAATACTGCGCCGTTCATTGTCATTGATACCGACATCTTGCCCAATGGAATCTGGTCGAACAGAATCTTCATATCCTCAACCGAGCAGATGCTAACACCAGCCTTACCAACATCACCTACAACGCGCGGATGATCGGCGTCGTAGCCACGGTGGGTCGGGAGGTCGAATGCAACCGACAGACCTTTCTGACCTGCTGCAAGGTTACGGCGGTAGAATGCGTTAGATTCTTCTGCTGTCGAGAAACCTGCATACTGGCGGATTGTCCACGGCTTCTGCACGTACATTGTTGAGTAAGGACCACGAAGGAAAGGCGGCACACCTGCTGCATAGTTCAGATGTTCCATTCCTGCAAGGTCGTCGGCAGTGTAGATGCCCTTTACGCTAATTTGTTCGGGGGTTGTCCAGAGCGACTGGTCGCTGTTGTTTCCGCAGCATTCAGCTGCTTTGCCCGTATATTTTATATCTTTGAAATTCGGTCTCATGGCTTCTGTTATAATTCGTTAATACCCAACATTTTTTGATATTCCTTCAAGGTTTCAAGCACATTGCACTTTACGTGGATGTAGTTCTTGATGCCCTTTTCTTCGAGTGCGGGACGGCATTCGGGGTCGCCGGCAACAACAAGTATTGCCTTGTCGCCAATGAGTTCGGCAATCTGCGGAACTGCTTCGGCGTATTCGTCGTCCGACGAGCAGGCAACAACTATCTGAGCCTTCGATTCCAAAGCTGCCTTTGCGCCTTCCTCGATTGTTGCGAAGCGGTTGTTGTCCATAACCTTCATGCCAGCCACTGCGAAGAAGTTCGACGAGAACTGAGCTCTTGCACGGCACATTGCCAGGTTGCCGAATGTAAGCATGAATGCCTTCGGTTCTACACCACTACGGTCGGTAGCAAGACGAAGTGCCTCGAATGCTTCGGCACCACGGTAAGGCTTCAATGGTTCGGCTATCTTTTCGTGCGAGCAGCAGTCGGCTTCTTCCATCTTCATGCCCATCATTGTAGGAATGTCGCGCGATACGATTTCCTTGGTAATGTTGGCTTCGGCTCTCTCGTTGAAGTTCGGGAACTGGTTGGTTCCAAGCAATGTTTCGCGGCGGGTTGCGATGTTCTTGTCGCGCTTGTCCGAAACAACCTTGATTTCCGATTGTACGAAGCCTTCCTTGAACTTAACTACGAATCCGCCACCGTCTTCAACAGTCTTGAAGAGGTTCCAAGCGGTGTCGGCTATCGAGTTTGTAAGGTTTTCGATGTAGTACGAACCAGCAGCAGGGTCAACAACCTTGTCGAAGTGCGATTCTTCCTTGAGGATAGTCTGCACATTGCGAGCGATACGGTTCGAGAAGTCGGTAGGAACTTCGAACGGGTAGTCGTAAGGAAGAACTTCGAGGTAATCGACACCGGCGATGATTGCGCTCATAGCCTCGGTAGTTCCGCGAAGCATATTTACGTATGCATCGTAAACTGTCTGGTTCCATTCGCTGGTGGTTGCAGCAATCTGCATCTTCTTTGCGCATTCCGAATCGCAACCGTAAGCCTCAACTATGTTTGCCCACAGCATTCTTGCGGCGCGGAACTTAGCAATTTCCATGAAGTAGGTACTTCCAACACCAAACAGGAATACCATCTTCTTTGCGACTTCTTCGGCGGTCAAGCCTTCGTCGGTGAGGCGCGACAGGTATTCGCTACCTTCCGAAAGGGTGAAAGCAAGTTCCTGAACCGATGATGAGCCAGCGCTATTGAAAGTGTATCCGTCAACGCAGATAACGCGAACGCGCTTGTAGTCCTTAGCCATCTTTACGCATTCGGCAAGCAACTTGAAAGCCTTGTCCTCGCAGAGGAAACCTTTGTTGGTGAGGTTTCGCAGCGGGTTGAAGTCGAAGTTGGCTCTAATCTCGTTCTTGTCGATTCCGAGAGAATCAACGTATGCGAGGAAATTCTTCAAGGTTTCCATGGTCTTGAGGCAGCAACCGATGAATGTAACCGGAGTCTTGTCCAGCTTGATGTCGGCGAGCAGAGCCTCGAAATCGGCCTTGGTCTGAACCTTTGTATTGTCGATGTAGAAACCGAGCGATTCGATTCCCTTTGTCAGCAGCATTTTTGCGGTAGCGTTGGCTTTCTTGTAGTCACCGTCGCAGCAGCAGATGCCGTGGTGTATGAACCAGTTGTTGTTATTCTTGGTTCCACGGACAAATGGGAACTCACCTGGCTTCGAGTCCAAATATTTTATGTCATTTAGGTTGTCGGCGCGGTAGTATGGGCGGACATTGAATCCTTCCTGAGTTTTCCATACGAGTTTCTTCTCGTAGTCGGCGCCTTTTAAGTCCTTGATTATTACATCCTCCCATTCTTGGGTCGGCACGGGAGGAAATTCTTGAAACAATTTATTATCCATCTGTACAGAAATTTTTAGGGTGCAAAGTTAATACCTTTTTTTATTATAAGGTATATGTTTTTGATTTATATACGCATAAAAAAAATCGGACAGCCGAAACTGCCCGATTTTATTGGAAATAAGTTTGTTAAATTTAGTACAAAATTGATACTGTACCAGTGTAAGCCCTGTCTTTTTCAAGGTTTTCGAGGTTTACAATGTACAAGTAGACACCTGATGGCACATAATGTCCACGATAGCGTCCGTCCCATGGCTCGTCAGTACCACGTCCTTCGTACAGCAACTGTCCCCAACGGTTGTAAACATAAATGTATGCTTCGGGGAACATTCCTATATTCTCGATTACCCAAGTGTCGTTCACACCGTCCTCGTTTGGTGTAAATACATTAGGAATCTTTATACATTCACCCACATGATCATACATTGAAAGTGCATTCATAGTTATGCGACAATCGTTTGCATCGGTAATAGTTATGCTGTATGTTCCCTGAACAAGGTCTGTCATCATATTGGTTTCGTTTGCCGAATTTGCCCACGAGTATGTGTACGGAGCTTCACCACCAGTAACCTCCAATTCGATGCTTCCATCGCGTCCGCCAGTACATGAAGGAGGTATAATTAGCGGTGTTACCTTTATCTGTTCCGGCTCGGCTATACTTGTAGTTACAGATACTGTACATCCGTATACATCGGTGACAACCACCGAGTATATTCCTGCACTAAGTCCATCAAATATAGGACCACCTGTCATGGTCAAGTTGCCATAATGCATAGAATATTCTATTGGCGATGTTCCACCGCTGGCAGTTGCACTGATTTTTCCGCCTCTGCCGCCATAACATTGGATGTCTGTAGTTTCGGCACTTACCAATAATCGTTCTGGCCATGTTATTGTATAGGTGCTTACGTTGGTACAACCATTACCATCAGAGATGGTTAGCGAGTAGCTTCCTGCTCCTAGTTCATTTATGCTGGAGTTGTGCGTTCCGTTGCTCCATGAATAGCTATATGGTTCTGTTCCTCCACTGACACTAACAGCGACCGTACCGGCACGTTCTCCGAAACATTTTGGATTGCCTGAAGTTGAATTAATAGTTAGCGGACGCGGTTCGGTAACATCGTATGTTGCAGTACCTTCGCAACCCCATGCATCGGTAATAGTTACAGAATATGTGCCTGCGCCAACATTGAAGTTTGTCTGGTAGGTTGCTCCGTTGCTCCAGATGCAACTCTGGAATGGCATTGCAGCACTTTCTGATGTTACGACAAGAACACCAGTGTTGTTTCCGTTGCATGATATTGGATTCTGCTCTTCTATTACAGCAGGTATTATGCCGATATTCCTTATTGTTGCATTCTGTGCAAGCGTACAATTGTTTCCATCGGTTACTGTTACAGAATAATCTCCACTTGTAAGGTTAGAAATTGCATCTGCATCCGATCCATTTGTCCATCTGTACTGATATGGAGTCTGACCGCCGTCAACACTAACCGATACGTTACCCAGCGATATTCCGCACTGTACATCCGCATGTGTCATGTTAATTCGCATTGCATCTGGTTGCGATATTGTAGTTGAAGCCGTAGATGTACATCCTGTCGAATTATCGGTTACAGTTACATTATAGGTATTAGGTTCGAGAGATGTTATGTTGGCCGAAGTCTGATTGTTTGACCATACATACGAATACGAGCCCGACCCACCAGTTACACTAGTCGTAATTATACCATTTCCAAAGCCATAGCATGTCACATCTGCAGGTGTAATTGTTATGGTCGGATTTGGATTTACAGTTAAGTTCAGTGTTACAACACTATCACATCCGTTTACAGTCAGCAAGTCCTGTACATAAGTACCGCGCACACTTTCGTTGAAGCCGTTTTCTGTATAAGTCTCACCTTCACAAATACTAGCATTGATTACCGGGTGATATGTTGGGTTTACAGTTATTACACGTGTTGTTGGCTGCGCATTAGTACCAGTAAGGGCAATTCGGATGATATTTTCACCTGGTGTTGTCCATTCTACCTCTATTGTTTCTGTTCCTTGTCCCGAAATTATGTTTCCACCCTGAACAGTCCAGTTGTAATAACTTCCAGGAACTACAGTAGAGTAGGTTACTATGTCGCCTTGGCATACTGGGCTTGGTCCGTCAATTGGAATATCGCAGTAGTCAATGTTTATTGTACCGCTAACCGAAGTTTCATTGCAAGCTACATTTTGTCCTGTCGTTGTTATAGTGTAGTCGATTCTACCTACTCCACTAGCATTTCCACTGATAGTTATCTGGTTTCCTTCTTCGGAATAATCGATTCCGTATGCCGGGAATCCTGTTACCGATACACCAGTAGCCCCACCTCCGTACTCGAAAGTGAGTTCGGTAATATCGTATAGGAAGCACGCGTCAAGTGGATTTACCGAGGATGGGGTTATCGTAGGTGGTGTTGCAAATGTTATTGTAACATCGTCCGAAACAACAGTAGATGGACAATGAACATTTTCGAAGCGCCATGTCATTGTAGCATCGTACGGATAGGTTGTTCCATTATATGTTATTGTTGCAATAGGAGAACTTGCATCAGAAATACTTACATTTGCTGGCAAGTTCGTCCAACCGCCTATCCAATCCGAACTAGGCCACGAAGCATCAAGTGTATATTCGTTTGCACATACATTGTCATCGTCACCAGCTAATATCTCTGTAATATCATTGTACAATTCAAGATTATACATCTGGTTAAGTTGTGCCGAACAACCATTAGGAACCGAAATCGACGTTATGGTGAGTAGCATGGTTTCGGTTATCGTGTGTGATGCTTGATATGGTGTCGTAACAGTATAGTTTTCTGAATTTTCACCAGCAGAAATCGTGTATGTGACAGTAGCTCCTGAAGGATACGAGTTTATCATGAAATTCGAAGAACTTCCAGAGCACACAGGCGTAATGCCAGTTACTTCAACTGTAGGAGACGGATTGATTGTGACATTGGCTTCTGCCGATTCGATTCCGCAGTCGTTAACGACATATGCAGTATATATTCCTGAGCTAATCGGACTTACATTTGTAAGTTCCAATGTATGGGTATTCGAATTTCCTATTTCTACTCCATTGAGCCTCCATTGGTATGCTGGATTGCAAAGGAGATCTTCGTCAACATCTATACTTAGAGTTACATTTTCTCCTTCACAAGCAACTACATCGTTAATACTAAACGTTTCTACTTCAGGTTTAACTGTTACCGTATCAAGAAGCACCTTTATTATACCACAGCAAGATGTCGAAAGTTCTGCTCGAACGATTGCCTGCTGTATTTGACCTGTAGTGTTATTGAATGCAACATTAACACATCGTCCTGTTGTTACACTAGTAATTTCTGCTACTGTAGATGTGATGTCCCAATTTATGACTATTGATGGATCGAGTGCCACATCTGTTATGCAATATTCGTGAACACTTGCACAACAAACGACATCATCGCCTTCCATTGTGACCTGAGGAAGAGATGGTGCTGCCTGAATCATAGTAATGAAATTAGTATAGTTACCAGAAGATCCTGCAGGAGTTTTTAATCCTGTTGTAGAGTACGAAACAACGGTTCCACTAGCACCGCTAGTTGGGGTTGCTCCTGCTCCGAATGATGTATACGAAATACCACTCATTGCTATTCCAATGCCAGTACAACTTGCGATTGGGTGCTCGTCAGAACCAGCAATAATTTCAGTTTGATTTTCAAGGTTAAAGTTGTAGCCTGTTGATACCGATGATTGCAATCCTGCGTTGGTAACATTAGCGATCTTGAAAGCTACACCAGTTGCACCTTGTCCACCTTGACCGCCACGACCGCCTGCGCCGCCGTTGCCGCCTCTACCTCCAGTGCCTCCATAGGCAGTACCGCCGCAAGTATAACTGCAGCGAGAACCACCGACTCCTGCTCCACCTTGACCACCGGCACCGCCATTTCCACCGGAACCACCAGCACCGCCTTGACCTCCTGTTCCTGTAAATATGTTACAATCAATTATACCTTCTGTATTTAAAGGTGTATTATATAGGTATAATCCGAATGTGGAGCCACCGCCATAACCGCCGTAGCCGCCGTAGCCGCCGCCACCGCCGCCGCCACCGGCACCGCCAGGACCACCACTTGATGTGGTTTCACTAAATGAAAGGAATTGCGAACAAGCTGCAGTACCGCCAGTGCCACCAGCACCGCCACCGCCACCACCGTAGCCACTGCCTCCTTGTCCCGATATGTTCGGTTTAAAGTATTCGTCGTAGTCAGTATTAACGATTTGCCTTGTCGTACCAGTTGCGCCTGCTATACCAGCAGAACCAGCACTACCAACTCCGCCAGTTCCACCATCTTCACTTTCGCAGCTTCCTACGTCACTTGTGGTATAGTTGGTTCCCGTTGAACCTTTGCTGCCGCCCTTGCCATTAGTACTATTGTAATTTGAAGCATTGCCACCTGTAGAGCCTCCAGCTTGTGCTCCACTACCACCTCGCTGATCTCCTGTACCGCCTGGAGTCATGCCGTTTCCAGCTGCCCCAGCCGCACCTTGAATTCCCTGCTTGCCTGTTCCACCTGTTCCTGGCTTCAACTGGCATCTTACAATTTCGTAGTCATTACAATTTTTCAAGTGTACCGCATAGTTCGATATTCCATAGTTGGTTGCGGTTACTACTTGTTCATCAGTTGGAACCAAGTCGGCAGGAGAAAACCTATACACAAGTCCATTTGCAGGCTTGCATGTCTCGTTGAATGTACAGCCTACTGCCGATGCCACCTGTGTTGGGTTTGACCAGTCAGATGAAACACTGATATATTTTGACGAACCGGTCTGCCCGTCGCGAACACCTACACGAGGCGTCAATGTGGTTTCGGTACACGGATTAATACTTCCGTAGCAAATTTCAATCACATTTGTGTTTTCGTAGAGTTTTATTTGGAAACTTTCCGAATATGTCGAAGTACGACAGCTTGTTGAATATGGTACTAAGTTGAACCATTCTATTGTAAGTACTCCACCACTGTAATTTGAATATATATTTCCGCTATATGGTGGATAAAGGTCATGAAGCAATGCTAACACTGAACTTGTGCTAGGAGCAGAAAGCGTTCCCGAAGGTGCATCACCAAAGGTTATAAATCCATTGGAGCAAACATACAATGTCGAGCCACTGAAATAGGTTGTTCCGCACAAAGTGAAGTCGAAAGGAAGAGTTATTGGCAATGATGCATCGTCGCCAAACGAACCTATTACATTTGATGTGTTGTGTGGAATATTGGAATATGCCCTTGTGACCGTCTCGAAGTTCCATCCACTGCAACTGTAGAGATACGAAACTTGACTACCGCCTGGCAAATCGTTTCGTGCATCTTGTGTTTCGATTGTCAAGTCCTGCAGACGGAATCCACTTACTGCATCACCCTTCACAGCAACAACCGCAGGAGAATTGGCACTACCAAGCGCGTATGTATTTGTACGACGAATAGTCGTTGCTCCTGCCCTTGATGTCTTCTTGTTGAAGTTGTCGAAATAACCACCTTCAATCGTCACATTACTTACAAGATCTAGCGGATAGTCGAGTTCGTATGTGCCTTCTGCCATTCTTATTATAGCACCTGAACATTCCGACATTCTAAGTGCAGAAATAATATTTGTAGGGTCGGAAGGCGTCATTCCACTGCCATCACCATTTACATCAACATACACAACATTGCACTCGTTCATCGAGTTTACATCAATTACCTCCACTACAACATCCGTTTCGCCAGTACAACCCAGAGGAGTGCTAACTGTTACTTGGTATGTTGTTGTTGCAGACGGAGCCACACTTATTTCAGGAGCATGTTCTCCACTTGACCATGAATAAGAACAGTTGTCACAATTTGAGACCACAGTTGACAGAGTAACATTGGTGCCACCGCAAAGCCTTACATATCCGGGCTGAATTGCCACTGTTGGACTAGGATGAGCCGTAATGCTTGCGCTAGAAATATCAGAACAAGTGTTTGTTACAGAAGAATTTGTCTGTGGATTATTTACTGTTGTCGTGTTCGATACCGTCACATAGTATCTTGTGGAAGATGTTGGATTGTCCGTTGCATTTTGAGTGTTCGCTCCAGTAGACCACGCATAAGCCGTTGCGTTAGTTGCAGATACAGAAAGTTGTATTTGATCGCCGGAACAAATTTCAGAAGGAGTTGCGCTTAGCGATGTAATGCTTGGCTTTGGCGTTACAATCACGTATGTGTAAAACGAATTGGTTCTGCTTGCTGTCGAAATTTGCAGTTCGTACCAGCCCGTCATGGCAGTAGTTGCATTTGGCCGTGATACAGCAGTTCCTGTTCCGATTTGAGTTCCAGTAGCAGTTTGATTTGCACCGTTAAAGTACCATCTATAGGATGTTGCATTGTTTACATTCGAGCACGAAAGTGTTATAGTTGCACCTTCGCATACGGGAGAATTGGAAGTCACATTGGCTATAATATTGCAGTCGGTAGTTGCCTGACCATTTAGCCAGCTTTGGTGCTGCGAGTTAAAAAGAATTGTTCCAGCCTGCTTTGAATAGTTTGTAATCAGGAAGATGTACCATTGTCCAGCTTGAGCATTAGGTATGTAGCACCATTCTGTATCTTCTGTGGTATAACTACAGTCGATGATATTTCCATCAGGATAGCCACCCATGTCACCCGAGTGGTTTCCGTTGCTTGGACGGTGGCTTCCGTTGCTTGTGCTTGTATTAAGTCCACCTGTACATCTTGTCCTGACAAGTTCCTCGGCACTTGCGGCAGTGAAAGGCCCCCAGCAAACAAAATCTATGTCGTAGCCATTGCTATGTTCCATGTATATAAGCAAGTCGCCGGGATTGTCGATTCGCATATAGAACCATGCTGGCGAAGGTGTTGTATAACAGCAGGCAATGTCTTCTCCTCCACTACTGAAGTCGGTTGCCTGGGTACTACTTGTTCCGGCAGGGAACGAGTAAGAACCCTCGTCGGTACAGAATGCAAGTGCCTCGTTGCAGAAGTCAGCACTAACACCACCACTTCGCAGTTGCTTAAACTGATTTTCAGTATAAAACTGCACATCAACTCCAGAAGCTTTCAGAAATGCGTATTCTTCACGTTCATCTGCAGTCATTTCGTCAAGCGGTTTTGCCCTAAGCAATTCCAACCGCTGATAGTCTATTTTCGACTGAGAAAATAGCCATGGCGACAACAAAACGAGTGTCAAGCAGGTTATAACTTTTTCCATTGTGCGTATTTCTTTATAAAAAATCTTCATAATCTTCATAATTATTACATAAAAGCAACTGCATAAATAGCTGGTTTTCCTTATGTTACAAACGCAACATCCGAAAAATGTCACTACATATAACGACCGCAATTTAAAACTTTTTTAAGAAATAGGCAAGTTTTTTTGCTTATTTTCTAATAGTCATAACGATTAACTGAAAAATAGGTTGCCTGATCGCTTTAGATTTTCATTTTCTAAAAGCAAATCCAGTTTTAGTTTTGATTAGTTTTTTATGATTGCATGCCGCATATTTTGCATTATTGCATAACAATTATTGGATGGCGAATGACAAGTCCACGCAAATGCGTTTTGCAAAACGCTATAATTCAGCATTTTGTGTCAGAACATAAAAAATGGAAAAAATATTGTTTTAAAAAATTGCATTGACAAAAAAAGTAGTATCTTTGCAGTCCAAAATTTTTGGAAGATTTAAAGTAAAAATAAATTAAAAAAGTAAGATATGGCACATCATCAGTCAGCTAAAAAGAAGATTAGACAGATTGAAGCAAGAAGATTACACAACAAGTTTTATGCTCGTACTACCCGTAATGCAGTTCGCGCATTGAGAGCTATGTCGGTTAAGTCCGAAGCAGAAACAATGTTACCAAAGGTTGCAAAAATGTTGGACAAGTTGGCAAAGACCAATGTCATCCACGCTAACAAGGCTGCAAACCTTAAGTCTTCTTTGGCAAAGCACGTTAATCAGTTATCATAATTGATTAGACGGATTTTTAAAATTGCTGTTTCGCTTTTGGGTGGAGCAGTTTTTTTGTTTGTACTAGCATGAACAATCGAAAGAGTATAAAGAACTGGGCTGAAGATGAGCGTCCGCGAGAAAAACTGATCAACCTTGGACCGAAGTCGCTGACGCAGGCTGAATTATTGGCCATCCTCATAAGTTCGGGCAACAAGCGGAAAAGTGCGCTCGACATAGCTCGCGAAATTCTTGCCGACTGCGACAACAAGATTGATAACCTTTGCAAACTGTCATACAGCGACCTGCTGAAATACGAGGCTATAGGTGAAGCAAAAGCGGTAACTATCGCAGCAGCAGTTGAACTTGGTCGCCGTCGCGAGAATATTGTATCAGAGCAAATTCAAAACAGCCAAGACATCTTCACGACCATTGCACCGAAAGTGATTGACGAAAGTCGTGAACTGGCATACGCCATATATCTTAACAACTCGAATAGGATTATAAAAATAGCAAATGTCGGGGTTGGTGGAATCGACAAAACTTTGGTCGACGTTAGGATTGTAATCGGTGAAGCCTTGCGCTTGAATGCGGTCGCATTGGCTCTTGTCCACAATCATCCATCGGGAAATATGTCGCCAAGCAAGGAGGACGATTTTCTGACGCGCACAATGTCCGATGCATGTTCGCTAATGAACATAAGGTTTGTCGACCATGTGATAATCAGTAGCAACGGCAAGGATTACTATAGTTATCACGATAAAGGAAGAATCTAAGGGATTTACGATTTTCGAATTACGATTTACGATTGTTGCTGACAAAATGCAAAAATAGTTAATAGCTAAAAGTTAAGGGTTAAAAGTTGTTGACGTTGAACATTGAACGTTAAACGTTGAACCAGAACCGCGAAGCCCTCAACGAAGTTAAACGGACGTCAGCCCCTACACGTTGTATCCAAAATTACTTAGGTTCCTGTCGTTGTTGCGCCAATCCTTTTCGACCTTGACGAATGTTTCGAGGAAAACCTTCTTGCCGAAGAATTTTTCGATGTCGAGACGAGCCTGCGTGCCAACCTTCTTTATTGCAGCACCCTTGTTGCCAATGATAATGCCCTTTTGCGACTGACGTTCAACGATTATCACAGATTTTATACGTATTAGGTCGGGACTTTCCTTGAATTCCTCGATGGCAACTTCGCACGAATATGGTATCTCCTTCTGGTAGTTGAGCAGGATTTTTTCGCGGATGATTTCCGAGACAATAAAGCGTTCGGTCTTGTCGGTAAGCTGATCCTTTGGAAACCAAGCAGGACCTTCGGGCAGAAGCGATACAATTTCATTGAATACCGTGTCGAGGTTGGTGCCGTTGAGTGCCGAAATTTCAAAAATCTTGGCGTTTGGCAGGCGACTTTCCCAGAAAAGACGCAGGTTTTCAATCTCCTCGGTGCTCGCTATGTCAATCTTGTTTATTAGACAAAGCACCGGAATTTTCACTTTGCTAAGACGCTCAATGTATTCGGCGTTCTTTTCGGCCGATTCAACCACATCGGTAACATATAGAAAAACATCGGCATCATCGAACGAAAGCGATACAAAGTCCATCATCTTTTCCTGCAACTTGTAGTTGGGCTTTATGATTCCGGGCGTGTCGCTGTAAACAATCTGGAAATCTTCTCCATTGACTATGCCAAGAATGCGGTGGCGCGTAGTCTGCGACTTCGATGTGATGATTGATATTCTTTCGCCTACCAGGGCGTTCATGAGCGTTGACTTTCCGACATTCGGGTTGCCAATAATGTTTACAAATCCTGACCTATGCATTGCTGTAATTTTGGAACAAAGGTAAGAAATTCAAAGATTTGATGATTCAAAAATTTGAAAAATTGAAAATTTAGCTGCGCAAAGCTAAAGGTTGAAAAATTGATAATTATACATTGTTAAATCTCTGGTGAAAACTACCGATTATTTTGCTTTTTAGCGAGCAAACTTTTCCACAATTTCAAGAAGCTGACTCCTATTTATAGGCTTTGAAATAAAGTCGTTGAAAAGCAAATATTCGTTTCGTTCCATATTGTTTATGGCCGAAGATGCGACAATATTGGTATCTGGTTTTATCTTTTTTATTTGCCTTGAAGTTTCAACACCATTTATTTCCGGCATCTTCAAGTCCATGATTATCAAATTGTAATTATTTATAGTGGCCATTTCTATTGCATTATGTCCATTTGATGCATAATCGACAAAATATCCTTCGCGTTCCAATATTGCATTGAGCAACTTGAAATTAATGGGTTCGTCATCGACCACTAAAATCGTGCCTTTTTTCATTAGGTCAGTGTTTGTACACCGCAAAATTATAGTTTTTTCAGCATTGCGAAAAATAAAAGTTGATTTTTGTAGCATGTGCATTGTCGGAAAAGTTGTATTTTTGTTAGTCCGTTATTGCACGGTTATGAATGAACTTTCGCATAAGATAATCTCGAAACTGCCCTACGGAGATGATTTTCGGTTCGTTGACGAAATTACTTTTGTCAATGATTATCGGATTGTCGGGAACTATACATTTAGGGCGGATGCACCATATTATGCTTCTCATTATCCGCATTATGCAGTCACTCCGGGAGTGTTGCTTCTGGAATGCATGGGACAAATCGGACTTGTTGCGCATCTTGTATACCTTGAAAAAATATACGAGCGCGAGAATGTCGCGTTGACTCCCTCGTTGTCGAATGTGCATGCATCGTTTTACTTGCCTGTCGGACAAGGCGAAAAGGTTACTGTTGATGCAACTAAGGTATATTACCGAGCAGGAGTATTGAAGTCGGATATTTTGTTGCAAAATGCAAAAGGCGAAGAGTGCGCTCGTGCTATTGCCCACCTAAAATTTGTTGAAAAATGAAAAATCGGGTGGCAATTACTGGCATGGGCGTGGTAAGCCCAATCGGGTCAAGCATTGCTGATTTCGCAAAATCATTGCGCAATGGAGATTCAGGAGTTTCGTACTCGCAAGAACTGGAGGAGAAAAATTTTGTATGTAGAGTTGCTGGTATTCCACAAGCAATTCGGCATAATGATTTTACAGATAAATTTTTACCAGAATATAGCGACAAGTCTATAAGGTATGCACTCTCGGCTGCCATTGATGCTTGGCAGGATGCAGGATTTGTGATTCACGACTTGCTGTCAAATGCTACCGATGACAGGTTGGCTGTGGTTGTTGGAAGCACCTGCGCTGGTTATGATTATTTTGCACGGATGAAGTCGCTGATTGATGAAGGGCGTACCAAAAAGTTGGGCAGTTGGTTTGTTGTAAATACTATGCACAGCGGACCGGCAGCGTTTCTTTCTAGTCTTCTTTCGGCATCGTGCAGAACAGAAAGTGTGTCATCGGCATGTGCATCTGGCACCGAAGCCATCGCAAGGGCTTACGACTTGGTTTCCACTGGTATTGCTGATGTTGTTGTGACTGGCGGTTGTGACCCAGATTCGCCGTATGTGTGGGCAGGCTTCGATGCAATGCGCCTACTTTGTCGTAATGGAAACGAAAATCCGCAGTCGGCTAGCCGTCCGCTGAGCGAAAATGCAAGCGGTTTTGTGCCATCTGCAGGTGCGGGAATCCTAGTCGTTGAAAATATGGAGCATGCGCAATCGCGCGGAGCAAAGATTTATGCCGAGATTGTTGGTGCTTGCGTGAATTCAGGCGGACAACGCAATGGCGGCAGCATGACATCGCCAAACTCGCAAAAAGCGGTCGAATGCATCCAGAATGCCGTAAAAATGGCAGGAATAAGCCCAACAGAAATTTCGTATATAAACGGACATCTTACTGGTACGATGGCCGATCCATTGGAAGTGGCGAACTGGTGTCGTGCTCTTAACCTGAAAAAGGATTTCCCATACATAAATTCCACTAAATCGCTTATCGGTCATGCTCTTGGAGCAGCAGGAGCAATAGAAACTATTGCTACGGTATTGCAAATGCATCAAGAATTTGTGCATGTTTCCAAAAATTGTATGCCACTTCATGCCGAAATAGCAAAGATTTACGATTCTGCAAAAATTCCGCAAAAAACTATTGAAAATCTCAGAATTGAATATGCAGCAAAGGCAAGTTTCGGTTTCGGTGATGTAAATGCTTGTTTGGTTTTGAAAAAATATAGATAGAGATGAAGAAAACGGCATTGATATTAGGTGGATTTGGAGGTGTTGGTTACGCTTGTGCAAGCATTTTGGCCGAAAATGGCTACAATTTGGTTGTCGTTCATCGAGGACGGCGGGCAAAAGCGGAAGAAAACATGCACAAGGTGCAGGAACTTGAAAAAAAAGGTATCAATGTGGTTGAGATAAAGGGAAATGCAA
>JBGUHW010000100.1:0-30018 GCA_045112395.1 Bacteroidales bacterium
CGACCTTTACGAATCCTGGATATGCCACATACACAAAGGAAAAGCCAAGGTAGTTTTTGAGCAAACAGAATACAAAGTGGCTGCCGATACGATTTTTTTCGTTCAGGAAGGTGCCACTTTCAAAGTAATGTCGTCGTCGCGCGATATGCAGATGGAAGTCCTTGTTTTCAAAGAGGCGCTAATGAATGTGGTCTATTCGCTGTGCGGAGCCGAAGCGGATTTTGGGGAACTGGAAACCGTGTTCTGGACGGACAAAAACATTGACGAGCAATATGGACGAATTATGGCAATGGATTACGAACTTCTGAAAATCGCAGTTCAAAACACAGCCCTAGTCTCCCGCAACAAAATGATTATGACCAGCCTTGTGCATCTGCTTCTAACCTTATACAATGCTGCTGATGTTTCTATCGAAACGAAGCAAGGTGACAACAGCAAGCGTCCCCGTATGCTTTTGAACCATTTTTTTGAATTGATTAGCGAAAATGTAATGATGGGACAACGGGATGTTTCGTTCTATGCAAAAAAACTTTGCATATCAGAACGCTATCTTTCCAAATTATGTAAGGCAGAAACTGGTAAAACTCCGAAGATTCTAATAAATCAGTCGCTAATTGGCGAAATCAAAAACACCCTGCTTACCAGTGAAATGACCCATCAACAGATTGCTGACCGCTTCGGTTTCCCCGACCAGTCGGCATTTGGACAGTTTTTCAAACGACAGGAAGGGATTTCACCATCAGAGTTCAGAAAGAAATACAAGTAGGGAATACAAAACATTGTTCTCTACAAACAACGGACGCAAAATTTTGCGTCTTCTACAGAAACGGCGTAGCCATAGAAACAGTTTAAACCTGTAGCCATTAAACCTGTATGCCCAAAATCTTCAAATTTTCAAACCTAGAAACGGTGTAGCCATAGAAACAGCGCAGCGAGAACGGCGAAGCCCTCAACGAAGTTAACCTTTAGCTCGCGCAAGCAAACCTAGAAACTTTATTGTATCACTCCTCCTGCCACAACATCATCGCCTTCGTAAAGAACCGCCGACTGACCAGGCGTTGCAGCAGAAACTGGTTCGGCAAAACGGATATACAACTTATCACCATCCTGCCTTGCCTCACATTCCACGCCACGACTATTGTAGCGAATCTTGCATTCAAGCCTCATTGGGGAATACAGATTTTCGTATTTCATGAAATTAAGGTCACTGACAACAATTTCCGAGCGCATCAAATCCTCGCGTTCGCCAAGAGTTACGGTATTCTTTTCGGGATTTATCTCTGTTACAAACACTGGATGCCCAACCGCTACATTCAAGCCTTTGCGCTGACCTATGGTATAAAATGGAAAACCTTTATGCTTGCCAAGAACCTTCCCATCAGTAGAAATTATGTCGCCCTCCCCTATTTTTTCGTCAATATCGGAAACCTGTGTGCGAAGAAAATTGCGGTAATCGTCATCGGGGACAAAGCAAATTTCCTGGCTTTCGCGCTTTTTTACCAATGCCTTGAAACCTTTTTCATCGGCTATTGCACGAATTTGGTCCTTTGTGTATTCGCCAAGCGGGAAAACTGTCCTAGCCAGATTTTCCTGCGACAAGCGCCACAAAAAATATGTCTGGTCCTTGCTCAAATCAACGCCCTTGCGCAGAAAATAACGCCCATTTTCGTGCATAATGCGAGCATAATGACCTGTTGCGATGTATTCACAGCCAAGTTCGTCGGCTTTCTGCAACATAACGCCCCACTTTATCTCGCGATTACAAACCACACAAGGATTAGGTGTACGTCCGTGAAGATATTCGGAAACAAAATTGCTGATTACAGTCTCGGCAAAACGCTCGCGGAAATCTACAATATGATGGTCAATTCCCAACGACTGTGCAAAACGCTTGGCTTCCATTATGCTCTCGATGGTACAACAGCCTTTTTCACGGGCAATGCACGATTCCTTCATCGAATCGTAGGTACGGAAAGTAGCACCCACAATTTCGTACTTGTCGAGCAACATAAGCGCCGACACCGAACTATCGATGCCACCGCTCATTGCAAGGAGAAGCTTTTTCATCTCAGCACAGATTTATTTCTTCGACTTCTTGCCAGAATTACTTTGCTTTGTTGAAGATGGCGCCTCTTTTGTGTTTGCTGGCGAATTGCCATAATCTACATTCGAATTGTGGCGGAAGAATTCCATCGGGTCGTCAAGGTAATCCTCGGGACGCATAAACTGATCTTGATGTTCCTTAGCCCATTCGGCCTTTCTACGCCATTCTTCCATTTGCTCCTTTTCCTTATCGGAATGACCATGCTTGTAAACAACAGTTTCCCCCGACTTGTCGGTACGGTAATCTTTCCATTCGCCTTCCTTTTCTCCATACAAATAATCACCTTCCTCTTCAAGAGAGCCATCGGGAGCATAAATCTTCCAATGTCCGTGACGCGCACCATCCTTGTAGAACCCGTCCTCGTGCATATTTCCGTTATCGAAATAGTACTTGTAGTAACCGTTGCGCGTTCCATTTGCATACATACAATCAAGGACAAGCCTGGTCGAATTTGGATAATACATAGTCACATTGCCTTCAGCTTTGCCGTGAACATAATTAATAATCTCTATCAACTTTCCAGATTCGGTGTATATCCTCCACTCACCGTGACGCTTTGTTTCCTCGTCATATCCACCAGTTGCTGATGTTGCACCGCTTTGCCAGAACATCTCAACCGTCGACGAATGGTCGTCGTTGTAAACAAGAATTGACTTTTTCTTGCCGTTTTCGTAATAATACTTGAATGTTCCTGAAGGTATGTCGTTGGTGAAAAAGCCTTCGTAGCGCACATTGCCGTTGCTGTACTTCTTTATCCACTTGCCCTGCTTTTTCTTGTTAATGTCGATGTAGTTTATAACCGAACCATCGGCCTGTCTTTCGCCAATGACCTGCGCATTGCCAGAAAACGAAACAAACGAAAGCGCCGCAGCAACGACCAATATTTTTATTGCGATTAATCTCATAACTTTACGAATTTTACAGTTTGTACCTTATTATTAATTATACGACAAAAATAAACGCCCGGTTTCAAATCCGACACATCTATATTCCATTTTTCCGAACAACCGACGTATGAAAACATCGTTTTGCCCGACAAATCAACAATTTGCAAATCTGATGCCACATTAGTTTCCACCGAAATCATATCACGGACAGGGTTCGGATACAAAACAATTTCAGCAGAAGAAACATCATCAACCGCTGCATCCAGAGAAAACGGCGTTACAAAACCGCACCTATCGTTACGCCCCTTGTAAGTTCCGTACATATAATCGGGATTGTAGTCGTAATCTGTTTCGAACACGCTTACGTGAATGGAATCCGCGCCCTCGCCCATCTGGTCGTACGACTGCACAACAAGGTCGAGCTTGCCGTTTCCATTGACATCGCCAAGATTGACGGCACTCAGAAACGAAAGTCCTTGTATCCGCAAAGGCGATTCGTCCGTTTCGTGGAAATCGGACAAGTCGGGATTAGCCTCAAAGATATGTACATAACCTTCGCCATTGGCATCGCCAGAAATGGAAGTGCCGAAAATGTAAATCTTCTCCAAATCGGTGGAATACATATAGGTAGTTACTCCTTCACTACCTCCTTCGGTCAAGTCGGCACGTGGAACTGGAAAACCATTGATATAAGAACCATCGGGGCGCATTGCGTGGATAGCAGCATCCGAATCACGCTGAGTAAACATATAGAAATCAAAGCTATCGCCCAGACCAGCAACAGTCGGGGCTGTATAAGTCCACGCATTATTTGTCGTTGGAACAGGCCAGCCATCAGAAAACTGCCCGTTGGTTTCCAAAGAGTAGAAAATCGGTGCATCGCCATGGCTTGCACCAACAAATACCGTCTTTTCGGCAGTATGGCAAATCAGCGGTGACTGATACGAAAATTTGACATTGTCGTCCTGCACGGGAAAACCGTCAAGCACATTGCCATTAAGGTCGAATGCATAAATTGCAGCCGTTGTATTCAGAACAATAACGCTATCTATCATTTGTCCCGACTTGCTGTCGTAGCCAACCGATGGAGTAACAGCAAACCTACCAGTTACATTCTTAGGGAAACCGCTACGTACCGAGCCATCTGGTTCATAGACATACAATTTGCTCTGCGACGAACCGAACTTTGCAACAATAATCTCCATCTGCTTGTCGCCATCAAAATCTGCGATAACAGGACTACCAATAATTATTTGCGTACTTGAATACGACTTTGGAAAACCATCACGGATGTTACCATCCTTATCGAAAATGTAAAAATACGAGGTACTTGTCCCTGCGGGAGCACGCGTGTACATCAGTATTTCCAAGTTGCCATCGTTGTCGATGTCGGCACACGAAGGCGGATAATAGGCAACGCCTTGCAAATCGGTACGCCAAAGACAAGTTCCATCGCCTTTGTATGCATATATTGCAGTGTCGGCACCAAAAATTATCTCGTCGGTGCCATCGCCGTCCAAGTCGACAAGGCACAAGCCCCGAGCATTCATATAGTACTCGTCCTTTGAAAAAGCCTTTGGCCAGCCCTGCAACTGTTGCGTCAGCGATTTTTCTGCAACTATAGGAATATCTTTCGATTTCATAAGCATCGATTCGCCAGCGCCAGTACATACAGCATTATACATCTGAGCATTGGCAAAAATCGCCATCATCGAAATGAAAACTATCAATAATAACCTTTTCATACTATCTAACATTTTATATACAAGGCACATACAAGTCCTTCTTCGGATTTACGCACAACACAGGAATTCCTTTTTCGTTGGCAATAATCTTGGCTTCGGGAAAACCGAAAAGCTTATGCCAGAGACGTTCCTCCTTGGTGGTGGTTATCACAATCAGCTTGCACTCGTTGTTTGAAGCATAGTCAACCGCCTGAAGGTCGATGCTCTTGCGTTCGCCAAGCACAATTCGGTTGTAAACCAGCTCGTAGCGGTCGAAAAACTTGGTACAGAACTGCAAGTTGTTTGTCAACCGTCCGTCATCGGTTTTCTTGTGAACAATGTCAATTACCTGTTCAAGATGCTTTGCGAAATAAGTCACCCAACCAGTCTTTTCCTTCATTTCCTTGGCGACATCCATTGGAAGCACAATCTTGTTGCCGTAGCTCGGATATGGAGTATTTTTCTGAATTACGAAATATGGAATTCTAGCCTTGCGGATAATCTTCACAGCCGAAGTTCCCGACAGGAACTGCAAATCGTCCTTGCCGTGAGTTCCCAGCACGATAAGATAAGCGTCAATGCGCTCGGCAGTGGAATTGATTATTGTACATGTACAGCCTTCCTCCACATAATACTCAGCATTTACGCCGTGGTCCTTCTTTATGGTTTCGCAATATTCGGCAAGAGCCTCCTTTGCATCGTCCTCGGCTGTATTTTTCGGGAAATAAGTGTATGTATTCTCGTTTATCACATGCAGCAGAAGCAGTTCCATCTTGAACTTTTCGGCGAAATACACGCCCCACTGCACACTTCGTTCTCCCACCGCTGTAAAATCGGTATAGACCAAAATTTTTCTAACCTGCTGTTGTTCTTCCATATCATTTAAGTATCGACTTGCGAAGATAAGAGTATTTTTTGCAAAAAGGTCAACATGCTAGCAAAAGTTGTCAACAACATTATACATACACTTTTCCCAAAACAGTACATCGGACATGCTGCATATATTATAAATAGGTACACCGACAAATCGACGCAAAACAAGCTTCGAACCACGGCATAAAATGAAGAAAATCCAGCATAGTATCATTCAACATTTTATCGACAAAATATTTTTTAAAGAAAAAGCAAAAAAAGATTTTTGGATAATAAAAAAAGTATTACTTTTGCAGTCCGTTTGGTCATCCAGCCTAAGGAACTTAATTTATTAATTTTAAAGAAGATTTTTTAAAGTGAAAACATTGGTTTACAGAACAATATCGGCAAACAAGGAAACTGTTAAGAAGCAGTGGTATGTTGTCGATGCCGAAGGCGAAATCCTCGGACGTTTGGCTTCGAAAGTAGCTTACGTATTGAGAGGAAAGCACAAACCCGAATACACACCTCATGTTGATTGTGGCGACAATGTCATCATCATCAATGCAGAGAAGGTTGTTTTAACAGGCAATAAACTCACCGACAAGGAATACATCAGACACTCTGGTTATCCTGGCGGACAGAAGGTTGAAACTCCTATTGAAATGCTCGAAAAGCACCCAGCACGCATCATCGAACATGCAATCAAGGGAATGTTGCCGAAGAACCGTCTCGGAAGCGAATTGTTCAGAAATTTGAAAGTTTATGTTGGCAGCGAGCACAAGCACGAAGCTCAAAACCCGACAAAGTTGGATTTAAACACAATTAAATAAGCATGGACGTATTTAATGCATTAGGTCGCAGAAAAGCTGCAGTCGCAAGAGTTTACTTAAGCGAAGGAAAAGGAAACATCACGGTTAACAACCGCAAAATGGAAGAATACTTCCCGATTATGCAGTACCAGTATATCGTAAAGCAACCATTCTTGACATTGGACAAGATGGACTGCTACGATGTAAAGGCCAACATTGACGGAGGTGGTGTAAGAGGTCAGGCTGAAGCATTGCGCCTTGGTATCTCAAGGGCATTGTTGAAGGTAGATCCGGAATACAGGGCTAGCTTGAAGCCTTGCGGTTTCCTCTCACGCGACTCGAGGGTTGTTGAAAGAAAGAAACCCGGACAGAAGAAGGCTCGTAAGAGATTCCAGTTCAGCAAGCGTTAGTATTTTTTTAGTGAATTATAAACAAAGTTTAGTATCTAAATCGTGGAGATGGTCTTTCGAGATTCTACTCCGCGATTGTTACTACAGAATGTAAACTTAAATTTTTAAAAATGTCAAGATTAACATTTGATCAGTTGCTCGAGGCAGGCGTACACTTTGGTCACCTCAAGCGCAAATGGAATCCCGCAATGGCTCCTTACATCTTCATGGAGCGCAACGGTATCCACATCATCGACTTGCACAAGACAGCCGTAAAGGTTGACGAAGCTGCAGAAGCAATGAAAAAAATCGTAAAGGACGGAAGAAAAGTTTTGTTCGTAGCTACCAAAAAGCAGGCTAAGGACATCGTTTCCGAAGAAGTAACAAAGGTTGGAATGCCGTTCGTAACAGAACGCTGGCCTGGTGGTATGCTCACCAACTTCCCGACAATCCGTAAGGCAGTAAAGAAAATGTCGTCAATCGACAAGATGATAAGCGATGGAACATTCGCATCATTGTCGAAGCGCGAACAGTTGCAAATCAGCCGTCAAAGAGCTAAGTTGGAAAAGAACCTCGGTTCTATCGCCGACTTGTCAAGACTCCCAGCTGCACTTTTCGTAGTTGACATCTTGAAGGAAAAGATCGCTGTTCACGAAGCTCAAAGATTGGGTATTCCTGTATTTGCAATGGTTGATACAAACTCGGATCCTAAGAACGCTGATTTCCCAATTCCAGCAAACGATGACGCTTCAAAGTCAATCCAGCTTATCGTTTCTACAATGTGCCAGGCTATAAAGGAAGGTTTGGACGAAAGAGCTGTTGAAAAGGAAAACACCGCTAAGGAAACCGTTGAAGAAGGCGAAGAACAGCCAGTAGAAAGAAAGAGACAGAGAAGATCTTCAGCAAAGAAGGAACACGTTGAAGAAGCTCCAGTTGAGGTTGCAGAAACCGAAGAAAATTAGTATTAACGTAAAAAACGAAAGACAATGGCAAATATAAGTGCTGCTGACGTAAAGAAACTTAGAGACATAACCGGTGCAGGTATGATGGACTGCAAGAAGGCTTTGACAGAAGCTGACGGTGATTTCGAAAAGGCAAAGGATCTTATCAGGGAAAGAGGTCTTGCAATCGCTAACAAGCGTGCTGACCGCGAAGCTACCGAAGGTGCTGTTCTCGCTGGCACTGCTAAGAACAATACTGTTGGTGTTGTTATTGCATTGAGCTGCGAAACCGACTTCGTTGCAAAGAACGATGATTTCGTAAACCTTGCAAAGGACATCCTTAAGATTGCTTGCGACAATCTTCCTGCCGACCTCGAAGCTCTCAAGGCTTTACCACTCAACGGAAAGACTATAGCTGATGCTATCACCGAAAGAAGCGGTGTAACAGGCGAAAAGATGGAACTCGCTTATTACAATAAGATGGAAGCTCCTTACGTTGTAGAATACATCCACAACGGAAACAAGCTTGCTACCGTAATCGGTCTTAACAAGGTTGTTGATCGTCAGATTGGTCGTAACGTTGCAATGCAGGTAACAGCTATGAATCCTGTTGCTGTTGACGAAGCAAGCGTTCCTCAGAAAATTAAGGACGAAGAATTCTCAGTTGCAATCAACAAGACCAAGCTCGAACTCAGCGCTAAGGCTGTTGATGCTGCTTTGAAGAAAGCAGGTATCAACCCGAACCTCGTTGACAGCGATGACCACATCGAAAGCAACATGGCTAAGGGATGGATTACAAAGGAACAGGCTGACGAAGCTCGCAAGATTAGAACCGAAGTAACCGAAGCAACTGTTGCTACAATGCCAGAAGCTAAGATTACAGCTATCGCAAACGGTCGTCTGCAGAAGTTCTTCAAGGAATCAACTCTTATGAATCAGGCATACATTTCCGATTCAAAGATTTCAATCGCTCAGTATTTGGAATCAGTAGAAAAGGGACTCGTTGCAACTGGTTTCGTAAGATTCGGTTTGAAAAATTAATGTTTCATAATTCTATCAGGCAAAGGGCATTCGAAAGGATGCCCTTTGTTTGTTATATATAGTTGCAAAATCTCATTTTTTAACTATATTTGCACAATCAAACTAAAAAACATAATAATGAAGAAGACAACTATTATTTCAGTAATCACACTCGCACTATGTGTTTGCGCATGCACAAATGGTGAGAAACAATCAGAAAATCAAAACGAACCTCAAAACGAAACAAAGGAAATGAAAACATTAGTAGCTTATTTTTCAGCATCAGGAGTAACAAAGCAAGTGGCAACACAACTTGCAGAAGTCGCAAATGCAGACCTCTACGAAATTGAACCCGAACAACTTTATACCGAAGACGACCTCAACTGGAGAGATTCGCTGTCGCGCTCATCGGTGGAAATGAAAGACAAGACCTCGCGTCCTGCAATAAAGAAAACTGAACTCAAAATCGATGATTACAGCACAATCTACGTAGGTTTTCCAATTTGGTGGTACACTTGCCCAACAATAATCAACACCTTTATAGAATCCTATAATTTCGATGGGAAAACGGTAATTCCATTTGCAACATCCGGCGGAAGCACAATCGAACAAGCTTGTAATGACTTGAAAGCAGCATATCCAAAGGCGAACTGGAAGGAAGGTCGTCTGCTCAACGATGCCAGCAAGCAGGACATTGAGGAATGGGTAAAAAGCCTATAATTATCAATTGGACAAAATTTCATCTCGTTTGCTGCGATAATATCGCGGAGAACAGCCGAGGCGAGTTCTTACGAACTTGGAGAATGCGCTGATGCTTGAGAATTCGAAAGCATTGGCAATTTCTTTTATTGAGCGATCTGAATATCGCAGTTCGTGAGCAATTGCATCGGTAGCATATTCCAGAATCCACGCCAAAGCGGGTTTTCCGCTCAAGGTCTGAACCGCATGCGACAAATATTTGGGCGATACGCATAACATTTCGGCATACGATGCAACATTACGCGAATGTATGCTTTCGGTGGCAAGAAGATTAAGGAAATTCTTGAAAACTAAGTCTTTCTGCTTTGCAATCACAGTTAGCGTATTGGCATCAAGGTTTCTGTTTATGATTACGCATATTTCATAGAATACAGTTTCCATAAGGTGAAGCATGATTTCCTTGTAGTAGAAATCGCGAGGGGATGCAAGTTTTTCTCGTACAATGGAAAAGTAGTCGAGCGCCAGTTTCATTTCCTGCTCGTTCATCTTAATTACGGGATGAGTTCGCGTATACATCATAAGAGGCCACAACCCGCGTCCCGACATTATTGTCTTTTCAAACTTTACGTACGAAAGAGCAAAGAACAAACCATTGAAATCCTCGTCCATCGAAACTTCGTCCAAATAAACATTTGGTGGCAAAATGAAAATATTGTTGCCAGCAACCTCGTATTTTGAACCGTTCATGCCAATTTTCATACATCCAGCGGTGCATATTACAGCCGCAACCATCGATGTTCGTATACTACCGGCAAGCATTATGTCGTCAAAAGAATCTTTTATCAGGATGTCTCCGTCGTTGTAGTTTATCCCTTTCTCCATGAGCGCAAAGATATAAATTTAACACTAAAAGTTATCCAAATTTCCGCTTTATTTTTTCGGGCAGATTATTTTACATTATTTCGCGGCGAATTTTTAAACGATGATCATGGAGAATACATCATTCAACAAAAGATTGGAAGAAAGCTTCCGTCTCAACTGGGGCAGACCAGCACTTTCTAATTATCAAGGAATTACACTTACTTATTCAGATATAGCAAGACGCATATCAAAATTGCATATAGCTTTTGAGCAATGCGGTTTGAACAGTGGTGACAAAGTTGCATTTTGTTCGCACAGCCAGGCCAATTGGGGTGTATGCATGTTGTCGGCACTTACCTATGGTGCCGTTCCTGTTCCTATTCAGCACGAATTCAAGCCTGTTGTGATACAGCAGTTAGTGAACCATTCTGAGGCACGTGTACTATTTGTCGACGATGCAGTATGGAAAAGACTCGACATTGCCGATATGCCAGGGCTTTCGGTTGTTGTAAATATAAGCGACCTAAATTTCCTGTATGCAGCCAGCGACGACCTTATGCAGATTCGCGAACACCTCAACGAGTCGTATGGCAAACGTTATCCAAAGCGTTTCACGCCTGACGATGTAAAATACTATAACGATTCACCCGACGAACTTGCAATTATAAACTATACCTCAGGTACTTCCGGACAATCAAAAGGCGTAATGATTCCATACAGGGCATTGTCGAGCAACGTCGATTTCGCACATTACGATGCTTTGCCACGCTTCGGACAAGGCTCAAAAGTTGTTTCTATGCTTCCTATGGCTCACATGTACGGTTTTATGTTCGAGTTCCTATTCCAAATGACTATGGGTGCGCATGTTCATTTCATCACACGCATGCCAACACCGAAATTAGTTTTGCAAGCATTCGCCGACATACGTCCCGACATTATTATATCGGTACCTCTGATAATAGAGAAAATCTACAAGAACAAACTTAAGCCTATTCTCGACAAAAACAAACTTTTGTTCCGCATTCCTATTGTTGACCAGATGATTGAGAAGAAAATTTGCACGGAACTTACAAATACCTTCGGTAATGCATTCGAAGAAGTAATCATCGGTGGCGCCGCATTCAACAATGAGGTCGAACGTTTCTTCCGCAAGATTGGCTTCCGTTTCACTGTCGGCTACGGCATGACCGAGTGCGCGCCTATAATATGTTACGCACATTGGAACGACACTAAATTATTCTCGTGCGGCAAAGTAGTGCGCAACATGCAACTTCGCATCGACTCGCCCGACCCAGAAAAGATAGCAGGCGAAGTACAGGTAAAGGGAGCAAATGTCTTCCTCGGCTACTACAAGAACGAAGAGGCAACCCGCCAGGTTTTCACCGACGACGGATGGTTCCGCACAGGCGATATGGGCGTTGTAGACAGCGATGGTTACCTTTACCTGAAGGGACGTTGTAAGTGCATGATACTTGGTCCGTCTGGACAGAACATATATCCAGAAGAACTAGAAAGCGTGCTTAACAACCTTTCATACGTAGTTGAATCGCTGGTAATTGACGACCACGGCGCGCTTACTGCACTTATCTATCCCGACTACCAGCAAGCAGAACTGGATGGAATCAGCCGCGATGCGCTTGAGAAGATGATTCGCGACTGGCTGCCTTCTGTAAACAAGGAACTGCCGTCGTATGCATCGATACACAAGATAGAATTTATGCACGAGGACTTCGAGCGCACACCAAAAAGAAGCATAAAGAGGTATCTGTACCAAAAATAAGGCATGCCAAAGGCACGGAATTATTTTCCGTGCTTGCGTTTTGCCTTCGCTTTCAATCCACCAGAGTTTACCTTTTTGCGCTTGTCACTCCTTTCGTGGAAAGCTCCACCAGAATTTTTCAATGATGGTGCCTTCAGATATATCTTGTGGGTAACAGTAGGCTTTTCCTCCTCAAGCAACAAAGAAGAAACCTCTACTCCATCAGGGATTTCACATTCCGAAATATTTTCGCCGGCAACATTGCGTACCTCAGAATACAAATTTTCCTCGTATGGAGCAACCAACAGCAACGAAACGCCATCCTTGTCGGCACGGCCAGTACGGCCAATCCTATGAATGTAGTCAATCGGATTTTCTGGAGGCGACATATTAATTACATGCGAAACCTCGGTAAAGTCAATGCCACGAGCCACAACATCTGTTGCTATCAGGACATTATACTTACCTTCCTCAAAATTTTTCACTGCATTGAACCTGTAGTTCTGCGACTTGTTGGAATGCGTAACCCCTACCCTTTCCGGGAATTTTACATCAAGCATATCGAACAGCCTGTCGGCCTGCTTCTTGTTCTCTGCAAAAATCAGAACCTTTGGATATTCGTCTGCATCAGCAAGAATTTTGCTTAGGAAATTAACCTTTGTATTGAAGTTAGGCAACATATAAACGCGCTGCTCAATCTTTTCCACTGGCGTACAACGTCTTGTCACCTCTATTGTCTCCGGATTACGGAAATGCTTATGTAAAAAAGCGCTAACATCATCAGTCAAAGTCGACGAAAACATCATCGACTGGCGTTTCTGCGGTAACATCTCTAGAATCTGTTCCAACTGCGGACGGAAGCCCAAATCCAACATCTCATCGACCTCATCAATAACAAGTCTTTTCACCGAAGCGAAACGCAAAACACCAGTAACGGCAATGTCATATATTCTGCCTGGCGTACCTATCAGCACATCGCAACCATCGGTATAAATGTTATCTTTCTGCGTATTGATATTCGCTCCTCCATAAACGCATTTGATTCGATAGCTCTTGTATTTGGCAAGTTTCTCGGCCTCGTCGCGAACCTGTACGGCTAGTTCACGAGTCGGGACAAGCACCAGCACGCGCGGATTCTTCTGCACCGAAAATTCAAGTGAATTGAAAATCGGAAGAAGATATGCAAAGGTCTTACCAGTTCCTGTCTGCGCCACGCCAATCACATCCGCACCAGATGAAATTTTCGGGAAACACTTTTCCTGTATCGGAGTTGGCTCCACTATATCAATGTCCTCGAGGGCATTTATCAGTTGTTTCGAAATTCGTAGTTCGTCAAAGTTCATGATCGTTTCTATATTCTCTTTTTAGTCATACTGAACTCGTTTCAGCATCTGTTAATCAATCTCCTCCTTTTTTTCAGATCTTGAAACAAGTTCAAGATGACAAAAAAAGGAGCGAATTATCCATTCTCCCCAATCATTCTCCTAAATTCCTCCTCATCAACCATCTTGATATTCAATTTGGTTGCCTTTTCCAACTTGGCAGGGCCAATGTTTTCGCCAGTAACAAACAAGTCGGTATTCTTCGAAATGGATGATACGTTCTTTCCTCCGTGCAATTCGATGACCTTCTTTATCTCGTCGCGCGAATAGTGGGTAAAAGTTCCCGAAATTATCACCGACATTCCTTCCAGCGACGACGACAATTTCTCCTGCTCCTTTACCTTGAATTGTAAACCAGCATCAATCAGTCGTGCAACAATCTTCACATTCTCGTCGTTCGAAAAATAATCGACAATGCTCTGCGCGATAACCTCGCCTATGTCACCAACCGCAACCAATTGTTCCACAGTTGCACTTGACAATGTTTCGATGTCCTTCAGGGCAAATGCCAGTTTCTTAGCCATAGTCTCGCCAACGTGCCTGATTCCAAGTGCGTAAACCACTCGCTCGAACGGCACTTGCTTCGAATTTTCGATTCCGCTTATAATATTTTCTGCCGACTTGTCGGCCATGCGGTCGAGCTTCAGAACTTGCTCTTTTGTAAGGTCGTAGAGGTCGGCAATGTTGTGGACAAGCCCAGCATCGTACATCAGTGCAACGGTTTCTTCGCCGATGGTTTCAATGTTCATTGCCTTGCGCGATACAAAATGCTCAATTTTTCCCTTAATCTGTGGCGGACAGTTATTGGAATTCGGACAGAAATGCTTGGCTTCGCCATCTTCACGTACCAGTTCGGCACCACATTCGGGGCATTTTGTTATGAATTGCGTCTTCTCGGAGAAAACATCGTGCGATTCCACGCCGACAATCTTAGGAATAATCTCGCCGCCCTTCTCCACATACACCATATCACCCACGCGAATGTCGAGCAAGGCAATCTGGTCAGCATTGTGCAAAGAAGCACGCTTTACGATAGTTCCAGCCAACTGCACTGGTTCAAGGTTTGCAACTGGCGTTATTGCACCAGTTCGTCCAACCTGATAATCAATACTTAAAAGTCGTGTACTAACTTGCTCAGCCTTGAACTTGTAGGCTATTGCCCAACGCGGATTCTTAGCTGTAAACCCCAACATTTCCTGCTGTGCATACGAATTCACCTTCAGCACTATGCCGTCGATGTCGAACGGAAGATTGCGCCTCTCTGTATCCCAGTAGTGTATAAAATCAAAAATCTCCTGCAAGCTATGACAAAGCTTTATGTGATCGGAAATCTTGAATCCTGCACGACGAAGCACCTGCATGCATTCGTAGTGAGTTTTTGCTGGAAGATTTCGTCCCATCATGTAGTAAAAATAGCAATCCAGACCACGTTTCGCCACTTCCTTTGGATTTATCAGCTTTATAGACCCAGAAGTCGCATTGCGGCAGTTTGCAAACGGAGTGTCGCCAATCTCGATACGCTCGGCATTCAAGGCATCAAAACTCTTGTGTGGCATAATTATCTCGCCGCGAATCTCGAACTTGTCGGGAAGTTCGCTACTGTCAATCGACAGAGGAATACTCTTTACCGTGCGGATATTCTCTGTTACATCGTCGCCCTTCTCGCCATCACCACGGGTTACAGCCCTTACGAACTGACCGTTATCGTATTTTACCGAAATAGATGCGCCATCGAATTTCAGTTCACAAATAATCTCAGGCTCTTGTTCTATCTCCTTAACAATGCGGTTGTAGAATTCGGTAATTTCGCCTTCCGAATAGGTATTTCCCAGCGACAGCATACGGTAGTCGTGAGCCACGGTCTTGAACTCGTTGGAAATGTCGCTACCAACGCGCATTGTAGGCGAATCGGGCTGGCGGAACTCTGGAAAACGCTTTTCCAAGTCGGCAAGTTCCTCGAGCATCTTGTCAAACTCGAAGTCGCTGATTGTAGGATTATTAAGCACATAATAATTATAATTGTGCTGATTGAGAACCTTGGTAAGGCTAATTATTCGTTCCTGTTCCGCTGTCATAGTAAAAACTAATTTTATTGCAAAGATAAGAGAATATTCGGAACGGGAGAGCATTGTTGCACCTAATTCTCCGCAATACAAAACAAAAAAACATCAACAGATACTGTCCTTCGACTCTGCTCAGGAAGCAGTTCAGCATGACAGTTGATGTTTTTAGTTAGTTATTATTTCGCTACTGCAAAATCTTCGTTACAAGTCCAGTAAGTACCTGTCCAGGACCAACCTCAATAAATTCGGTAGCCCCATCAGCATGCATTTTCACCACCGAATCGCTCCAGCGAACGGCACTTGTTAGCTGCTTTACAAGGTTTTCACGAATTTCATTAGCTATATGGTGAGGCATTGCGTCTACATTCTGGTAAATGGGCACCTTGGCATCGTTGAAGTTTGTCGACATGATAGCCGTTGCAAGTTCCTCGCGTGCTGGCTCCATAAGCGGAGAATGGAAAGCACCCCCAACCTGCAGTTTCAAAGCGCGTTTTGCTCCTGCTTCCTTCATCTTCACGCAAGCAGCATCAATTGCTTCCTCGCTGCCCGAAATAACAATCTGCTCGGGACTATTATAGTTGGCAGGAACAACAATGCCATCGGTTTCGGCACAAATGCGTTCTACAATCGCACGATCAAGACGAATTACAGCCGCCATGGTCGATTTCTGCATTTCACAGGCCTTCTGCATTGCCATTGCACGCTTCGATACCAAAACCAAGGCATCCTCAAAACTCAGCACACCTGCTGCAACCAATGCAGAAAATTCGCCAAGCGAATGTCCTGCAACCATATCGAAGCTGTCGCTGGCAAACTTCTCGTAGAACATAACTACCGAATGCAAGAAAACAGCAGGCTGTGTAACCTTAGTCTGCTTCAAATCCTCGTCGGTGCCATTGAACATTATTTCCGATAAGCCAAAGCCGAGAACTTCATCGGCACGCTCAAACATCTTCTTTGCACTCGCACTTGCATCGTACAAGTCCTTGCCCATACCCGAAAACTGGGAACCCTGTCCGGGGAAAACCAATGCTTTCATTATAATCTGTTTCTGTCAATTAATGATAAAAATTCCTGTCTTGTCTTGGCTTGCTTCAAGAATACGCCTGTAAAGTCGGAAGTCGTGGTGATAGAATTCTGCTTCTGCACGCCGCGCATCTGCATGCACATGTGGTGCGCCTCTATGACAACCGCCACGCCCAATGGGTCGAGAGTATTCTGAATGCAGTCCTTGATTTGCGTTGTCAACCTTTCCTGCACTTGCAACCTACGCGAGAAAACATCCACAACGCGTGCGATCTTACTCAATCCTGTAATATAGTGGTTTGGAATGTAAGCTACATGCGCCTTGCCATAGAACGGCAACATGTGGTGCTCGCACATGCTGTATAGTTCAATATCCTTTACAATTACCATCTGGCGGTAATCCTCACGGAACATGGCGGAACGGATTATTTCCTCTGCGTTCATATCGTAGCCCTGAGTTAGGAACTGCATCGCCTTGGCAACCCTCTCGGGTGTCTTTAGAAGTCCTTCGCGATTGACATCCTCACCAATCAAACTGAGAATCTCGCTGTAAAGCGCAGCAAGGCGCTCAGTCTTCTCCTTGTTGAACTTCTCCATCTTTGTATATCCCTGTTCCTCAGGGTCTAGTATCGTATAATTCATTAGTTTAAAATTTGGCACAAAAATAAATATTATTTACGATTTTCTAAGTACGATTTAAGATTTTACACTCGAAAATAAAGGAACCTATAGACATAAAAAAAGCCGCTTTAAAAGCGGCTTAAATAATTTATATACTTCCTATCTTACCATATTTACATGCCCCTGTTCCCTGTGCATTATTCCATAAATATCCTCGAACTGGCAATACCAGAAATAGATACCATTTTCAAGGACCTTGTCGCCTTTTTTCTTGCTACCCATATCGGTTCCATCCCAAGATCCCTCAGAACAAGCATCACAACTAGCAGCTGGATAATAATCGGTTGTCTTGAATACCAATTCACCCCACCTATCATATATAGTCAACAAGAAATTGCTCTTCGATATACCATTGCCACAAACCCTGAAACAATCGTTCAGACCATCACCGTTAGGAGTGAATGAAGTAGGAGCATAGAACGAGAACTGACTGTAAACTATTATGGTTCTGGATGTCGTATCCTTACAATGATGATCAGATTCAGCGACAAGCACTACTTCATATTCACCCATTTCAGGATATGTATGACGTGGACTTTCATAAGTCGAACTATCCTGGTCGCCAAAGAACCAGAAATATCTACTTGCATCAATCGACCTATTATTAAACAAGACTTCGGGTGACAAAACAGAAACTGCTTGAACATCTGCATCAAACAGTGCCCTTGGTGTCGGATACACATGAACCATATCTGCAATGGTCTTTTCAATCTTACAACCAAATTCGCTCCATACTGTCATCGTCACATCATAATCGCCTGGATTCTTGTATACATGCGTAGGATCTTCCTCCTCCGAGAAATCATTGTCACCAAATGTCCACAAGTACTGGGTTCCGTTTATATTCAACGGTGTAAAGTTAACAGAAAGTGGCACGCATCCTTCCACATTACTTGATGTAAAGAGTTCATCGGGATATGAATGTACGAATATTTCTATTGAATCCGTTACAGAAGGCGTTCCACACATATCACTAAGAGTAATATAGAACATTGTTGTAGAATCTGGTCTCACAGTAAATGGTGACGGCACTACGCTACCATCTTGAAGCGTAAGTGTATATGGTCCACCGCTACCGCCATCAGCCTCGACGTAAATCAAAGCCTCGTCGCCTTTACATATTGTATCATAACTTGTAACTACAGACGAAATACGCAAATCGGGATTAAGTTTAACTGTTACAGGCTGAAGTTCAACTGAACAACCATGCGAATCGTAAACTGTCAAGCGATATGTTGATGTCTCAGTTGGCGATACCACATAAACGATACCATTGTACTGGACACTATCTGGTCCCATCCATCTATAGTCATAATACGGAGTTCCACCTGTAACCTGTGTTGTCAATTCAACCGACTGCCCATTGCATATTGTTACATTATTAATAGGTATCGCAGACATCGGATCTGGTTGTGGAATATTGAATTCTTCGGTATGACGACAACCGTTGCTATCATGTACCGTAACAATATACGAACCAGCCGAAGTAGTAAGGATATCGGTATTATTTCCATTTGGCCACAAGTATGTATAAGGAGGTGTTGCTCCATCAACAAATATTCTAGCCTCGCCATCGGATGCTCCGTAGCATGATACGGAATCCATAGATGTGGAAATTACAAAATCTTCAGGCTGTGTAATTACAAAAGAACCAATCACAGAGCATCCGATAAGATCTGTTACGGTTACCGTATAAGCGCCGCTACATATACCATCGTAAATATATGTATCAGACGGCCATGTGTACTGCAGAGGTGGAAGACCGCCCCTCATTGCTAGCTCGGCGCGTCCATCGCAATGACCATAGCACTTTATCTGACGCAACATGATGCTGTCGATAATCATTTCTGGGCTGACGGTAACCGTCATTGTCTGCATATCGCTTACACAACCATTCGCGTCGCGAACATACGCAGTATAATGCGTAGTTTCGGTCAACAAGCTCGAGATTTCTGTACCAGCCTCGAACTCGCCGCTACCCGAATTCCACATATAGTGATACGGAGCAGTTCCGCCAAAAGCTGTCACATGAACAGGAGTAGGCTCGCCCTCGCATACAGCATAGTCTGTCGTCATCTGGATAATCAAACGTTCTGGCTGCGAAAGTGAAACATAAGCAGTACTACTACAATTATGGTCGTCGCTTACTGTTAGATAATATTCGCCTGCCGACATATTAATTCTATTTTCAGGACCATCTCCAACATCAGACCACAGATAATGCAAGTCGCCAGAACCACCACCAGCATACACCGAAATTGAACCATCATGCGATGCATAGCAGGTAAGATCTTCGGTCTCAATTGTTTGAATAACCAATTCATCTGGTTCTCTAACCTGGAAAATACCTTGAGCAGTACATCCGTTGGCATCGGTTATTACGAGTGTATAGTTTCCAGCACCCACATTCAAAAGTTCGATTCCAGGAGCAGCCCACGAATATGAAATAGGCACTGTACCACCATGATGAGTTACTACTGCCGAACCACCATTGCTATGATAACATGGATCGTCTTCTACCGATATTGAATCAATAACCAATCTTTCTGGATTTAGAATCGAAACCAATGTATCATTTGTTATACAGCCACCATTGTTTACTGTCAATGTTACACCATGCGTTCCTGCTTCAGGCCAAGTTAGAATATGAGGTCCGAGAGGAGTTGCTCCATTCTGAACAAAAGCGCCACCAAAGTTCCATGTAAATTCTGCTGTCTGGTCCATATTACCAGTATATGTGACCTCAGTTTCTCCGCCAAAACAAGGAATGGGCGTATATACAAAGTTATTGGTTGGTTGCTGCTTGAAAGTTGTTGTTATCTCTGTGAAACTTGTACAGTCGTCACGTCCTAAATAAAACTCAGTCCAACGGAAAGTATAAGTTCCCCAACCATTTATAACAACTTGCGTGTTTGGAGAATTAGGACTTGTAAATGTTGCCGAGTTGTTCACATCGTCTCCATCCGGATATGCAGAAACAGTCCACTGTCCTGTATTTCCGTTAGGAACATTTTGCGCAGACAAGTTTGTCCTATTCGAACAAATCAAGTCAGGAATACCTGCAATTGTAGGTGTAGGTTCTATACAGCATACAGGGTCAGTGTAATCGCGTACCGTCACAACAATTGTTGTATCGTATGTACATCCGAAATTATCAGTAGCATAGAAGATGTAATTATGCTGTCCAGGTACAGTTGGTGCCGCTGTTGTTGTTGCGGACAATTCCTGATTCACATCATCACCATCCCATGTCAAGTCCTGCGATGTAGTAGAAATATCATATTCTGTCTGATACTGGATTATATTATCGTCAGCCGGTACCATGTGGTCAGCAAAGTGAAGCTCAACCGAGAATACCGTTCCATCATCAGATCCTATATGGTCCTCAATGTTTATGCACCATTCTCCATTTACAGGGCAACCGACAAGACTTGTCCAGCTTCCTCTAGGAGTATAGTCTCCCGTAGGAATAGAAGAACCTGATGATACTGACGAAGCGGTTGCCTCCCATGTCCGCGAAGCATTGTGAGTCCAACAATAATGATATGGAGTACCCTGCTCACATGGTCTACTATCATTATCAATAGGCACACCAAGGAACTGACCGCCACAACTTGAACATGCAGAAGAATATCCGTTGAACAAATCCATTCTATTTCCAGACGGACAGGTTATCCATATTTCAAGGTCGCCTATGTATGAATGCTCCATATCAACGCATATCGACTCAATATCTTGTTCACTTTGTATTGTCTGACCTGCAGCAAATGCCGTATGATTGAAGCACATAGTCTGCACATAACCGGTTTCATCCACGAAGCAATGCTCCTCGATAAGTACTTCAGGGATTTCCATTACCCAAAGATCAGGCTGCTGCACATGTCCTTCAAGATCGACAGGTTCTCCTGGACAAACCAAAGGTGTTGCTGTTGTTCCAGTAAATGTTGGAGGCAAAGAAATTACCACAAGGAACGATTCCGGATAAACATAAGTACAGCGATTAATATCTGTAGCCATAAGATTTATGTAGTAAGCACCCGGCTCAATATCAGCATCAAGGACATTTGCTCCCAAGCCACCAGCTTCGTGACGACCAGTTGCATCAACCCAGCTCCAAGTCCATGTAAGGTTTTCATCTGACTGATGATAACCGTTAGGTGGATCGTTGTTCGGGAAAACACCATGCGCTGCAATACCTAGATCGCCATTTGAGCATGCTTCGTATCTTTCTTCTGTGGCATTCCAACGTGCAACAATATCAGGCTCCAAAGTAAAGTCCTGACACGGAAGAGCACAACGGATACTAAGTTCAAATCCTGCATACTGAACCGAATAATCACTATGCCAAGTCAAGGTCACACAATTACTAGTTGCTTCGATCTCCGTTCCTGCTGTAACGGTACCGCTGAGTTCATCCAACATAGTACTATTAGTTGACGAACCATTGTATATCCTCAAATAGTCACAAGATGATTCTGTTCTGAAACTTACAACTTCGATAATAATCGGAGCATTTGCTTCTCCGCACAAAACAATACTATAATCCTCGTTGGTCGAATATTGACCATTGGCGCCACCCGAATCGTAAACAGTTGCATTACATGTGGTTACAGTGGTACCAGTAGAATTCATCGTTATCACCTGAGAATAGCCTGCAAGACCTAAAATCAGGAATATTGCCGAAATAAATATTATCCTGCTATTCATGGCTCAAATGTTTATTATAGTTAATGACTAACTCACGATCAGAAAGGATACTAACGACATACCCTGTATTTCCTATCCTATATGCATTCGACTTGTCTCGAAGAATCTCAAAGTCGTATGCCATAATATTGAAAGTTGCCTCATCGTATGCAACTTCCTCTTCTGCAGCAAGCTTAGTATCCTTGTCGTAAAACTTCAGAGGAGGGAAACTCATTGCGTCCTCGGGAGATGCGTATTTTACAACATAGCCGTTGTCTGCAAACCAGTTCCAGAAAACAATTTCTGACGGCAATTTTTCCATCATATTGTTGATGGTTACTGCCTGAAACCGCGAATACAGTCTGTTATCGGGCACGACATTGCCTCCCTGCTGGGCGTATGCGCCAGCGAAAACAACGGTCAGAATCAGAACTATTAATATCCTTTTCATCTTTATGAATTTTAAATACAACCGTAAAACGCATAAAATGTTCGAGGGTTGCCTCATTTGTGAAAAAAAATTTTTCCACAAAACACAATACACTTTTTACAACTTGCAAAAATAAGAAAAAAGTTTTTGCAACAAAAAAAAAGAGGCTGAAAAATCAGCCTCTTTTCTAAAATAAATTTTAATCCCTAGTATCCCATGTCTTGACGTGCCGAATAATTTATTTTCAAAGCACTTGCTTTTCTAAGTTCCTGCTTTATATCGGTAATGATACCCATTTTTGTATCTCTATGCACCTTCAGTGAAGTTGTCATAAATGGAACTTCGGCTTCGTCTCTCTCTGCACGTTCTGCAAGAATGTACTCATAGATGTCGGACAGTTCGGCGAACGATGAATTCAACTGAATCTTTGGTTCGGTACCGTATGTCTTCTGGTACTGCTGCAATGGTTTACCAACATAAATGTAGCTTACCAGCGACTTCTTTTCAAGTTTTTTAATTTCTGTTGCAGTAGGCAGGTCGGAACCTTTGAGTTCAATAAGCAGTTCGACTTCACGCATGGTAGTAGAAACCATGAAGAAGAACAGAATCATGAACACGATATCAGGCAACGATGCCGTTGATATTGCGCCAAGGGTTTTCTTTTTCTTTTTTCCCATTACTGCCATATTACTTTCCTCCATAATTTTTAGGTTCCGCCTCGGAGATACGCTGAGGATAAATCTTCCTTATTGCTTCCTGCTGTTCATCGCTAAGCTCGTCATACGGCTTGTTGAAATATTTGCGAGCAGCCTCGTTTCTTATCTCGTTGTATGCGGCAACCAGTTCGTTCTGAACCTCGATATAGCGTCCGTAGGTTGTACCACGGTCGTTCTGCAACGATATTAGGCCCTTTGATGTCTTTACCGGAGTCTTAATTCCTTCGACTACGATTTCCTCCATTTCTGGAAGGTCCGGATCGTCGGCTCTATCGCAGTTGATGAACTCCTTGGCACCTTCGCGCAGCTCCTCAAGGCTATTAACCCAGTGGTTGTTCACAGATATAGTACCCCTTGAGTTTACAAGTACCTGATAAACATTTCGTTTATTGACTTCAACATCGGTCTTCTGATCCTTTTCCGGAATAGGCGGCAACTGTCTCTGGATACCTGTATCAACATCCATTGTAGTTGTCACTAGGAAGAATATAAGGAGCAGGAAAGCGATATCCGCCATGGAACTTGCGTTAATTTCTGGGGTTGATCTTTTTGCCATAATATTAACCTTTTAAAAATTAACAATTATTTCCACAGTCTGGAGACTGCTCCATAAACCAATGCAAGAATTGCAGCTGCACCAGCGATATATGTCATCCACAAGCCAGCCTCAGCCAACTTTATGTCGCCATACATGTCGCCAGGAGTATAACCTGCCTTCTGGATACCGATTGTATGCGGAGCAATACCATCGGCCATTGCCCAAGCTATAATTGCAACGACAACAATACCGATAATTGCGATTGCCGGTTTTATCAAGGTCTTTGGAGAACCCATACCATCAACAACAATGCCGATAATTCCAAAAAGCACAAACATAACAGCGCAAAGTATAGCCAAAAATTCACAGGCGTACATTATAAATCCGCCCCACTCGGCCGCTGCCGCATCAACACCTGCAATCTTCTCTGCACCGGTTGCTCCGTCAAGAGCATCCATAGCAGCCTGCATCTGAGGTGCTTCGGACGGCATCAGGAAGAACAGCACCGAAATAAGTGCGGCTGCTCCCAATACGACCCAACCCAATATTTTAATTATTTTCTCTAACATCTCTGTAAATTTTTAATTGACAAACAATTACTTATTATTTTTGTTGTAATCAACAAGAACATCAATGAGTGATATTGATGCATCTTCCATTGTGTTGACAAGAGAGTCAATCTTACCAAGAATGTAGTTGTAGAACACCTGAAGGATCATAGCACCGATCAAACCGCCTACGGTTGTGATAAGAGCGACCTTGATACCACCAGCAACAACAGCCGGGTTGATATCACCTGCAGCTTCGATAGCATCGAATGCACCGATCATACCGATAACCGTACCCATGAATCCCAACATAGGAAGAAGTGCGATGAACAACGAAATCCAAGTCAAGCCCTTTTCCATCTGACCCATCTGAACCGAGCCGTATGAAACAACTGACTTTTCTACCATTTCGATACCTTCTGAATATCTTGAAAGTCCCTGATAGAATATACTAGCAACAGGTCCGCGAGTGTTACGGCAAACGTCCATAGCAGCCTCAACGCCACCTTCCTTCAAAGCGTCTTCTATCTTAGTCAATAACTTCTTTGTGTTTACAGTAGCAAGGTTCAAGTAAATGATTCTTTCGAATGCGATTGCCAAACCAAGAATCAAAGCTACAAGAAGGAATCCCATGAATATTGGACCACCTTCGATGATCTTTATCTTCAACTGCTGGTGGAAAGGTTTTTCTTCTGTTGCCTCTGGAACAGTTTCATCACTAGCAACTGGTTCGTCCTGAGCTACAACTTCGGTTTGTTCCGGAGCTGCCTGTTCTTCTGTCTTTTCGTCTTGTGCAAATGTAGCGGTTGCGAAAGTCAGCAAACCTGCCAATGTAAGTAACGAGATTAACTTTTTCATGACTAAATTCTGTTTTTAATTAATTTCTAATTCTTTTTTATTATACCTATTTATATTTAATTCAACTATTTAAATTCAAATTCAAAAAATCGTTCAGTCCAAATCTGGCGGAGAGAGTGGGATTCGAACCCACGATACGGCTTCACGCCGCATACACACTTTCCAGGCGTGCGCCTTCAACCGCTCGGCCATCTCTCCAGTGCGCCCAAAAAAGGAATTGCAAAGTAAAGAATTATTTGAGTGAAATAAAAATTTTTAATGATTTTTTTTCGCGCTATTCGCAACAAATAACAAAAGTTTCTCGCAATAAACTGACAAACAAATACATATTATCAAATCAAATTAAAAAGTTTTTTCGCATTGATGGAAGTTATCACACACACATCATCGTAATCACGCCCAATTATCTGCGACAATTTTTCGGCTACACACGAAACAAAAGCAGGCTCGTTGCGTTTTCCCCGATGTGGAACGGGTGCCAAGTATGGTGAATCCGTTTCAAGAAGAATACTCGCCAACGGAATTTTTGATACCACATCGAGCAAAGTTGACTTCTTGTAAGTAAGCACGCCACCAACTCCAATATAAAACCCCATGTCAACGACATGTTTTGCAGCTTCATAATCTTCTGAAAAACAATGGAAAACGCCTAACAATCCGCTTCTATCTACAGCCGACATAACATCCATTATCTGCTTGAAAGCATTGCGGCAATGTATGATTACAGGAAGATTATTTTCACGCGCATACACCAATTGAAAATCAAATACTTCCATCTGTTCTTTCATGTATGTGTCGTCCCAGTACAGGTCCATGCCGATTTCACCAATGGCAACCACATTCGGAATAGCACCAAAGGTCGTATCAGCAAAAATCTCATCAAGTTCTGCTTTGTAATCGGCATTTACTGATGTAGGATGCAATCCGTTTGCGACAAAAAAGTAATTAGGGTCAGACTTTGCGAGCGAGGTCAATCTTTCCATTGACGACAAATCAATGTTCGGCAACACTATATGCGACACGCCAACCGCCTTTGCTCTGCTTATGGCTTCGTTTCTATCAGCATCAAACTCCTCCGAATATATGTGCGAATGTGTGTCAATTAGCATAATTACTAACGCTTTAATGAGAAAATTTTACCTGGCAAAGAAACAATCACGCCATTCATTTCCAATTGCAGAAGTATCAGGCTCAAGTCGTTGGGCGACATCTCCGACTGTCTGCGCAAATTGTCAATGTCAAGGAATTCGTACTTTGCAAGCACATCTACAACTTTCTGCTCGTCTTCGGTAAGGTCATACTTAAGATCAAGTTTCAGCATCTTGCTATCATTCCTTGACGTCCAGTTCATTATGTACTCAAAATCGTCAAACGACTCGCAAAGGTTTGCCCTGCTGGTCTTTATCAACTTGTTGCAACCTCTGCTATAAGTTGACGTGACATTTCCCGGAACAGCAAACACATCCTTATTGTAATTGTTTGCAATGTTAGCTGTTATTATTGAACCGCCTTTCTCGCCTGACTCAACCACAAGCAAAGCATCACAAAGTCCGGCAACAATCCTGTTGCGCTTGACGAAATTTGCAGGGTCAATCTTTGATCCATGGGGAAAATCGGAAATCAATGCGCCTCCATTCTCCAACATTTTGTCGGCGACCTTCTTGTGTAGCGACGGATATATTGTTTCGAGACTATGACCAAGAACGGCCCATGTCTTGAGATTGTTTTCTAGTGCAGCCTTGTGTGCAACCACATCAATTCCGTATGCAAGCCCACTTACTACCACAGCATCGGGATACCTTTCTGCAAGTTCGGCAACAAATGCATTACAAAATTCCACACCGTATTTTGTTGCGTTGCGCGTACCGACAATGCTCAAGATATGCCTTGACGAAAAATCGGGCATACCTTTATAATATAATATGGCAGGAGAATCTGCACACTCGCGCAGACGATCCGGGTATGAATCATCAGCATAGGTTACAAAACCTACATCGTTTGCGTAAACAAATTTCAGTTCTTCTTCGGCAGAGGCAAGTGCGACATCAAAGTTAGAATACAACCTAGAAGCCACCACCTCACCGATTCCCGGCACAGATTTCAAATCCTTGAATGACGACGAAAAAAAACTTTTCGCACTTCCGAAGTACGAAATCAGTTTCTTGGCATTTATATCACCTATACCGGGAACAAAAGTAAGGGCGACATCGTAAAGCCTGTCGTCATTGAGCATAACTATCTCTTTAATGTTTCAAGGTCAGCCATCATTTCGTCAAGTTCCTTCGACGACATCAGCGATACGCTGATCGGCTTAAACTTAGCTATTCCGTTGGGAGTACGCACATAAATTACAACCATCTTCCTCAACCCTGCCCATGACTTCTGCAACTCAATCCTTACAAAATCCTTCTTCGGGATTTCGAGTTTGAAATTGCCTGCCGACAGCATACCAATAGATGTATATTTCAAAATAATCTTAAACCCATCGGAATTGTAATATATATAATTGAATTTTTTTATGAATAGGTATGCCTCGAAAATAACGAATAATGCCACACATAAATAGTCGAGTATGTGCATCGGAACCCATGCGTAAATAAGGTCGAGAACCACTACAGCTACCAGCACAAGCACCACAAGCATAGAACCGAGCTTTACCCTTGATGCTATTTCCTTAATATCAACAATCATAACATATTTTTTTGAACTTGCAAAGTTAATGCTAATTTTAGAAACAAAGGCATAGACATCGCGACAAATAAATTTTTATTTTTATAAAAAAAAAAGAAAAAATTTTGTTGATAAAAATATTTGTATTTACTTTGCCGTCTGTATCATTAAAAGTCTAATTAGAAATTATTAGTATGAATGCAAAGAAGTCATTGAGTTTAGCAATCGCCATTCTGGTGGTTCTTCCAATAGTTTTTTCAGGTTGTGGTAGAGGAGAAGAGGATCCATTCCTTTCATTTAGAAGTAGAAAGCAAAGACTTTGTGGAACATGGACAGTATCCAATGTAGAATCAGAAATCGACAGAAAAGAAAATAACATAAGCACCAACATCAAGACAACGGTTGAGGGTGACTCTTGGAAACAAGTCATAAAAATTTTAAATTCTGATAGCACTAGGACTTTGACAGGCAAAATAACCAAGGAACCTGGACAGAGTGAAGGCACATACACATTCTTCTTTGACAAGAATGGAACAGCCAAGACTGTATATAAGTACGAATTTGACGAAGATCAATCGGGCGAAGATGATGATGTATCTGTAATACACAGAACCGAAGTTACCGAAGAAATGTATGGTTCATGGGAATTCCTTACTGGCATTGATAACGAGTACAAAAACAAGGAAAGAATTACCTTTATTATCGTAGAACAAAAAACTACAACAAAATTGTCTGAAATAATATCAAGTGATGACGATGAAGGCGGTGTACCAGTACCACATACATTAAGCACCGATGTAGCAAGCGACAGATATGCACCAGGTGAAATGTGCATAGTTTACAACATTGTCGAACTGAGAAACAAAGAAATAAAACTACATCAAGAGATAAACAGATTCCATGTTAGCGCACATAATGCTAATAGCGAAACATTCCAAGAAACCGGAGAAGAAACCCTCATCTTGAAACCAAGACAAAAAGCAAAAGAATAATTTTGTTTACACATTATAAAGAAAAGGCTCGGAAATCCGAGCCTTTTTTATTCTTTGAGCAACTCACCCAGACTACACCTATAATCGTATTTCCAGACGGAATCGTAAGGTAAGCCCAATATATCCACTTGCGGCAAATCTTCCTGCGCAATCATTACAAAGCCAAACTTCTCATGGAACCTTATAGCTAGATATTCCTGCTCGGGTTGACGAGGCGTAGGTACAAGTACTGCCCGTCGTCCCAATGCCGCCAAATCACACAATGAGCTGTATCCGCTACGGCAGAAGATCCGTTTTGCAGAAACAACGAGTGAGGCAATCCTATCATCCGATGGTGCATTTTCATATGTAATGTTTGCAGAATGCACAAGTCCTTTACCATCTGACACACCCCTAATTATATGCAACCGCGCATTAGACATAGCGGAATACTTTTCAATGAATATATTTTCAAGCATGGTGCGCTGCGGTTCGATACCCGACAGCAATAGCAGGTCAAAGTCGCCATCAATTTTTTGGGCTGTTTTACCATAAAACCGCGACAATGGACCCAAATGCCTTGTCTCTATTTCAGAATCCGACATTTTCCCCGACAACGACAGCTCTCCTCCAGTATCTGGAACAAAGCAACACCTATATTTATTCATATAGCGCCGATGCAAACGATTCATCATTCTTGCCGAAAAAAGATTCAAGAACCCAGTGTCGAAATTAAGCTGATGCGTCATATAAAACGAAGGCACATGGCTTGAATACAAGCCTAACCTATTGTCGGAAAAAACATAATCAATCGATTCTTCGGCAATCAACTTTTCCAACTCCCGATGTTCCCTGTTGATATTCCGAACAAAACGAAGCATTGAAAACATAAACGGAAGAGAAATCATGCCCTGCTTGCCATAATTCATCTTTGCGGATGGCAATTCAACCGAAACTAGACTTGGAAAACGCTTCTGCAAATAAGCAAGCGACTCTCCACTTCCGCCAATTATCACTTCAAAACCGTGTTCAACAAGGAATTGTACAATTGGCACACATCGTGATGCATGACCAAGTCCCCAATCGAGAGGAGCAACCAGTATCTTTGAATCAGCTTTCAAATTACGGAGTTACAAGAACTTTAAAACCTAAGGCTCGAATATCATTACCTATCCTCTCGAGCTCATCTGGCGCAACATTATGCAAGCCAGACAACGGTGTTTCGCGCGCTATAGAATACACCATTACCAATGAAGGTTTTAGGCGCTTTAGAGTGTCGTAATACATGCTAAGAGATTCCGATGTTGTATTATCGAATAATTTGCCATTGATGTTACCTCGCATAAACATGGTCTGGATTATTGGATTGGCAAAGTTTTTCGCTATATCATCAACGATAGA
>JBGUHW010000101.1:0-7312 GCA_045112395.1 Bacteroidales bacterium
GAAAAAATACATGCCGTATAAATCTAAAACTCGCAAATAAGTTTTAATTTTGCACAAAATTTTCCGAAAATGAAAGATTACAAAAGGATAACAATAACTTCCGCTTTGCCGTATGCAAACGGACCGGTTCATATTGGACATCTGGCTGGCGTATATGTGCCTGCCGACATTTATGCTCGCTACAACCGCCTAAAACATCGCGATGTACTTTTCATCGGCGGTTCCGACGAACACGGCGTTCCAGTAACGCTCAAGGCTCGCAAGGAAGGCGTAACTCCACAGGACATTGTGGATTGATACCATAACATAATTAAGGAATCGTTTGAAGAATTTGGCATTTCGTTCGATATTTACGGTCGCACCAGTGCCGAAATACACCACAAGACAGCATCCGAATTCTTCCTTTCGCTGTACAATAAGGGCGAATTTGTAGAAAAGACATCAATGCAGTTTTACGATGAGCAGGAGCAGCAGTTCCTTGCCGACCGCTACATTATGGGAACTTGCCCTAAGTGCGGTGCTGAGGATGCTTACGGTGATCAGTGCGAAAAGTGCGGTTCATCGCTTAGCCCTACCGAACTGATAAATCCGCGTTCGATGATTAGCGGAAACGCTCCCGTAATGAAGGAAACCAAGCACTGGTATCTTCCACTTGACAAGTACGAGGAAGAACTTCGCCACTGGATTCTTGAAGAGCACAAGGAGTGGAAGCCAAATGTTTACGGTCAGTGCAAGTCGTGGTTGGATTCTGGATTGTTCCCACGCGCCGTTACCCGCGATTTGAATTGGGGCGTAAAAGTTCCGCTTGAGGAAGGCAAGGACAAGGTTCTGTATGTGTGGTTCGATGCTCCGATTGGCTATATTTCAAATACCAAGATGCTGTATCCCAACGACTGGGAAAAGTGGTGGAAGGACAAGGATACCAAGCTGGTGCATTTCATCGGAAAGGACAATATTGTTTTCCATTGCATAATTTTCCCATCGATGCTGCGCCACGAAGGTTCCTACATTTTGCCCGACAATGTTCCAGCAAATGAGTTCCTTAACCTCGAAGGTAACAAAATCAGCACATCACGCAACTGGGCTGTATGGCTGCATGAATATCTGCGCGACTTTGAAGGAAAGCAGGATGTTTTGAGATATGTTCTCACCGCTAATGCTCCCGAAACCAAGGACAACGATTTCTCGTGGAAGGATTTCCAGACAAAGAACAACAGCGAACTTGTTGCCATTATGGGGAACTTCATCAACCGCGCTGTAGTACTTACGCACAAATATTTCGATGGAAATGTTCCGCAGCCGGCCGAGGATACCGACTACGAAAAGGAAATCCGTGCCGAAATAGCACGTATTAAGGAAAGTCTTGAGAACAACATTGAAAACTACAAGTTCCGTGAGGCTTTGAAGGATGCAATGGCTGTTAGTCGTCTGGGTAACAAATACTTGGCCGATACCGAGCCGTGGAAGCTTATCAAGACAGATGAAGCACGCACTCGCACCATATTGTACTATTCGCTTCAGTTGTGCGCTTTGTCGGCAACTTTGGCAGAACCATTTTTGCCGTTCACAAGTGCCAAGTTGTTCAAGATGCTGAACTTTGAGCGTCCCGACTGGGAAAGCACGACAAAGGTTGACTTGATTCCTGTTGGACACAAGATAGGAGAGGCTGAACTATTGTTTGATCGCATTGAGGATGCTGCTATTGATGAACAGTTGCAACGCCTTGAAAAAATTAAGATTGAGAACGAAAAGAACAACTACAAGCCGCAGCCTGTTAAGGAAAATGTTGCCTTTGATGATTTCATGAAGGTTGACATTAGGGTTGGTACTGTATTGGAATGCTTTAAGGTTCCGAAGGCAGACAAGCTGTTGCAGTTCAAGATTGATGACGGCATGGGTGGTCGCACTATCGTCAGTGGTATTGCAAAATACTACACTGAACCCGAAAAGCTTGTTGGTACTCAGGTATGCTTCATTGCTAACTTTGAGCCGCGCAAGTTGAAAGGCGTTGTTTCTAATGGTATGATTCTCTCTGCAGAGGATGCCGATGGTCGTTTGGTTCTTTTGCAGCCGAAAGACTTGGTAAAGTGCGGTGTTAGAGTAGGATAGTTTTTTGTTTTTTCATAATTTTGATAATAGTGCCACAGTATATGTGACACTATTTTTTTTGTTGAATCGCACCTTGGTGCGATTTTAGAGACGCAAAATTTTGCGTCTCTACAGATTATCAATTGATCATCACCATTGTTGCGCCAAACCCGTATTCTCTGAACGATGCATCTTCGTAGGGCAGTTTGTATTGTTTTTCGAGTGATTCTCGGATTGAGCTTTTAAGGGTTCCGTTGCCGATGCCGTGAATTAGGATTACTTTGCCAGCCTTGTTCATTATTGCATCAGTCATGGTTTTGTGGAAGGTCTGCATCTGTATGTTCAGTATTTCTGCATTCGAAAGCCCGATTACGCTGTCAATCAGCTTGTTTATGTGCAGGTCGACTTCAATGGTTTCGGGCTGTTTGCGCTTGTGGTAGCGTTGCGAATTGTCTTCATCTGCTTCGTCCTTGCGAGCAATCTGTTCCTCAAATTCCTTTTGTGTCTTTATGGAATTGCCAAGTCCAAGGTCTTCTTTCAGAAGTTCGAAAATGTATGCCTTTTCATCGAAGAAGTTGTTTTCTACAAAAGTATGTTCCTGGAAGAACTTTATTGGTGTTATCTTAATTCTGCGCTCCAACATCTCGTGATAAGTGCATTTTGGGTTGTCGTACAGAATGCTCTGGATTATAATTTCCTTCGAGTTGTTGATTTGGTCGCGAGTGAGTTGTCCGACGAGGATTTTAGTGTTAGGTTCAAGCGTTTCGGTGTCAATTTTCTCGAATCCGTTTTCGCCACGCAGTACAATGTGGTAAAACACAAAGTAGTTGGAGTCGTTCACAAGGTAGCAGTCGAAACCGTCAAACTTATCATCGTAGTTGCGGATGAAGGCGAACATGTATTCGGTTTTCTGGTCCTTCTTGATTTCGATTTTAGGTTTAGGAATAATTGTGCCTTCTACCTTTTTTATGTTGTCCTTGATGTTCTCAACAACATTGCTGGCAAATTCCTTGAACTGTTTGTTGTAATTGTCCTTCGCCTTTTCTATCACGACAACCTCAGCCGCAGGAATCGGATATTCAAAATCGTTGTCGTCCCTGACAACTATCTGATTTTTAGGAAGTATCTTTACAACTGTTCCTCCGCCAACATCGTTCAGAAACCTAACTTTATCGCCAATGCTAATTAAATCCATAAGAATTATTATTTTTGCGCAAATTTAATAAAAAAGTGGTTTGCAACATTAACATAAACGACTATAATTACGACCTGCCCGATGAAAAAATCGCCAAGTATCCTCTTGCCGAGCGTGATATGTCGAAACTGCTTGTTTTCGATGGTGAAAGGATAGAGGAGGACAGGTTTCGCAATATAAGCACCCATCTGCCATCTGGCGGACTTCTGCTTTTCAACGACACCAAGGTTATAAATGCTCGAATGATTTTTGAAAAGGAAACTGGTGCTCGCATTGAAGTGTTTTGCCTTGACCCTCTGTCTCCATCTGATTATTCGCTTGCTTTCGCCGAAAACAAGTCGTGTTCGTGGAAATGTCTGGTTGGCAACAGCAAGAAGTGGAAGGAAGGAAAACTGCGCAAGCAGGTATGCGTAGGCAATGTTTCACTATACCTATATATTACTCGAGTGCGCGAAATTGGAAATTCGTTCGAGATACTTTTCGAGTGGGACAATCCAGATGTTACATTTTCGCAGATAATCGATGCGGCAGGCAATATTCCAATTCCGCCATATCTGAACCGAAACAGCGAAGAAATTGACAGCGTTCGCTACCAGACGGTTTACAGCCATTACGAAGGTTCGGTTGCTGCACCGACTGCTGGACTGCATTTCACCGAGCGAGTAATGGATGACATCCGTAAGCATGGAATCGATTGCGATGCCGTGACCTTGCATGTTGGTGCTGGAACTTTTCAACCTGTGAAAACCGACAATGCTGCCGAGCACGAAATGCATACCGAGCACTTTGTCGTAAACCGCTCTACAATCGAAAAAATTGCATCCAACCTTGGTAATATAACAATTACGGGAACCACAACGGTTAGAACTGTGGAAAGTTTATATCGTGTGGCTGTGCAAGTGCTTGAAAACAAGGATGTTGATACTAATGAATTCACAATTTCGCAATGGGAGGCATATTCTGGAAAAGAGAATTACGACACGAAGGAACTTCTTCTGAACCTGCTTTCGTGGATGGACGACAAAGGTTTCGACAGCATAAGGTGTGCTACTCAGATAATGATTGTGCCAGGATTCAAGTTTAGGATAGTCGACAGGTTGATTACAAATTTCCATCAGCCGAAGTCAACCTTGTTGCTGTTACTGTCGGCTTTCATCGGTGACGACTGGCGTAAAGTTTACGGATATGCGCTCGAAAATGGATTCCGCTTTTTAAGTTATGGCGATTCATGCTTGTTTTTGCATAAAAAAGAAAGCTAATGATTGATTTTACTAATATAGAGAAACGTAGAGCATCATACGAAATGTGCTACTTGTGGGTTTGGTATGCTCTCAATGCATTGTTTTTCCGCAAGTTCGAAGTCAAAGGTAAGGAAAACATACCAGATGAGCCTTTTCTCATAATTTGCAATCACCAGAATGGTTTGATTGATGCTATGCTGCCAGTTTTTGGCATTCCGAATCATAGAATGGTGTTTATTGCACGAGGCGATATTTTCAAGAAGGACAAGGTTGCCAAGATTTTGAAATGGTGCAGGGTGCTTCCTGCGTTTCGTGTGCGCGACACCGGCAAGGAAAACCTTGGCGAGAACGACAAGATTTTTGAACTTGCAGCCAATATTCTCAACAATGGCAAGATTGTGGGACTTTTCCCCGAGGCGGCTTTGCAGTACGACAAATCGATGGGCTCGTTCAAGAAAGGTTTTGCTCGAATAGCCTTCCGTGCGGAGGAAATTTCAAATTTCAACCTTCATTTGAAGGTGCTTCCTATGGCAAACTATTACGAGAACTTCTATAGTGCGGGGCACAAGGTCTTGCTCAACATAGGAAAACCTTTCGAGTTTGGCGAACTGCTTGACACATACCGCGAACATCCCGAAGCAGCATATCGTCAGCTTGCTTTGAAGGCGCAGGATCATGTGCGTCCTCTGATGCTCGACATTGCCGACAAGGAAAACAACGAGCAGTTGGATTCATTGAGGGAAATATACCGTGAAGCCAAGCGCGGCAAGGCGGCAAGGCGTATGCGAATGTCGGAGCGTTTGGCATCCGACCAGACCATGCTCGAAAACTTTAGGAAACTAAAGGATGAGTCGCCGGAAAAGTTTGCATGGTTCATGGAAAAAGCAAAGTCATATTCCGATTTGCTTGTCAAGTTGAATTTTAGGAACTGGCTGATAGGTAGGAAGTTGGGCCTTTTTGCGATGATGCTTTTGTCCTTGTTGTCACTTTTGTTCGCTCCATTTTATGCTGTGCTTTGGTTGTTGAACATTGTGCCTTACAAGATACCGGAACTCGTTGTCAAAAAGTTGAAAGACAAGCGAATGTCGGCATCCATGCGTTTGGGAATCGGTGCAATTGTATCATATCCAGTATGGAATTTGCTCTTGTTTGGATTGTCATTCATAATTCCGTGGCCGTGGTGGTGTTCTCTTATCTTTTTGGCATTGCTGACGGTTTTCCCGATTCCATTCATTGTACTAAGGCATTGGTTCTTGAAGTTTTGCCATAGATGGAGATATTTTGCAAAGCGAGGCAAGGATACAAATCTGAAGAAAGCGCAAAGTTTGAAGGCGGAACTTGTTGAAGAACTGAGATTGATGTAATAAAGGCTTTTTCTGTTTCGATTAATTTTGCACAAAGTTCTTGTGTGATAATGTTTTGTTTTGTATATTTGTGAACGAAAAATCTTAAAAGAGTTTTGGTATGAAGAGATTGTTTGCAATTATACTGCTTTCCGTTCTGTTTTGTGCATCTGCTTTTGCCTACGACTTTTCCGTCGTTTGCGAAAGCGGGCAGACGTTGTGTTATAACATAACATCGGATGTGGAGCCATATACGGTGGAGGTGACATTTGAAGACGATGTAACATGTTTTGATAAATCTTTATATGAGCAACCGTCTTATTATGGTATTGCAGGAGACATTATTATTCCTTATTCTGTTATTTTCAACGGTACTATGTATTCTGTAACGGGTATTGATTCTCATGCATTTCGTGAATGTCACGATATTACATCTGTTACAATTCCTAATTCGGTTACAAAGATTGGCGACCAAGCATTTTATGGTTGTATTGGGCTGATGGCGGCGACTATTTCCAATTCGGTTACAATAATTGAATTTCAGGCATTTTATGGTTGTAGCGGATTGATGGAATTGACAATTCCTAATTCGGTTACAACAATTGAATTTCAGGCATTTTATGGTTGTAGCGGATTGATGGAATTGACAATTCCTAATTCGGTAATAAGCATCGGCCAAGAGGCTTTTGTTGATACTGGATGGTTCAATAGTCAGCCCGATGGCATATTGTATCTGGACAGCTGGTGTTTGGGATACAAAGGTGCCCAACCAGTGGGTACATTAATCATAGAGGACGGAACAAAAGGTATTTGTGCTGGCGCATTTGTTAATTGTCAAGAAATTACCGGTTCGTTGACATTCCCCAATTCAGTTGAAAGAATTGGAGAAGGAGCTTTTTCGGATTGTAATGGATTGACATCGGTAACTATTCCCAATTCCATTACAAGAATAGAGGGAAAAGTGTTTTGGTTTTGTAGCGGTTTGACAACTGTTACAATTCCTAATACAGTAACAAGTATTGGAGCTTATGCTTTCTCTAATTGCAATAGGCTTTTTTCTATTAACATACCTAATTCTGTAACCGAAATTTATTACAATGCTTTTGGTAAAGTTAAAAATATTGTGTACGATGGCTCTGCAGCTGGAAGTCCGTGGGGTGCGTTGTCCGTCAATGGATATATTGAGGGAGATTTGGTGTTTTCAGACGAAACAAAAACTAACTTGCTTGGATGCAATTCTATGGTAACCGAGGTTACAATCCCCAATTCTGTCACGAGTATTGGCGATTATGCATTCAAATATTGCAGTGAGATAACAGAAATAACCATTCCAAATTCTGTAACAGATATTGGCTGCCATGTTTTTTCTGATTGTGAAGGACTTACAGAGCCTATATATAATGCAAATTGCTTTGCTTATTTCCCTAAAGGATATGCAACTGAAT
>JBGUHW010000102.1:0-3226 GCA_045112395.1 Bacteroidales bacterium
ACAAACTGCTCGGCAGGATTTCGGGACTATTCAAAGCCAATTTCTACTATGGCAGATTCTACGCTTCGGCAATGATTGGCGGACGCATCGACATCCCAACCTACCAGCCTTTCTCGCTTGAACTTTCGGGCACACTTAACCGATACGACTTCTTCAAGGGCAGTTCGAGGGTTTTATCGATGACATACCAACCGCCATACATTATCGACTACGAAAACAATGTAAGATTCGACATCGCCACACCTATTTCAAGGCATTCCATTATAAAAATAGGCATATCATCAGGCGAACAAAAATACTCGTACTTCCAAGTGTCGTCGTACCAAGCATCAGATACTGCCGACATCACAAGCTTCAACTACTTTTCAGACAGGTTCCTTTTCAATCACAACACATTAAACTACATAATGTACCCTACAGCCGGACAAAATTTTGTAGTAGATTTCCGTCATGTAGTAGGAACAGAAAAGAATAACCCAGGTTCAACCACCGCTCTTGACGATATATTCACAACGAAGCACAGCTGGCTACAACTGAATCTAGTCGCCGACCACTATTCACGCATAGTAAAATACCTGACGATAGGAGCATACGCCCAACTTTTCTTAAGCAACAGGCCATTGCTTCGCAATTATTCATCGAGTGTGCTGTACGCACCAGCCTTCACCCCTATAATGAATTCCAAAACACTGTTGCTCACAAACTACCGCGCAAACAATTTCTTCGCCATCGGTGTAAAGCCAATAGTAAATATTACAGAAAGACTGAACCTCAGAACAGAATTCTATTTCTACATGCCATTCCAAAAAATTATAAAGGAAGAACTTACATCTAACATATACACACCAGCTTACTCCGAGAGCTTCACATACTACTATATGATGGCATCCGCAGCACTCGTATATAATACGCGCTTCGGACCTTTGGGAATAAGCATCAACTATTTGGACGACGATAAAGTCAACTGGTACTTCATGTTCCACCTCGGATTCATGATGTTCAACAAAAAAGGACTGGACTATTGATAATTATACAAAATGAAAAAGTTTTTAACTATCACATTATTAGCGATTTTTGCCTTCTCAAGTGCAACCGCACAGACCGCGCCAAAGAAAGTTTACGACGAAAGCATCAACCAGATGGAACAAATTGACAAGGCCGTAAAACAGGCAAAGGCGGAAGGGAAATTCGTAGTTTGTCAGGTTGGTGGCAACTGGTGTCCGTGGTGCTTGCGGTTTGCAGAATTCATCACCAACGACAGCACTATCAACAAGTTGGTTAATGATAATTTTGTGTATATTCATGTCAACTACAATCCTCGCCAGTCGGACGAAGTGCAAAAGGAAATATCAGCAAAAATGATGAAAAGACTTGGAAATCCTGCAAGGTTCGGCTACCCAGTTTTTGTAGTCCTCGACGAGAACGGCAAGGTAATCCACACCCAGGATTCGGGCTTTCTCGAAGAAGGCAAAAGCTACAACAAGGAAAAGGTGATAAGATTCTTTGAGTGCTGGACGCCAAAGGCGGTAAGACAATGATAATTAACAATTGACAATGGATAATGGATAATTTGCTGACAAGATGCAAATGGATTTACGATTGACGAATTACGATTTACGATTGGGCTGACAAGATGCAAAGGGATTTTCGAATTGGCTACGCCGAGCTAAAGGTTACGATTTTAGATTGACGATTTAATTGGATGGGCTAAAAGGCTAGAAGAAGAAAAGGCTAAAAGCCATCAGTCTTCAAGCCTTTGAGCCTTCAAGCCCATAAACTTAGAAACGGCGACAGCCATTGAAACTTAGAAACGTGAAACATAGAAACCTATAAACGCCGCAGGCATTCAAACGATGAAACACTTTCTCCTCACATTATCATCCCTCTGCCTTCTATCCACAACCTCTTTCGCACAGGTTTTCGACCTGCGCTGCGAAGGTTTGCAAGCACCTCTAGGCATCGAAACCACTACTCCTCATTTCAGTTGGAAGAACACGCTCACTCATAACAACCAAAAGCAAAAAGCTTACGAAATACAAATCGCTTCCGACAGTACCGCACTCGTCAAAGGTCGTGCCGACATTTGGAAAAGCGGTCGCATAGAGTCAAGCGAACAAATTATGGTTGCCTACACAGGCACTCCTCTGCAAGAACGGCAACTTTACTACTGGCGCGTACGCACTTGGGACGAAAACGAAACTTGCTCGGGTTGGAGCAAAATCGAACGCTTTGGTGTCGGTATTATCGGCAAAATTAACGGACAATACATCGGTTGCAAGCAGGGCGACGGACTTGCACAGACACCGATGCTCACAAAAAAGTTTAGCGTAAAGTTGCAGAAAGGCAAAAACAAAGTCCTCGCGCACATAAACTCGCTTGGCTACCACGAACTTCGCATAAACGGCGCGAAAGTCGGCGACAAGATTTTGCAACCTGCTGTCTCCCAGCTCGACAAGCATTCGCTGATTGTAACCTACGACATTACGCCATACCTCCGCGACGGCGAAAATGAAATCACAATCTGGCTCGGACAAGGCTGGTACCGTAACAATATTTTCGGTGTTCCGTTCGATGGACCGCTTGTAAAAGCAGAAATATGCGAACTTTCAAACGGTGCAAGCAAGACCATCGCTCAAACCGACAACTCATGGCAAGCATCGCCAAGCGGCTATAGCTACACAGGCACTTGGATGCCGTTGCAGTTCGGTGGAGAACGCGTTGATGCCAATTTTCAGCCACAATGGCAATCCGCAACAGTCTGCAATGTTGATGGGATGCACACTTCACCACAACTTTTCGAAGGCAACCGCATAATCGACAGCCTACAACCAAAATCCATTGAAAAGCAAGATGACGGCTCATTGCTAATAGATTTCGGCCGAGTGATAACCGGCTGGCTACAAGTGTCGTTCGGACAGTTGCAAAAAAGCCAGGAAGTAACAATGGATTACACCGACTATATTCCTATTGGCGGCAAGTTTGAAAGTCAGGGCGAAAGCGACATTTACATTGCAAACGGCAAGTCGGGCGAAAGTTTCTGCAACAAATATCACCATCATGCATTCCGATATGTAAAAATCAGCAATGCCGAGTTGCGAGAAGTCAAAGCTCTGCAGATTAGCGCGTTGGATGTGGAAAAATCAGCAACATTCTCCTGCTCCGACGAAAAACTGAATGCCGTTCACGATCTTGTAAAATACGCCTTGCAATGCCTCACTTTCAGCGG
>JBGUHW010000103.1:0-5114 GCA_045112395.1 Bacteroidales bacterium
TAATCAAGGAGATTGGCTACACCATCTAAAGATTCCGCACAAGCGAACTCACACAACTCGTTCTTTAGTTAGTTCGTTCAGCTTTACTCGCAAGCTTCGTGAGCTAAAGGTTGCGAAATGACGAGAAGGGCTCCTATTCCACTACAAACTTATATCCTACACCATTTATTCTCAACAGATACATTCCCAGCTTCAACTGCGACACATCAATCTCGCAGCCCGAAACAAAACCGCTGACAAGCAAACGTCCTTCTATGGAATAGATTTCATAGTTACCTATAACATCCGAATCAAATTGGAGTTTTCCATTGGTAACGGGATTTGTGAAAGAGAGATTTTCGGATTGAGCATTATTAATACCACCTAAAACGCAATAATAAAAATCTTCACATCTAGAGAAACTACAATTATTGCGATAAATAGTCACACAAATATTAGCTGTATCATTGGAATACTCAAGGAAATCTCTAACACTAATTGTCAAATGCGCATACCCCATCCAAGTATCTAAATCATATGGTAAAAATGTATATGAAATTCCATTACTAGAAGTCAATACACAAGAATCAATATTTGCAGGTGTATATACTTGCACATAATCCGCCCCTATGGTTTTTGTTGGTATCCATACATCAAAATAAACATACAATGATTCGTCCATATTACATTCAGACCAATTACTATACACCGCATTTTGAACCGCATAATGTAAAAGATTTGCAACATTCCAGTCAATATTTTCTGGACGACAATCCAAATTCAAATTGTCATACCAAGCCTTACCCTGAAATAGTATGCTTCTAAAAGTCAAAGCCGCCAAATATGTTCCCTCTACTGACGGATGGCTTCCATCGGACTGATAAAGGTTAATTTCGGGATAATGGTCGCGGACATACTTCCAAGCCAAACCTACCGGCCCCACAATGGCATTGTTGTCGTCAGCCATCTGCACATAGCTTTCGCGAAGACGCTGCTGCATACCATCGTATGTACACAATGGCGGATAGTTGGCGCAATTATCTTGGTCGCCGTTTTCGCGTCCCCAAGTCATAAAGAACAGAATCTGCGTACACGAATCGTTGGCTCGTATCGAATCGCACAAACGCTTTGCATACGGGTAGCACTCTGTCTCGACCTGAGACGGTGGAAATGCTGGCAACTGACTCTGCTCCTGCAACACAACATAGTCCCACGCACGCGACCTAATACGCTCAAAAGTCTCCGAATTGTTGCAAAAATCGCTGAACTTAGCTCCGCCAATAGCTAACGATTCGGTATATAAGGTATCGCCTTCCGCCAAGGCAATATTTTTGAGCATCACATCGACGCCACCATTGGAATATGTATAACTATTACCTATAAAAAGTATAGACTTAGTCTGTGCAAAACAAATGGATGAAAGAGCAATAAATGCTATGAGTATAAGTCTTTTCATAATACATGTATTTTTTCGACAAATATAATGCATTTTTCACGCCGAGCAAATAATAATTATTGGAAATATACGAATGCAGATTCAAAAAATCTATGAATCCATTAAAAACAATTCCGTTTTTTTGTATTTTCGCCTTTATTAAATAATACTATATGAAACGATTTTTCTTCTTATTCATCATCTCTGCAATGCTAACCGCTTGCGGAACAAAAATCGAAATATGCAACCAGACAGTCGAACAACAGGACGGCAGTCGTGCCTTAGCAACCAACCAACCGCGTTTCAGCTGGCAGTACGAAAGTCAGTACGACAATGTAAAGCAAGTCAACTACCGCATAGTTGTAGCCACCACCGAACAAAATGCCAAGAAAGGAATCGGTGACCTTTGGGATTCGGATGTCATTGAATCAAGCCAGATGCTCTACATTGCATACCAAGGCCGTGAACTGAAAAGTCGCGACAAGGCATACTGGAAAGTTTATACCACTGTGACATACGGAGAAAAGGAAAAAGAAGTTAGTCTGGAGAGTGCCGTAAAATCATTCGAGATAAGCCTGCTGAATCAAGACGACTGGCACGCGAAATGGATTGGACACGAATTCAACGATGATATCCTGTATGACAAAACTCGTATTACGGCACGCTATCTCCGCAAAACTTTCAATTTGAACAACGACATAAGCAAAGCACGCCTTTACATCAGCGGACTGGGACAATACAGCACATATATCAACGGAACCGAAGTTGCCGCCGAAGAGCTACTGAAACCGGCTATTTCCGACTACACTAAACGTGTGTATTTCAACACTTACGATGTAACCACCCTACTCGACAAAGGCGATAATGCTATCGGTATCACACTTGAAGGAGGCCGCTACACGACAATCCGCTACGACTCGCTATATCTCGAATGGGGCGGAATAAAACATGCTATTCACTATGGATTGCCACAACTCCTTTTGCAACTTGAAGTTACATACAAAGACGGCACCAATGCAATGATATGTAGCGACGAAAGTTGGAAAATAACCAACAAAGGTCCTATTCGTACCGCAAACGAGTTTGACGGAGAAACCTACGATGCCAACATGGAATTGGGCGAATGGACAAGAACCGGATACGACGACAGCAACTGGCTGCCTGTAGAATTAGTAGAGGCTCCCAAAGGAAAACTAGTTGCACAGCCCAATCCCAACATCATGGTGCAGGACAAGATTCGTCCAGTGGCAATATTCAAAAAGGACAATGCTTGGATTGTTGACATGGGACAAAACATGGTTGGAGTACTCGACATAAAAATGCGCAACCAGAAAGTCGGAGACACTATCACCATGCGTTTTGCAGAAACTCTAACTTCCGACAGCCTTATTTACATCGACAACTTACGCAGTGCCGAAGCCACCGACCATTATATCATGAGCGGCAGCGATGCGCAATGGCATCCAATGTTCACCTATCACGGATTCAGATTTGTGGAAGTAAATGGGCTTCGCGACAAACCAACGGTTGACGATTTTGAAGGACTTGTTTTTTACGATGCAATGCCAACTACCGGCTCATTCGAGACATCCGACGAAATCATAAATGCGGTCTATCACAATGCATACTGGGGAATTAGAGGAAATTACCGTAGCATGCCAACCGACTGTCCACAACGTGATGAGCGCATGGGTTGGACAGGAGATCGCACAACAGGATGCTACGGAGAATCGTACATATTTGGAAATCATGAACTATACTCAAAATGGCTCAGCGACCTTGAAGATAGTCAATGGCCATCAGGTTCGGTATCGGATGTGGCACCTGCCTACTGGCGCAGATATACCGACAACATGACTTGGCCCGGTGCATTTATCACAGCTGCCGATATGGTTTACACGCGCTTTGGCGACGCCGAGCCAATACGTCAGCACTACAATGCGATGAAACGCTGGATAGTCCACATGAAAGAAAGCTATTCGGAAGATGGTATAATCACTCGCGACTGCTATGGCGACTGGTGCATGCCACCCGAATCGCCAGAAATGATACATTCGAAAGACACAAGCCGTATTACATCGGCAGCCGTAATATCCACACCTTTCTACTGCTACCTCGCCGGCAAAATGGCAAAATTCGCCGAATTGCTTGGTATTCAAGATGATGTAACATATTTTAACAATGAGATTGCTGCAACAACCGCCTCATACAACGAAAAATACCTAAACAAGGAAAGCGGACGATACAGCAACAACACAGTAACTGCCAACATCCTGCCTCTATGGTTTGGAATGGTACCATCCGATATGGAAGACAAAGTTTTCTCCAACATCATCGACAAGACCGAAAAGGACTTTGGAGGACATGTTTCTACAGGTGTGGTAGGCATACAACAGATTATGCGTACCCTTACCGAAAGAGGCCGTGACGACCTTGCATTGCGTCTGGCAACAAACGACAGCTATCCAAGTTGGGGCTATATGTACCGAAACGGAGCCACTACAATATGGGAACTTTGGAACGGAAACACCGCCGACCCATCAATGAATTCAGGCAACCACGTAATGCTTTTGGGCGACCTAATACTTTGGGAATACGAATATCTCGGAGGCATCCGCGCACTGGAACCGGGATATGGCAAAATACAACTGAAACCATATCCAATCAAAGGACTGGAATATGTGAACTGCTCCTACAAATCTGTATCTGGACTAATCGAAAGTAATTGGAAAGTCTGTGGAAATCAATTTGAATGGGACATTGTCATACCAGCAAACACGAGTGCCGAAGTTTGGCTTCCTACAACCAGCGGTTATGAAAAACAGAACCTTGGCAGCGGAAAACATCATTTGACATCAAGCGTCAAATAGCACGGCTCTTTCATTTGGACAACGTTGTTATTTATGAAACAAATAGTTAGCATTTGAATAAATCCGCTGGCTGAGCTTGTCGAAGTCAAGGTGACGAAATGATATAATGCGTATTAACCTTACCCTTCGACAGGCTCAGGGGGCGGTTAAATGAAAGAGCCGTGGTCAAATAGTTTTCCTATTGATCTATTTCTGGTACTTTCCTATATGCTTCATCGTGACAAAGAGCATCCAGTCGGGAGTATGCTTCAGCAATGGAGTTGCAAGCCAGTTGATGAAGCCCGGAGTCGAAGCCTTCTTGCCACGGAACATCTTGCGCAAAGCCTTCTTTACCAACTTTTCGGGCGTAATGCTTACCGTTAGGGCGACTGCCAACTTGCGCAAACGCGGAGCAAGTCCGAACAGCGCAGTATCGACAGCACCAGGAGCCATAGCCGTAATGCTGACATTCTTTGGCTTAAGTTCATACCACAGCGACTTGCTGAAATTGTAGATGAACGCCTTGGTGGAATTGTAAGTCTGTATGCCAGGCATAGCCATCCAAGCCGACATCGACGACATATTAAGTATGTAGCCTTTCTTACGTTTCTTGCCACAGAACTTCTGTTGCTGTTCTTCTTCGGTCAACTGTCTGTTAATCATTGCTTCGCCAAACAGACGGCACATCTTCGACACTGTTATCACATGCAGGTTGAGCATCAGTTCGATGCGCTTCATGTTGGTTTCGCAGTATGGATTGAAGAAGAAAACGCCGGCATCGTTTATCAGTATGTCAACCACCAAGTCGTTGTCCTGACAATATTTGAAAAGATTTTCGGCTGCATCTGTCT
>JBGUHW010000104.1:0-2227 GCA_045112395.1 Bacteroidales bacterium
GGATCCGATGAGTGGGAAATATCCGTCTTTGAGTCCGTATGTGTATTGCGCGGATAATCCGGTGAAGCTGGTGGATCCGAATGGGGACACGATACGATTTAATACCGAAGCAGAAAGAACATTTGTTCTACCACTTCTTAATAAAAATGGTAAATCTTATTCTCCTGAATTCGAAGCGATATATAATAAATTAAATGAGAGTGATCATACTTATACGTTTTCTCTAACTCATGACAACGGAAAAGAAGAAGGTCATTTTGAAAATAAGGATGCTCATTGCTCGATTATCCACTACTCCACTAATACCTATAAAGAACATTATGGGGCTAGCAAATATCGAAATCTTTTTGAGGAAACATATCATGCCTATCAATACGACAGAAAGAGAATAGTAATAAACTCGTGCTTTAGCGAAGCAATGGCATGGAAATTCTCATCACTTGCTCCAGGAACAACGTATGTCAACACCAGATTGGGGTATACCGTTATGGCACGATGCAGAGACTTGCCTGCTTGGCAACTTGCCCTCGAATTAAAGTTTGGTATGCTGCCAAATGAAAGTTATTGTGGAACAGAAAGTGAATGGGGCAAGGGACGATACCATAAATTTCCGTTAGCCGTTCCTGAAGAAAGAATATTCTTTCCACTTCCTGCTTTGTTTTTAACTAAATAAGCTGAAATGAAAAAAAACAATATAATACTAATAATATTGTGCTATTTGTTTTTGTCTGTCCTTGTTGATTATTCGGCCAATGCACAAACAAACAAGCCAACTATCGTCTTTCAAATAGATAATGAAATAATTGGCGACGATTCGTTTGTTGTCGAAATAAAAAAGAATTCGCTTTTCAAAACTAAGTTGGTTTTAAAATCAACACAAAAGACAATAAAAGTTAATATTCCAAATGATGTAATAAGTAATACTGACTCTATTAAGATCAGAACGTTCCGTCGTGCAAAAGCAAATGTTGTTAATATAATAGACGTTTATGTATGTTATGACCAACCTGTATACCATTGTTTCCAGTGTCAAGATTGTTATCAAGAGGTGACAACAATTTATTTGTACAAAAGTTGCGAACAACTTGGCGGAGAATGAGTCCCATAGTATATCCTCATTCGGGATGGAGATATTTAATTCCAATAACAACATATTAGATTCCTGTAGCGAAAGAACTGCATTTTCCTTTTCAGTTTCTGCTGCCGTATTAATCGGTGTTCGAGTTGATATAAAATACCATCGTTAATAATTACAAAGAATGAGTGATTTAAATACAAATAACGGTTTTAAATATTATAAGGACATTTGGAACAGTGAGAAAAAAGTGTCTTCCGACCCCATAGTTGTGCCTGGAATGGTATATACAATGCTTGTAATGCTCAACAGCGTGTTCGTTGAAAAGGGAATACGTAAGTTGGCAACTTTGAGAGATTCAGGGAAAGCAGGTTATGAATTGTTAGTCAAATGTCCCTATTGTCAAGCCGTGCATTACCAAAAAATACTGACGAAGAAATACAAGTGCCCCCATTGTTATAAAAAATCCACAATTGTACCATTTGGAGGGACATTCGGGGAATGTTTCCTGAAAAGAATAAACAATCCAAACACAGATAATGAACCTTGGCAGAAATAGTGCCCGCACACCTACGGCGTGCGTGTGTGTTCGTGTGACGTCTTTGCTACCGAGCCCTGCAGACCTACGGCCTGCACCACGCACGCGACGAACTTGTCATCATCCTTAACTGATAACTGTTCACTGGTCACTTATCACTGCTCACTCTCAAACCTCGTCTCAACAATTCTTCATTCTTCATTCTTCATTCTTAATTCTTAATTGGTCTCACACCTTCTCCGCAAAAGAACGCGACGTGGAAATAGGACTGAACTGTAAATGCACTCTGTAAATGATAATAACTTCTTTTAACTCTCCACTCTCCCGGCTTCAATGAACATCAGTACGTTCATCAAGGCGATGAAGTCGGCGCCGGAACGGGTGTGGAACATACACTCCACCCCGATGTTCAAGATAACCAACAGAGCGAACGAGAAATAGAGGATGTTCTTTTTGCGGACGCTGTAATAGAGGGGATATAGGCAGTAGGCGAGCAGTATCATCAACCCGATGATGCCCGTTTCGATTAGCGCCTGAATGTACTGGCAATGGGCGTTGTAGTTGTGCTCAAGCAGATTGCTGTAGTTCTTCTCAAGGGCGTGCAGCTTCAGGTC
>JBGUHW010000105.1:0-10351 GCA_045112395.1 Bacteroidales bacterium
ACGGAGTACCAATGAGTTATGTCTATCACGATGGCAAAATATTTTTCCACTCGGCAACTACAGGACACAAAATTGATGCAATCGGCACCGAGGAAAAATGCTCGTTTACAATCATTGCCCAAGACGAAATCCACAACGAGGAATATACCACATACTTCCGCAGCGTGATTGCGTTTGGCAGAATACATATAATCGAGGATGAAACAGAGAAACTTGCCGCCCTGCGGTCGTTAGGCGAGCGTTACAATCCAAACGACAATGCAGGACTACAGCACGAAATCGACAAGGGGTTCAGTCATCTCCATATTCTGCAACTGGACATCGAGCATATCAGTGGTAAGGAATCAATAGAACTAATCAAAGCCCAAAAGCAATGAACATCGAAGAAGTAAGAGCATTTGCATTGAGTATCAGTCCCGAGGTTACCGAGGAGTTGTTTGCCGAAGAGTGGATTTCGTGGCGCATTGGTGGCAAGTGGTTTATGCTTATGCAACTCGATGTACCAGAACCGCGAGTAGCCGTAAAACTGCCACCCGAAACAGGTCTGGAACTGCGAGACCGATATTCTGGTGTGCGTCCAGCCTACCACATGAACAAAACGCACTGGAACGACTTGTACCTAAACGAATTAAGCGATGATTTTGTGAAAGAACAGATAACTGCTTCGTATAAGTTGGTGAGGTCAAAGTTGCCGAAGAAAGATTATGGAAAGACTATTCAAAAACAGAAAGCTTATGAAACCCAAGATACAAATTGAACTTGTTGACAAAAAAGGTTCGTGCAACTGTCATCGCGGACACAAAATCGGTGACATCTGGGACTTTGACACCCAGCGCGGTGAGATTTGTCCAATGGCTATGCATGTGCTGTTTCCGTACATTGACATTCTTCGCTATGGCGGTACGCTGCCACGCATGAGCGACAATTCCATTTGCGTATGCTGTCCCGATGCTGATGTAATTAATATCTTCAAGATTACAAAGGTGGAATAAGACAATACATACCATTTTCGGTTTCGTCTGCAGAAAAAAGTATCTTTGCCCCAAAATTCTACATTCAAATGAAACTAAAGAAGCGTAAAATAAAATACACGGCAATATTCTTTATCTGCTGGTTTGCATTTTTGGTCATTCTGGTTGATGTAGTTCTGAAATTCCAGACATTGGTTGATTATTTCGGTTCGTACGCGCTTGTAGAGATTGGACTATTGCTTTTGGTCATTCTGCCGACAGTGGCAGTTTACATATTTACAAAAGAATAATGAAGACACGGTTTTTCGTAACCTTTGCGACGTTTTTTTCAAAAAAATTCCCCCCTGTAACATTTGTTACGCTTTACCTTGTTTTGCACCTGTAGTTTTGCAGCAAGAATTCAATATTAACTCAAAACTTATATGTCATGAACGAAAAAATGTTTTGTTTCCAATGTCAAGAAACTGCCGGATGCGCAGGCTGCAAGATTTCAGGTGTGTGCGGAAAGACCCCGCAAGTTGCTCATGCACAAGATTTACTCATCTATACGCTTAAAGGACTCGGTGTTATCGCCAACCACCACCAGCACGTATGCGGCAGCGATTACTGCGATTTCCGCAAAAGCATCCATGCCTTTGTTAACGATGCTCTGTTCTGCACCATCACCAATGCCAATTTCGACGCAGAAAGCATCTACGCCCGTATCAACAAGGGCTTGGAAATCCGCGATACTTTTAAAGACCGTGTGATAAACAGAAAAGGTATTGAACTGCCGAAACTCGATGTTTTGGATTGGGAAAGCACTCGTGAGCAATACGATGAGAAAGCACAAACCGTAGGCATTCTTGCCGAAAGCAACGAGGACATCCGCTCGCTGAAAGAACTTACCATGTACGGATTGAAAGGTATGGCTGCATACTTGGAACACGCCGCCCGCCTCGGTCAGGTAGATAGCGACATCAACGAGTTTATACTGCAAAGCCTCGGACAACTCGTCACCTGCAACGATGCCAACGAACTTACCGCTTTGGCACTGAAGACAGGCGAATGGGGCGTGAAGGCAATGGCATTGTTGGACAAAGCCAACACGACAGCTTTCGGCAATCCCGAAATCACCGAAGTAAACATAGGTGCAGGAAATCGCCCAGGCATTCTGATCAGCGGTCACGACCTCAACGATATAGAGCAACTGCTTGAACAGAGCAAGGATGCCGGCATCGACATCTACACTCACAGCGAAATGCTCCCTGCACATTACTATCCTAAACTAAAGCAATACAGCCATCTTAAAGGCAACTACGGCAACGCTTGGTGGAAGCAACGCGAGGAGTTTGAAGCCTTCAACGGTCCTATCTTGTTCACCACCAACTGCATCGTTCCGCCTACGGCAAATGCAACATACAAAGACCGCGTTTTCACCACCAACAGCACTGGTTTCCCTGGTTGGAAGCACATCCCAGCAGACGAAAACGGAAAGAAGGACTTCAGCGAAATCATTGCATTAGCCAAGACTTGCCAAGCTCCGAAGGAAATTGAAACGGGCAAGATAGTGGGTGGATTTGCTCACGGGCAGGTGTTTGCACTAGCCGACAAGGTTGTGGCTGCTGTAAAGAGCGGAGCCATCCGCAAGTTTGTGGTAATGGCGGGTTGCGACGGTCGTATGAAGAGCCGCGAATACTACACCGAATTTGCCAAGGCTTTGCCAAAGGATTGCGTCATCCTCACGGCTGGTTGCGCAAAATACAAATACAACAAGCTCGCCTTGGGCGACATCGGTGGTATCCCGCGCGTGCTTGACGCAGGTCAGTGCAACGACAGCTATTCATTGGCTCTCATTGCCTTGAAACTGAAAGAAGTATTCGGCTTGGATGATGTAAACCAACTGCCTATCGCCTATAACATCGCGTGGTACGAACAGAAAGCCGTCATCGTGCTGCTTGCACTGCTCAGCCTTGGCGTGAAGAACATACACCTCGGTCCGACATTGCCAGCATTCCTCTCGCCTAATGTCGCCAACGTGCTGGTTAGCAACTTCGGCATCGGTGGAATTAGCACTATAGAAGATGATATGAAGATGTTTGGAATTTAAGGTTTTCTGTAGCCTTTATCATCCTTAACCACAAGACCTTCGTCTAGCATATCCGAAAGGACACGGCTGAGCGAGGGTCTTGTTGCACCTAATTGTTGTGCAACATCGGCCACAGAAGTGATGCTATTGTTCGTTTCAAGAAACTCGACAACACGATTGCGTAGGCTGTTTACGGCAAAAGTACGCATCTTTTTGCTCAAGAAATGACCTCGCTGGGAGAGTACTTCCAAAAAGGCGCGAAGAACAGAGGATTCATGTTGCATAAACTCGAAGAATGCTTCGCGGTTGAAGTGCCACACTACGCAATCTGTCAGAGCATTGACCTCAACAGGAACAATATTTGGTGTAGCGAAAAGAAACGCCGGAGCCAATAGCATCGGGGCTTTCAGCCTGTCCACAAGCACTTCACGTCCTTCCTCTCCCGTCATTCTTGCCTCGGCCTGTCCCTCAACTAGAGCCATTAGGGAGCGACAAGGGTCGCCAGGGTTGAGCATACGTCTTCCGGCAAGGTACTCCTGACGACGGCAAGGCTGGTTCAGCAGGTGTTCCAAAGCCTCATCGCTGCAATCAGCAAAAAGTTTGATTCGTTTCAGTTCTTCCATACCAATATTTTTTTTGCAAAAATAACAAAAAAAATGCGTCGGGTAACAAATGTTACGCTTCAGCTTTTACAACAACCGTATTTTTGTATCGTCAAATCAAAAAGAAAGGAAACTGTTATGAGCTACAATGATTGGAAAGACAAGACCGCAGGTTTCAAGAAGATTGACGTACGCGGTGTTCAGGGGAACTTTTTCCCGGGTATAAAGATGCAAGCTATGAAGATGGCTGTTGGCGAAGGCATGGAAATCGTGCAGAACTTCGACCCGCTACCTCTTTACGAAGTGATGGATGGACTTGGCTTCGAACGTCACACCGAAAAGGTAACCGAAACGGAGTATCACGCCTATTTCTACCGCACCGAGGTAAAGCAACTGGAGAAAGACATCCCGATGCGTCCTGCCCCACTTACCCACATGCCTATGATTGACGAAAAACTTGGCAACATCGCTGTGAATTTCTGGGACTTAACATGGAATGACGAGCACCGCTATTTGCCATACGAGATGAGACTACTTCTCTCACTGACCAATGCTGTCGGAGCAGGTCGTATGCGCCAGGCTACGCGTGAATTGGTGAAGGCCTATATCCACGGACTCGACTCAGCCGCATTGGACGATGTATTTGAACTGCTTGCGTGGAATCAGGGCATCGGCTACTTCAGTTCGGAGATTGGTCCTTCGGCATTGTTCCAAGCATACAAAACCATCAAGCAGATGGAGAAGAAAGGCAACACACGCGAGGAAATCGCAGAGGTTCTGAAAGAGAAATTCGGAGAGAAACACCCAGAGGTTAAGGTAGTTTAAAATTCAAAGTTGAAAGTTAAAAAATTGAGAATCATGGCAATTACAAAAGATACCAAATTAACCGACCTTATAGCGGAATACCCGTGGCTGAAGGAAATGCTACCGCAAATCAACCCGAAGTTCAAGATGTTGAACTCGCCTGTCGGAAAACTTATGATGGGCAAAGCCAATATTGCGGAGATGAGCAAAAAGTCGGGTATGGAGATTGACAAACTCATCGGACGGCTAAACGAAATAATAACAAATCATACAAACCAATAAAGAAAGGAGCGAATTATGAAGTACAAAGTGAATGGCAATTGCATCGGTTGTGGACTTTGCGAATCCACATGTCCCGAAGTGTTCCAAATGAATGGTAATGTGGCAGCAGCCATCGAAGGCGAAGTGCCAGAAACGGTTCTAGCCGCTGCCGCCGAAGCAAAGGGTGGCTGCCCTGTGGAAGCTATTGAGGAAGCATAAAACCGACAACAAAATCTATTCATCGCAAGGTTTTTCGTGACCTTTGCGATGGATTTTTTACCCTTCCGGCTGCAAACTTCTACGATATTCCATACTAATTTTCTATTTCATTAGAATTGTCTCCGCAGTGCAGAGATAAGCATACCAATTCTGAAATTTCTTGCAAAAAGTTGTAAATTCACTATCATTTTTCTTGCAAAAAGTTGTAAATTTGCACTCATAAAACCTGCAAAAAGTTGCAAAATTATGCTTAAACGAAAGATTATAAACAAGTTAGCAAATTGGAAAAATGAGACACATAAAAAGGCCCTGCTAGTACAAGGAATTTAAGCATAAACGAAGGTGCGCTTGCTGAAAATTATGTGGCAACGGAATTTTCGAAACATAATATACCATTGAATTACTATGATAAGAAAAGCAGACAGGAACTAGACTTCATATATCCACAAGGAAGCAAAATAAATATAATTGAAGTAAAATCAGGAAATGACTACAAGAAACACGCTTCTTTGGATGCCGCCATAAATACATACAACACAATAAACGAAGCTATTGTATTGTGTACAAGCAATGTAGAGCATTCTGATGGAATTTTGTACCTTCCATTATATATGACAATGTTTCTGTAGCAAGATTGGAAAAAACACTATCTTTGCACAATTCAATCAAATACTCAATCAAAATGAGAAAACACATTTTAGCACTTATGATTATCTGCACAATGGCAACAGGATGCGGACATAAGGAAAAGGCGCAGTCCGAAGCAGAAAAAGCAACAGAATTTACCGAAAAAGAATCAACAAACCCCGAAACAGATTCAAATATGAAGAAAATAATGATTATTGATGGCGGACAACGCAAGAATATGAACACCGCCGCAATGGTTGATGCATTTGCCGAAGGAGTTCGTGAAGGTGGCGCAAATGCAAAGGTTGTTCGCCTATACGACCTCGAATACAAAGGTTGCCGCTCGTGCATGGCTTGCCAGCTGAAGGACAAGCGCGTACCAAGCTGCCAATGGAAAGACGGACTTACCGACATTCTTGCAGAATGTACAAATGCCGACGGACTTGTAATTGCATCGCCCATCTACTACGGAGAAGTTACAGCAATGACCCGTGCCTTCATCGAAAGGCTGACTTTCCCGTGGCTCAGCTACAGCCAAGGAACTATCGATGCACCGAAAAAGATGCCTGTGACAATGATTTACACAATGAACGCCGGTCCTGCCTACAGCGAGCAAATGCACAAAGGAGCATTGGGACAACCTGAAGCACTTCTCGGTTCTGCACTAGGATGCGATGTTGAAATTATCGAAGCAAACAACACCACGCAGGTAAACGATTACAGCCGTTATGATTTCAGTGAAGGAACCGCTGATGCCAAGAAGAAATGGAGAGACGAGCACTGGGAAGGGGATTTGCAGAAAGCCCACGATGCTGGAAAGCGGATGGCAACAGGAAACTAAATCATCATGCAACAAGATTGACCGCCAAAAGGGTTTATGTCTTTGTGGCGGATTTGTTTCAGTTTGAGAAAAAAAATGTACTTTTGCAAATCAATTCAACGAAGTAGTATGAAGCACAAAGTCAAAGTAACTGTCATCGACAAAAAGCTATACCCCGAGTTGCAGCAACAATATTGCGCCAATCCTAATTCGGGCATGTGTCCGTGCTATAATGTAGGTGACGAGTTCATTTTTGAAAGAGACGAAGCCAACGACCACTTCTGGCACGGTGGCCTAAACACATTGACAAAGACTGTCGCCAATCCTGACACAGTTGCCGGAGGACCGAAGATGCCCCATTGTTCGGAGGCATGGGATGCCATTAGCCGATACATATACACAGGTTTACAGGGCGGCTCCATTATGAAAGACTGGATGAAGCACGAGAACGAAATGATATGCTGCTGCTCAGACGGCACAAGGCCTGTGATTTTCAAAGTGGAGCGGATTGACGAAGAATAAGGTAAAAGAACCTAATCCGTGTCCTCGTCCTCCGCATGGACGTCGACCATCTTACGGGCAAGCAAGCGATAGAATTGGTGAACAAAGTAAATTGATACTTTCTATTGTGGGACTGAAAATCGTTGGATAAAAATGAATCGCCACAAGGAATTTCGTGACCTTTGTGGCGGATTTTTGCTTTAATGGCTTGTTTTTTTAGCACCCGCACGAAGACAGAAAGAATTATTACCTTGGATTTTTTCATTTTTTGGCAAATTATTTCCTTGGATTTTTTCGATTTTAACAAAATTATTTCCTTGGATTTTTTCATTTCCTTTCCGAAACTCTTTTGGTGACACGCCTTTCTGCCTTGTGAAAAAACGGGCGAAGGTTGTAGTATCGGCGAAATGAAGGCGGTCGGCAATCTGGGCAACGGAGAGCGAAGTCTGGCGAAGCAAAAAGACGGCTTCCATCAGCAATAGGCGGTTGATAAAGTCCATCACAGTACGCCCTCCCGACACTTCACGCACAATGCGCGAAAGGTAGGTGGTAGTGATGTAGAGTCTGTCGGCATAAAAACCAATGTCGTGATGCTCGGCAAAGTGTTGCGTAACAAGCCTTTGGAACCCCAAAAACAATTCTTCCTGACGATTGGAGAAACGGTGCCGCTCAATACTATGTTCCTGCATAGCCGTTAAGTCGGTGAGAAAAAGGCTGTAAAGCAAACGCAAACTCTCGAAGCGCCGAGGATAATTCGACTGGAGGTAATAAATTGCCAACTGCATAAGTTCCTGCAAATGACGGCTGTCATCTGAATTGAGGTGCAGACAGGGCTGGCCGAGTTGCATTACAGAGAAATAGATGGTGCGGACGGCATCGCGGACAATGGGCAACTCAAAGGTGTATTCATCTGAGGCAAGGAGGCAGATGCCGCTGTAGTCGCTGGAGGAAGAGAGGACGGTGACCTCGAAGCCTGGCGAATAGGTGTAAAGATCGCCTTCGTGTAGTGTCAGTTCGCAGTTATTATATAATATAGTAATCCAACCGCACGTAACTATCGTAAAAGTGTAGCACGACAAGAAACCGTGCGTCTCGTTCGTACCGAATGTCCACTCCACGTTAGTCTCTATGCAAATGATGTTCCCGTCCCACTCACCCTCGGGCACGGGCATGTTTCTCAGTTGCCAAAATTCCTTCAAGCTGTACATAATCAATATGGTTTTGCGGTGCAAATATACAACACTAAATTGAATTTGTTTCGTTTCAGTCGGTTTTTGTGTCGAAATGTTATGAAATGATTGGCAAGAAAAAGCTTTGTTTTGTGAATAAAATTTAATCGTTAAACACCTAAAAAAATAACTATGACTAAAGAAGAAGCATTAAAAGGATTTGCTCTGTTAGGAGCTGCGTGGTTTGGAAACAGCAAGCAACATTTCGCATTCTCGGCATACGACCGTCTGAATGGCTGGAACAAGTTGGCCGACAAGTGGAAAGAGGAAGCAGAAGAAGAGTGGGACGAAGCAGAAGAAGTACTGAACCGTCTGGTAGAACTTGGTTGCAAGCCCGCCGAGTTGCAGGAGTTGATGAAAACAATGGAATTTCCGTTCTACGATGACCCGAAGCAACAGATTGAATCGGATTATCAGCCAGATGCAATACAGCAACTTAGTGAATTGGCACAAGCCTTTGCCGATGACTATGTAACTCAGAAACTCATTTACAAATGGATTGACGGCGAGAAAGATCACATGGATTGGGAAAGACAATATCTCAACTACATTGACAAACTCGGTTATGAGAATTTCCTCATTGAAATAATGTAATCATCCAAAGCAAAACATTACAACGATGAAAGAGAAAGTATTACAAGCCATGCGTGAGTTCGGTGCTCCCGTCAACGCAGGCAAAATCGCAGAAATCACAGGTATCGACCGCAAGGAGGTGGACAAAGCCTTTGCAGAACTGAAGAAGGATGGCGCTATTGTGTCGCCAGTTCGCTGCAAATGGGAACCCGCCAAATAACCTAACGGCATCGACGAGTGCCTCTGCACAGCATATACTTAAAACAGAAAAAAATGGCAACGATTTACGATTACAAAGCCCTTAACAACAAAGGCGTAGAAGTAGAAATGTCCCAGTATCGCGGCAATGTGCTGATGATAGTAAATACGGCATCGAAGTGCGGTTTCACCCCTCAGTACGACGGATTGGAAGCGCTTTACCAGAAGTATAAGGACCAGGGATTCGTCATTCTCGGCTTCCCTTGCGACCAGTTCAAGCATCAGGAACCGGGCAGCGATGAGGAAATTGCAGAATTCTGCCGTATAAACCACGGCGTAACCTTCCCTCTGATGAAGAAGATTGATGTCTTCGGTGAAAACGCGCACCCTATCTTCACATACCTTACAAAGCAAGTTCCAACCGAGGAAGTGAAAGGTTTGAAGAACAAGGCCACAATGGCGTTGGTTGACAGTCTGAGTAAGTCGGAAGGTCGTGGCGAAGGCGATGTCCGCTGGAATTTTACCAAGTTCTTGATTTCGAAGGATGGTACGGTTATCAAGCGTTTCCCGCCAGTGGCAACTCCTGAAGATATGGATGCAGATGTGGAAGCTATGATTAAGCAGTAGAATTTATTAATAACCAAAATGTTATCACGATGAAAGAACAAGTATTAAAGGCTATGCGCGAGTTTGGTGCTCCCGTAAATGCAGGCAAGATTGCCGAAATTACAGGTATCGACCGCAAGGATGTTGACAAGGCATTCGCCGAACTGAAAAAGGAAGGTGCAATAGTGTCGCCAGTCCGCTGCAAGTGGGAACCAGCAAAATAAGACTTACCCATAAAAAACGCCACAAGGTTTTTCTTGACCCTGTGGCGTTTTTATTTTATCTATATGCTTTTATTCTACAACAAATTTTACCGTCTCACGTAAATTTTCACCTTCTATTTGCAAGAAATAGACACCTTTTTCCAAATCTGCAACCGAAATTGTTCCGCACGAAATTCCATTCATAACTTCCTGGCCCAAAACATTGAAAATGGAATAATCGACCTGTCCGCACGAAAGGTTATTCAGATAGAGGACATCGGAAACCGGATTAGGATAAACTTCCAATGATTGGTTTGTAGATTCGAGCACTGACACTGGATCTTGCGTTGGAATTATATTTACGATAATGCCTTCAATCTTGGTCATTCCGTAGTAAAAGTTTTCATCGGGAATGTTGTACCAATCATCCAACGAACCTCCGTAACCGAAATTGACATGGAACTTGCCGTCCGATTCGCGGTAGCCATCGACAACGACGTTGTGTCCGACCGTACCCTCGGGATTTTCAACGGCCAAATGTGCAGGATAACCAGCTTGCAGATTGGATATTAAAGTAGCGTACATTTCATCAGTTGCTTCACGGAACAACTGGCATTCGGTGAAACCGAAACGCTGGTAGGCATCAAACGCCTGGTCAACACGGAAAGT
>JBGUHW010000106.1:0-2947 GCA_045112395.1 Bacteroidales bacterium
TTCTACCACTGTCAACATTCCTATTCTCCACATACCAATTTTTAAACTACTGGCTGACTCGCAATTCAGCATTCAAGGCAATCTCTATAAACAAAGTTTTCCGCCGACTCTCCGAAGGAATTGTACAGACAGGATTTGGTGTATTAAAATCAGCAAGCGGATTATTTGTCGGCGACATAATTGGAAACACCACCAACATAGCATCAGGATTATACCAAGCAAAAAGAAAAGGATTTACATTCGGAAACTTGTCGTGGCGCAAAATAAAGGCATCGTTAAAAAGATATTCATCGTTTCCCAAATACCAGACAATACCAGCTGTGCTAAACACTGCAAGCATGCTACTTCCTGTGTTCTTCATAAACAAGTTCTATAGTTCAGACACAGCAGGCTACTTCGATCTAAGCAGACAAATGCTAATAGTTCCAATATCATTCATAACCGCATCACTATCTCAAGTCTTGCTTAAGGAACTTAGCGACAAGGTAAAAAGCAATGCAAAACTATCGCCGAGCATACTGAAGACAGCCATGTACTTGACCATCGGCATACTACCATTTATGATTGTAATAATGATCTGGGGAGAATGGATATTTTCATTCTTTTTTTCCGATATATGGTCATTGTCAGGCAAATACTCGGCAATACTAGCACCAGCCTTCGCCGTACAATTCATAGTTTCCCCATTAAGCATAAGCTTTACCGTACTTGAAAAACTGAAAGTTCTCGCAGTTTGGCAGATTTGCTATTTCGGCGCCGTACTCTCATTGATATGGATAAAGTTCCTGCCGATAACACATTTTCTAGCAATATACACGAGCATTAATATTTTAGCCTACACTATATATTTCATACTGATTATCAACTGCACACGCAAATACGACAAACGGACAGAAAAATGAAAGCCAAGTTAATATCAAATAGTATTTCACATCTGCTGATGTTCGTGTGCTTCTACATTGTGATGACCTACGAATATTTTAGTTTCGTAGCACCGCTTTTCACAGCCAACAACTTCGTGCTTTCATTCTCTCCGACAACTATAAATGTTGGATTCGTAATGCTATTTGTCCTAATGCTACGACTTTTCATTAACAAAAAAGTATCCGAATTCTCGTATGCCATAAGCGTCTTTGTATCAATCACATTTGCCATTCCAGCAATAATACTGTACCAGTTTGGCAACTGCACAATATATGCACCGCTATACTCCATATTATTTGTCTTTGCTTTAACAAGCAAATATATTGTAATCCCGAATTTCAATATAAAGACAGTACGCGACAAGCACAAATTGCCGACTCTCCTACTATTGTCAATCATAATGCTGATTCCGTTTGTCTTGACATACAAGTTCAACATAAACACAAAATCTTTTTCATTTGGCTCGGAACTTTATGAAGCCAGAGCAGCAGCAAAATCGGCAGGCAACTTCTTTACATCATACCTTGCTGGACCATTAGCAAAGGTTATGCTTCCTTTGGTAATTATTCTTGGAATCAAGAATCGCAAGATATGGATAAGCATAATTGGAATCATCATAATGCTGTATTTGTTTGCCGTAAATCCGCACAAAGCTCTTTTCCTATCAATATTCTTGATAATTGCCTTTTACTTTTTCGACAACTATAAGGCAAAAGCAGGACTTATATTATCCGGAATATTAATATTGATATTTTTATCAATTGCAATAAGTGCATTAACCGACAATATCCTAGCCGAATCAATTTTTGTCAGACGGCTTTTCTTCCTGCCTGTACAAATATGCAACTATTGCTTCGACTTCTACGAAGGCAACCCGATATATCTGTCACACAGCATTTTCAGCAGTTTTGTTGACTATCCGTATTCTCTTGATCCTGCATTCCTTATGGGCGACTACATGTACGGCAAGCCAGGAACAAGTTGCAACACCGGAATTATTGCCGACGGATTCATGAACTTCGGACATATAGGTTCTATTCTATTTATTATGGTTACGGCAATCATAATAAAGTTTATTGAAACTTTGAAAATCGACAAGGCATATTTCGGAATTGTGATTGCCTTTGTTATGCTTTTCCTTAACAGCGCACTGCTAACCAGCATGTTGACGCACGGAGGACTTTTCTTCATTCTGATACTGATGTTTTTTTTGAAAGATACTGACCATGACAAAAATTTGCCACTTAACCACCGTCCATCCACGATATGATGTAAGAATATTCATCAAAGAATGCAAGTCGCTTGCGAAAAGGTATGATGAAGTAAACCTTATCGTAGCCGATGGCAAAGGCAATGAAAATATTGACGGAATAAATATTTTCGATGTCGGCAAACCTAATGGAAGATTACAAAGGATATTGAAGTTTCCTCGCAAAGCATTAAAGAAAGCCATTGAAATCGATGCCGACATATACCACTTTCACGATTCAGAACTGCTGACTACAGGCGTAAAACTTGCCAGAAAAGGAAAGACAGTTATATACGACAGTCATGAAGATCTTCCACGCCAGATACTTACAAAGTCTTGGATTCCTAAGTTTCTACGCAAAACAGTGTCGAGAATGTCGGAACGAATGGAAAACAGAAAAGTCAGAAGGCTTAGCGCAGTTGTGGCTGCAACTCCTCACATTGAGGAGCGTTTCAAAAAAGTTACCAATGCTCCTGTTAAAAACATAAACAACTACCCAGACCTCGACGACATAACATTCAATCCATCGTGGGAAAACAAGGAAAACGCAGTATGCTATGTAGGCGGATTGTTTTATACTCGTGGAATACACGAAATGGTTGCCGCAATAGGTGCCACCTCGTCAAAATTGTTTTTGGCAGGAAAATTTTCCCCAGAATCACTAATTGATGAAATGAAAAACAAAAAAGGCTGGGAAAAAGTTGATTTTCTTGGGTATCTCGACAGGAAAAACATAAATGAAGTACTACAAAAATCCATTGCCGGATTGATTAT
>JBGUHW010000107.1:0-3464 GCA_045112395.1 Bacteroidales bacterium
TGTTTGTGAAACAAATCTGAAAGCAGTACCGATTTCCCTGCACGGCGAATACCGGTAATGACCTTTATAAGGCCGTTTCCTTCACTGTCTTCCAATTGTTTCAAATAGTTTTTTCGAGCATACATTGCGTTAGATATTTTTGGCATTTGTGCCATTTTTTTCGAGTGCAAAGATACAAATTATTGTCAAAAACCAAATAAATTGCCAAAAATTTGAAATATGGTAATGCTTAGAAAATAGATGTGCTTGAACATTCATTTTTTTTGTTATTTTTGTTCCCCGAAAATTACGCTTATGGACTCAAAGGATGTAAATCTTGAATTGTTCCCGCAGTACGACAACTTGGAATTTCTTGCAAGTCAGGTTGTTGAAGGGTTTATTACGGGTTTGCACAAGAGTCCGTTTCACGGATTTTCAGTCGAATTTGCTGAGCATAGGCTCTACAACAAGGGCGAAAGTACCAAGCATATCGACTGGAAACTCTACGCCCGTACCGACAAGCTGTTCGTGAAGCGCTACGAGGAGGAGACCAACCTGCGCGGACAGATAATAATAGATGTGTCATCATCGATGCTGTTCCCGTACAAGGAAAAGCGTATGAACAAGTTGCAGTTTTCCATATATGCGGCGGCTTCGTTGGTGTACCTGCTTCACAGACAGCGCGATGCTGTAGGACTTACACTTTTCGATGACGATGTGAAGTTTCATCTTGATGCAAAGTCTTCACAGGTGCATCTGTCGATAATGTACAACGAAATGCGCAAGTTCCTGAATCCCGAAAGCATACAGTTGCAGCAGCGTACCGACACGGCAGGAACCTTGCACAAGATTGCCGAGATGATTCACAAGCGCTCGCTGGTGATACTTTTCAGTGATATGTTCATTGACGGCGACACAGAGGCTCTGTTTTCGGCATTGCAGCACTTGAAGTACAGCAAGCATGAGGTTATAATTTTCCATGTGGTTGACAAGAAAATGGAGGAGGAGTTCGCCTTTGCAAATCGACCGTACAAGTTCGTGGATTTGGAGACTGGTACAACCATGATGCTTAATCCTGCTGAGGTTCGTGATGGTTATGTGAAAAAGATTACCGCTTTGACATCCGAACTGAAATACAAGTGTGGTCTGTTTGGAATAGATTTCGTGGAGGCGGACATTAATAAGCCTGTCGATGAGGTGTTGAAGCCTTACCTGATAAAGAGGGCAAAGTTCTTCTAAAATAGTATTGCAATGGAAGGCATTGGCGCGCTTTTCGACAGTATATCAAATCGTTACGATAGGTTTAATCATACGGCATCTATGGGCATTGACCGTATTTGGCGACGAAAAGCTATAAAGTCATTGCCAAAATGCGAAACAATCCTTGATGTAGCGGCAGGAACGGCGGACCTTTGCATTGGTGCGGTTAAGCGAGGCAAGGCAAAAAAGGTGGTAGGAATCGATATTTCGGAGGGAATGTTAAATGTAGGACGCGAAAAAGTTCGCAAATGTGGACTTGAAGTTGCAATAGAACTGATTGCGGCAGATTGTGCAAAACTTCCTTTCCCAGACAATTCATTCGATGCGGTGACTTGCGGCTATGGGGTAAGAAATTTTATAGAGCTTGACCTTTGTCTTTCCGAAATGTATCGCGTGTTAAAGCAGGGCGGACAACTTAGGATTCTTGAATTTACCTATCCGCAAAGTCGTTTTGTTCGGTTTTTCTATGATTTTTATTTTACGCGGATTGTGCCAAAAATAGGTCGTAAACTTACCGACAACGATGAGGCATTTGCGTATTTTGTCAATAGCGTAAAAAACTTTGCGAAAGGAAACGATTTCTTGGCGATTCTTGAAAGAAATGGTTTTTCAGAAACAAGGTTCAAGTCGCAAACATTTGGAATTTCAACACTTTATTCGGCATGCAAAAGATAAAATTATGGTATGGCGTTTGCCGCCCTTATTCGCTGTTTATTTCGGCAAGTCCTGTATTGGCTGGATTGCTGGTGCTGGGATATGTCCCTAATATTCTTGTCGCTGTGGCGACATTGCTATGCGCAATGTCGTTGCAGGTGTTTTCCAACCTTGTCAACGACTACTACGATTTTGTGCGCGGTTGCGATAAGGCAGGACGTTCTGGTCCGCAGAGACCTTTGGCCGAAGGCATTGTGAATGAACGGCAGATGCGTACGGCCTGCATAATTGCTTTGTCGGTGGCATTGCTCCTTGGCGCATATCTTGTGTGGGTAGGCGGATGGGTGATTCTGCTCATCGGTGTACTGTCGGCTCTTTTTGCATGGCTATACACTGCAACGCGCTTTTCGCTCGCGTATCTTGGTGTCGCCGACATTGTTTGTTTCCTGTTTTATGGTCCAGTAGCATCGGCTGGGACGGTTTATTTGCAGGTGGCAGAATTTTCGCTTGCAGCGTTCTATGCAGGTTGTGCTTGCGGTTGTATTGCCGTGTGTGTACTTGCGTCAAACAATATTCGTGACATAGAAGAGGATAGGGCAGTAGGTAAGCGTACATTTCCGGTTCGTTTCGGTAGGATTGCAGCTCTGGTTGGCGTTGCAACAATACTTTTGGCATCGGTTGCTTTTGCAGTGCTTGGATTTGGAACATTGTGGCTGCTGATTTTATTAGTTCCAGATGTTCTTTTGTATGTGTTGTTGGTTAAGGCTGAAGGAAAAAAGTACAACAAATGCTTGTTCAGGTTTGTTCTGCTGGATGTTGTTTATGTCGTAGCTTTTGGTGCGTCATTACTGTTGTAGCGAATGCATCTTGCAAAAAAAATGTGAAAACGCTTGTCCGTTTGAAAACTTTAATTACCTTTGTGCCACCTTGTTAATGATTTTGTGATATGAGAACTTCAGAATATACTTTTAAGTCGGCAGACGGATTAAATATTTTCTATCGCGTTTTTCTTCCCGATGCAAAGCCTAAGGCAATTTTGCAGATATTTCATGGTATGGCTGAACATTCGGCTCGTTATGCTGATTTTGCAAAATATTTGACCGACAATGGTATAGCGGTGTATATAAACGACCATAGGGGACATGGAAAATCGATTGCCGAACCTCGTGATTATGGAGTGTGGCCGCATCGCGATGAGTGGTGGCGTATTGTTTCCGACTTGAAGCAACTTAAGGATATTGCAACTGCAGAGTTTCCATCAATACCATATTTTATCATGGGACATAGCATGGGATCGTTTCTTGCAAGAACTTTCATAACAAGGTATAGCACAGAACTTTCGGGAGTAATAATAAGCGGGACAGGAACTAATCCGACACCAGTTTTGCGTTTTGGAAGGTTTGTTGCTAGTTTGGCTTGTGCGTTAGAGGGGCGCAGGTCGAAGGCAAGTCTGCTCGACAAACTTTCGTTTGGTGGGTATAACAAGGGCTACAATGCTCCATACCAGTGGTTAAGTCGTGATGATGCACAGGTGAAAAAATATATTGATGATGAATATTGTGGCGGTGTGT
>JBGUHW010000108.1:0-4515 GCA_045112395.1 Bacteroidales bacterium
GTTCTTCACAGCAAACAATGACCGATATATCAATACTTGCAGTCACCTCGCAACCGCTTGCAGTGGTAGCAGTAACCCTATATGTGGTATTTGTTGTTGGACTTACAGAAATACTTTGCGTATGAACTCCTGTTGACCAAGAATACGAAGCGAATCCCGCACCAGCATCAATGGTAGTGCCATCTCCCCTACAAATGCTGGTACCTGCAGCAGAAACCATATTCAAAACACCATTTACAACTGTATTCTCTATTACCATTGCCCTAGTACAAGTACTGCTAGTAGAATACTGGTATCCTCCTCCTATATTAGTATGATTCTGGCTTTGACCTGCATAATACAGATAAATCTGGTTATCGCTCGGGCTATAAGTTTCAAAACCGCCATAAGAAGTTCCTGCATAGTAACTCAACCAAATCAACTCGTTGTACTGCGAAAGTTGAGCGAAAAAGGTATTGCCATTTAAACCCGAATAGGCATTATTATAATAACCGGCCACAGAAATAGATGTCATTGCCGTTGCATTAGCCTCTCCACAAAGCCACAGGTTGTCCGATGGATCCTTATATATTCGCTTCATAGCGGTGTAGCCATTACCACCAAAATATGTGGAATAATCTATAGAACTGGTCCCATTCGCATTTGTATTTATTCGGAACATATATCCATTCTGAGTACCCGATACATTGCTACTCACAGAGCCATTGATTGTCCCTCTGTAATAGCCACAAACATCTGGTGGACTTACGTGAGGGAAATCGGCACTATAAGTATGACCTGTCACATACAGACGATTTTGCGAATCAAGTTCTATATCGCCGTTTGCTGCACCAACATTTATCTTGTCGAATCCAGCACCGCCAATATATCCACCCCAAGCAGGAACAGGCTGGTTACTCGAATTGAACTTCATATAGAACATATCGTCCTGGCCACGATTGGTATATGTTGCAGAAATCAGTGCGGTAGAAAACCTATAGTTGCTACTGCTCCACAATTCATCGCCTACAATATACAGTGACCCGTCAGTACCAATTTCTATATCGCAAACCCTACCGCTAGTATTAGAATCATATGTTCCTGTTGCCAAAGTCTGAACAGGCAAATATGTTGACCACAACATAGCACCAGAAGATGCGAATTCAATTATAAAAGAATAAGAATAGGTTTGCGATTCGGAACTTCCATACACAAAATTTCCTTGATACCCAGAGCCGGACGGAATCTGAGCCAACTGACTACCATATCGTGTATAATCACGATAGCTAACTGAACCCATTTTGCCAATAAGGTATACAGAACCGCTAGCATTAACTGCCATATCGTATGTTTCAAGGTTTATGCCTCTATCAAGAAGTGTTGCCCACTGACGCGCATTGCTAGAGTTGAACATTAACAGGAAACCGCGTGTTCCACTTGTTGTAAACGTATAACTACCATTTGTTGCATTAGTCCAACTCAAATTGTAAGCTCCAGAACGTGTCTGCAAAGGAAATCCAGAAGAACCAGTACTACCTGCAACATATAGCCTTTCGTTTATTTCATCGTACATAACAGCGCCATCAATGTCATCCGCACCATCTCCACCATACTGGCAAACCCATAATAAATCACCAGATAGTTTAAACTTTGAAATAATTATGTCGTGCCCTCCTGCCGTGCCATAGTGATTGTTAGATGATGCCGAATTAAGATAATTCCCAACATCTGCTGCCGTAGGACTCCATTCCCAGTCTGCATAATAGAAAATACTTCCATTAGAATTATGCACAATATCTCCCCATGTTCCATAACCGTTGTACTCAAGATGGCTAGTCCATATAATTCCTGGATCTATAACAAGCGTACCTTCTCTATTGTAATCATCAACAGAAAACTTAACAATATTATCTTCTACAATATATTTTGTTTCAACATTTGCATCATTGCACGACGAAACCGGTAGCATATCCACAAAATTGAATTCTCCAGCATCAAACGTAACACCCGCTTCCGACAACTTCAGATTTTCAACTCCATCCCATGCAATTTTAATATCCTCGACATTGCCACCTCTACGCACAATGAAATTGTATTTCAGTTTGCTTCCATCATAATAAAATTCAAGGTCAACATTAGGATATATGTTGGAATAAAGGATTTTAGAATACGACATTGCACTAAGAACACCATCGGGACAATGAGCCAAATAATAATCGAACTTTGTTTCCTGACCATCAACACCAATTACTTTCACATCTGAACTTGAGTTGAGGAAACGCATATCGAAATGATATGAATAGGTAACTGCAGAAAGCTTCAAAGCCTCGTTATCATTTCCCTTTCTGCGAGCTTCAAGCGAAGCCTCATTGTCAACATAATGGACTTCCTGAGTTACAAAAGTCACCTTATCGGTACAGAAATAGGCAAACAACTGATTTCCTTTCCACGAAAATTTCAGATATTCCGGATTTGCATTCTGCCCTTTTTCTTCGACAAAAAGTGTTTCTCGTCCCTTTGGAGCGACCTCAGAAGAGTATGCCGTATAATCCATGAACACACTGACTATAAGGCACATAAATAGCCATTTTGTCTTTTTACAAAACACTCTCATCACAAAACCATTTTAAACCTCGCAATATATAACATTTTCATGATACTACCAAACAAAAAAAACGCTATACCCTATTATTATATATAACAACTGGTAACATGTTCATTTATAAGTTTTTCATCTATTAAGTGCTCACAAAAAATAAGCAATACATTTCTAGTTGTCAATAAACACTAAGCCAAAACCACAACAAAAACATAACTTAGCAAAACAATGTTCTTAAACACTTTTAAAGCAAAACTTGAACAGCGAACTTATTAAGGTTGTTAAAGTTATATTTTATCAACAAAAACAAGCACCGAAATTTTGATAAAAAAAAATTATCCTGCTGATTAGTTTCGCAAAAAATTATTATTTTAGTCGCACTTTAAAATTAACGGATTAATAAAATTTAACCTATGGATATTAAAAAATTAGATGACGTCCTAACCGTCCTCAAGACAAGAGAAAAGAAGAGATTGGTTGCTGCATACGCAAACGACGACCACACAATCGAAGCAGTTTACAATGCAATTCAGGAAGGCATAGTTGAAGGTACATTGGTAGGCGACGAAGCCACAATCAAGGAAGTTTGTGCTCGCCACAATTTTGACGTTAGCAAGTTCCGCATCGTTCAGGAAGCTGACGAAAACAAGGCTGGTGCCGTTGCTGTATCGCTCATCAACAAGGGCGAAGGCGACATTCTTATGAAGGGTCTCCTCAGCACCGACAAGTATATGCGTGCTATCCTCAACAAGGAAACTGGACTTATGCCCGGACCAAAGGCTGTTCTTTCGCATGTTACAGTTTTCGAAATTCCATCTTACCACAAGCTGTTGGTAGCAGGTGATGTTGCTATTATCCCCGCTCCAGACCTGAACCAGAAGATTGCTATCTGCAATTATGTAATCAAAGTTGCAAAATCGTTGCAGATCGAAACTCCGAAGGTTGCAATGCTTGCTGCTACCGAGCAGATGCTTCCAGGAATGCAGGCATGCGTTGACGCTGCTATCATCTCGAAGATGGCTGAACGCGGACAGATTAAGGGTGCTTTGGTTGACGGTCCTTTGGCTCTCGACGTTTCTATCAACAAGGAATGCGCACAGACCAAAAAACTTACAAGCGCTGTTGCTGGTGATGCCGACTGCATCGTATTCCCCAACATCGAATCTGGAAACGTATTCTACAAGAGCATAACCAAGTTTGGCGGCGGAAACCTCGGCGCAATGGTAATGGGTGCTAAGGTTCCTTGCGTTCTCACATCGCGTGGCGACTCTGCAAAGTCGAAGATGTACTCAATCGCTCTTGCAGCACTTGCAGCTAAATAAGTAATCATTAACACAAAAGATATATGGAATTAAAGAAGAATAAAAGCTTAATAATCAATCCGGGCGCAACTTCGACCAAGGCTTCGATATTTGAGGGAGAAACCGAAATCTTCACCGAAAACATCAAGCACCCAATCGAGGAAATTCAGCAGTACAAAGAGGTTGCCGACCAGTTCGAATACCGCAAGAATGCTATCCTCGACATGGTTAAGAAGCACGGCGTTAGCACCGATGAAATTGCAATAGTAGTTGGTCGTGGTGGTCTTACCCGTCCATGCGAATCGGGAACCTACCGCGTTGATGAACTTATGCTTCAGGAATGCCGCGCAGGTATTCAGGGCAAGCATGCTTGCAACCTCGGAGCTCTCATTTCCGACAGTATTGCAAAGGAAATCGGTCTCGAATGTGCATATATCGCCGACCCTGGTATTGTTGACGAACGTCCAGAATACGCAAAAATCACTGGTCATCCCGAATTCGACCTTGACCCGACACGCGAAGGCGTTATATGGCACTGCCTCAACCAGAAGATGACGGCAAAGCTCTACGCTCGTGAAATCGGCAAGACCTACGAAGACCTCAACCTCATCATCGCTCACATGGGCGGTGGCGTTT
>JBGUHW010000109.1:0-21670 GCA_045112395.1 Bacteroidales bacterium
TGATTCCAATAATTCCGTTGCAACAGCAGCATGTTATGATGGACAGTATGCCCAATGTTAGTATTGCGTTTGAATTAGGCACAGGCAGATTAAATTCATTTTTTTGTGTCTGGTTTTGAAAGTCATTTGTTTCGGTTCTGTATGTTTCCATGTTTATACGAATTTTAAAATGTAGTTTATGAAAATTATTGATATTGTTAGTATAAAGAAATATTTCAGCACTTTGAGCATTGTTTCCGAATTGATTTTTATGTTTATCGCGAGCAGAATCATCAGTATTATAAGTGGAATAAGCGGCGGATAAAGCGTTATGCTTTCCCACAGGTTGCCCTTAAGCAGTTCTATTATCGACCTTTGCATTCCGCATCCCGGACATTCAATGCCGAAAAAATGCTTTATCGGACATGGTAATAAATGATGTTCTAGCCATTCGAGAAACATAATGCAAATATAATTAACAATGGTCAATTGACAATTAATAATTAACAATGGATAATGTATAATTAAAAATTTGATTCAGTTTTTCAAATAATCAAATAATCAAATCATCAAATTTTCAAATCTTTGAACCCTTGAACCCTTGAACCTGAAACATAGAAACTTGAAACGGGCTTTAGCCCTTATTTCAGTTCACAATTATCAGTCCTGTGCTGTCGGTGTTGCTGTGGTTGCCTGCGCGGTCAACGATGTAGAACTTGTACATTATGGTGTCGCCGAACGACATGGCGTATTCGTTGAGGTCTTCGATTTTTATGTCGCCGCTAATGGCTTGTTTCTTGTCATCGCTGTATATGCGCTCCACAAAGTAGTCGAGGTCGACAAGCAAGTCCATCTGCGTAAGCACATTGTCTTTCATCTTGTGCTTGGTCATGAATATTGTGTTCTTTCGTGGCGAAATGGTGTCGAAGCCAATGTCGCCATCGCCATCTGTAAACGAGAAGGTGAGTGTTCCACGCTTGACGGTGTTGCCTAACAATATGGTGTCGGCAAAGGTGAAATCCTTGAAAGTCACTGTCGGCTCGATAGGATATTCCTCCTCTGGCTTGCAAGATGGCATTATTGCCGTTGCAAGAATTAGCAGAACCATATATGTTATAAGGTGCTTGCGCATGTCAGAAAATTTTAGGCAAAGGTAATGATTTTTTTGTAAAAAAAGCGGACACTATTGCGTCCGCTCCAAAATGTGATATATCTCATTATTTAAAATTACGCTAAGTTTGCCTCAATTGTCCTGTTCCACTTTTCGGTGATAACCTTTTCGGCATCGAGGGCAAGTTTGTTCTCAGACGAGAACAAGGGCAGAATCTTAGTACCTTTGCCTTCCTTGAACTCAATGTCAATCACGAGCTTGTCGATGATTTCGCCTTTGGTGTTTTCCGACGAGGTACGGCTGTTGCAGCTTTTTGCATCGTGCAGGTCGATGATTATGCCGTCACCGCCTTTAGGTAGGTAGGCAAGTTTCTTTGTCTTGGTATCGATGCCGATTAAGCCGAGGTCGCAGCAGTCGAACTCGCTGAGATCAAGGCCGTTGCTTGTGGCAAACTTTCTGAATTTTTCAATGCTTCTCTTTTGTTTTCTCTTGCCCGATGTGGCAAGTATTACTACTGGTATAATTACTGCTATCGTGATTACTATACCTAAAATTATATTGCTGTCCATCTTGTTTGTTTTTTTACTGATTAATAATGATTTATAATAAAAACGATGGTTGTCATGCTGAACTTGTTTCAGCATCTGGCATCGTTTGTTTAATGATTCTTGTTAGCCGACCCTTCTACTACGCTCAGGGGGTGCGTCTCAATGTGTAATCAGTAAAAATTATGGAATGGGAATGTCAAATAATGCTCTTTGAAAATCGCTTTGTTTTCGGTCTTGGTTTTGAAAGTGACCGATTGCGAAAAAAGTATTGTCGTATTTGCCTTGTCAATTAGGATGTTGCTGTAGTCGAGCAAGGAACTGCCGTATCTGCTTTTCTGCGGCTGGCTGTTGTCGATGACTTTGGTTCTGTCTGTAATGACAAGCGTATAATTGTCGTTCTGTGCGGCAAGCAGTTCCGTCTTCTGGTTTTTACTTACGAATGCATCTTCAGCTGTGCAGAATGCATATAGCGATGCACTTCTGGTGAGAATCAGAAGAGTAAGCCAAAGTGACAATATTTTGAAAGTTGCTTTCATTTGAAAAAAATGCGGATGGAAACCACCCGCATTTTATATCAGATTACTTTGTAGCATCGTTGTGCTTGTGCTGGCATTCGGTGTGATTGCCGCTGCATCCCGATGCCTTCTGTGCTTCGTGCGAATGGCTGCAACCTGCGTGATTTCCACTGCAACCGCTTTTCTGCTGTTCTTGCTGTGCGTGGTTACATCCGGCGTGGTTTCCGTTGCATGCACCTGCCTTTGCGTGAGGGCACTGCGAGCAGTTGTGACCAGCGTTGAATACTGTTGCTGTGTAGCCGATTTCCTTTAGCGATGCAATCAGTTTTTCGGTGTCGGTGCGGTCGTTACGGTACTTGATATACACGGCGTTCTTCTCGTGGTTTGCCTGAACGTCGATAACACCCTTGGTGTATGCCAACTGCTTAGAAACCTTGTCGGCGCAATTCTGGCAGTGCATTTCGGTCGACAAAATGACTTCCGAAATCTTTTCGTTCTGCTTTGCAGCCTTCTGTTCCTGAGCAAATACATTGCCCATTCCGAGCAACATTACCAATACTAAAATCAAAATGTTCTTTTTCATGTTTTTAGTTTTTTATGAGTTACAAAATTAATTTAAATTGCTGTATTTATTCCTTTTTAGATTATTTATTTTTATCACTTAACAGTCATTCCGCAAAACAAAGCGAACAGCATAAGGAACGTTGCTGGTGAGCCTGTTTATGCGGAATCTCCTTTGGGTATTCAAGGGAGATTTCGGATAGCCGTCTTCACAACGCTCCACCGTTGGTATCGCGTGTTCAGTCAGACTTCCGAAATGACGGTCTCTTTTTTCCATATCGTTTATTAATAATTTCTAATCTCTATCAATTGCAAATCTTATACCTAAATAGAATTTCCTTCCGTCGATTGGACCCCAGATGAGCGACGAGTCGAAGTAGTCGCCAAAGGGGTCGCCGGCAGCGATAATCGGGTCTTTCTGCGTGAAGTTGAAGATGTTTTCAACGCCTACATAAATACTCCATTTCTTGAAGAACTTGGTAATCTGTGCGTTGAAGATGTTGTAAGCCTTGAACTTGTCGTCTCGGCGGTACTCTTCGGGATTGCTGGCTGTTGACGGTATTCTGCCCGGTCCGTTGAACTGTGCGGTGAAGTCGAACTGCCATTTTTCGAGTTTTGTGCGGTACGAGGTGGTTAGCAAGCCTTTGAAACGGCTCATCAGTGGCGATTCAACAAGGTTTCCGTCAACGGTCTGCTTTACATCGTTGTAGCGGAACGCGCCTGTGAAGTCCCAGCCCTTGAGCACTTCGCACGACACTTCAATCTGGTAGGTGTTGGAGAACGATTTGCCCTGCAGGTTGTAGAACTCAACAACGCCCGGTGTCTCGAAATCGGCGACAATCTGCTTCACAAAGTCGGTACGGTAATATTCCGCCATAATGTTCAGTAGCCTATCCTTAATAGGTATGTTGGCCGAGAAGGTAGCACCGTAGTTCCATGCTTCTTCGAGGTCAAGATTGTCGTAGATTACCATTCTGCGCGATGATGCCAGCAGGAACGAGTTTTCGCTCAATACATTAGCCTTGCGGAACGCTCTTCCTGCCGATGCTCTCAATGTAAGGTATTCGTTGATGCTGTACTTGAGGTTCAGTCGTGGGGTGAAGAGGAATCCGTACTGGTTGTGGTAATCGCCACGGACGCCTGCAATCATGTTGAAGTTGCCGAAATGTCCCGTGTATTGGAAAAATGCTCCAGGAACGGCTTCGATGTCGTTCATTATGCTGTCGTTGAGGTTCTGGTGAAGGTTTTCGTACTTCATGCTTGCTCCTGCGGTGTAGGAGTGCTTCTCGTTACCACCGAATGCCGATTTCCACAACACATTGGCGTACAAACTATTCTGACTTGCATCAAAATCATTATGACCGTAGTATGAATCCTGATGGTGGGTTATGAAGTTGGTAATCACCGCAATGCTCTGGTAGTCCTTTTCGGGAAACACATATCCGCACTTCAGGAATGCTTCGCCACGCTGCGAGTGAATCTTGATTTTGTAAAGGTCTGGTTGCAAGGAATCTATATAGGTAGGATGGTCCTTGCTGATCTGTCCGTTTTTGCGTGTCTCGTCGATGTACTTCACACCGAACCGCATAGTAAGATGCTTGCCGAAATAGTCCCAGCGGTTGAAAAAGTTGTACTGGGTGACATTGGGTGAATCATAGAAATTGTCATGGTTGTGATCCATCTTGATGAAGCGGTTCTGTGCATGTGCAAATATTTGTGTACTAACCTTTTCGCTGACCTTTATAGGTGCATCGATGTTGCCTTCGACATTGCCGTGCGAACTTCCCATAAGGTTTAGCGAGAATTTGTCGGACTGGCGAGGCTTCTTGTATTCCACATTTATTTGACCTGTCACGGCGTCGTAACCGTTTATCACAGTGGAAGTCCCCTTAGAAATCTGCATCGAGGTCATCCAGGGGCCGGGAATGTAGCCGAGTGCGTACGGCTGCGAAAGTCCGTAGAGGTTTGGAATGTTTTCGGTAAGGAACTGCACATATTTTCCTGCCAGACCGAGCAGTTTTATCTGTTTTGCGCCAGTGGCGGCATCGCTTGTGCCTGCATCGACAGATGCGTTAGTCTCGAAGCTTTCCGAAAGGTTGCAGCAGGCGGCCTTGCAGAGTTCCTGTCCCGAAACATCTTGCACATTGCCGATTTCCATTCGCGAATAACGAGTTCCTGCCTGTCGTTCGTTTACGGTGACTTCCGAAAGCATTTCGCCGGCGGTAAGCACGACTTCTATGTTTTTCTTTTTCTCTGGAATTTCAAGAGTGTCGCTGTTGTAACCGATGAAGCTGACAATCAGTTTGTTGGTTGTATTGACCTTGTTTATCTTGAAATTGCCGTTCATGTCGGAAATTGTTCCGACGCTGCTGTTTTCCCAATAGACATTTGCACCGAAAAGCGTCTGCTTGTTGCCATCGACAAGTTCGAAGACGGTGCCGCTAATCTGGGCTTTGCTTATTGTGGCTATTGCTACGAAAGCAATTAATGCCAATATTTTGTTTTTCATCGTTTTACTTCTTTAAATTATGAATTTGGACAATTGTCCGTTGCTATCTCGTTGGTTTTGAGATACAATTCATAATCTGAAGCAGGAGAGGAGAGGACACACTTTGCCCTTGTTGTACAAATGTTCGGCGTTGGATGCCAATAGTTTATGGTCAATTTCGTTTGTTGTGCATGTAATATTTGAGCATGGTGCGAAATTGTTGCTGATGAAAGTCTTTATTGATGGAATTTCGGGCAAAGCCGAGTGTGCGTCATGCTGGAACAAGTCCTTGAGCGACATGAATTCTACATGTGTATGCTTTTGGTGTTCCGACTTGTCCTGGCAATGGCAGTGATGACCATCGCAATGGTGGCTGTGGCATTCGTGATGGGAATGGCATTCGTGGTTGTGCGAAACTTCGCCAAACTCGAAAAGGCTGATTTCCTGGTGCTCCTCGTTACAGCATTTGCAGAAATAGTGTTCATACACAATGCCGTTTGAGGTAAAGAATACCATCAAAGCCGTGATTGTAGCCAATATTGCACTTGTCAGTTTCATCGTTGCAAAGGTAGAATTTTTTTTCTTCGGCTGGATTTGATTAACAAAACATTAAGTTTATATGGGCTGACGACCGTTTTTATGCCTGCGGCGTTTCTGTGGCTTCGCCGTTTCTGGGTTTCTGGTTTCTATGGGCTGACGCCCGTTTCTCGCTACGCCGTTTCTGAGTTTCTCGTTTCTGAGTTTCTAGTGCTGCGCACATTTCTGTTGAGACGCGCCATGGCACGTCTTTACAGAATTGATACAGGAGTTCTTTGTATTGCTCTTTTTGCTTATCTTTGTGCTCAAATTTATGATATATGAGAAAGTTGGTTGAAATTTTCGGTTATGCTCTTGGTGGACTGATGTTTGTGATTTTAATTCCGGCTATAATGTGGTTTGCTTCGCTGATGCCCAATGTATGTTCTGTTGAATTTTGGCAGATTGTAGTAGCGGCTGTGCTTGCTGTGGTAGGTTTGGTGTTGAGCATTTGGTCAATCGTGTATATGAGGCACAAAGGAGATGGTAATCCGATGGATGCTTTTGGACATGAAGTAGCACCGCGAACCAAGCATCTTATGACCGATGGACCTTACCGTCTGAGCCGAAATCCAATGCTGACAGGGAGTTTCGTATATAACGCTGCCGCTTGCGTATGGCTGTGGACATGGCAGTCGTTGGTAGTTTTTGTTGTGTTTGTGGTGATTATGTTGGTACAGGTGATGACCGAGGAAAAGCGCCTTCGTCGCGATTTTGGTGATGAGTACGATGCTTATTGTCGTAGAACTGGAAGATTTTTGCCGTTTAGCACAAAAAGGTGAATTAACAATTAATAATGGACAATTGATAATGCGTTAATCCTTAAATTGTTAAATCCTTGAATCTCCCCTAGATTCTATTTTATTTGTTTGTACAATTCCAGAATTTTTCCCGTCATAATATTCCACGCGTACTTGCTTTTTTCGGTGCGGACGGCTTGTATGAATTCGTTGCTGCGTTCTTTTTCAAAGAAGTCTGATAGAGCATTTGCAATCTCATCTGCTTTTGGTTCAACAACATATCCGCTTTTGCCATTTATAACTATTTCGCCAAGTCCACCAACATTTGTTACCAGCATTGGTTTCTCGAAATGAAAGGCGATTTGCGTTACTCCGCTTTGCGTTGCCGACTTGTAGGTCTGTGCAATAATGTCGGCGGCGGAGAAATATAGGTTTACCTTGTCATCGGGAATAAATTCGTTGTGTATGATGACTTTATCTTCAATTCCTAAGTCGGAAATCTGTTTGCGATAGATGTTTTCGTCTTGGTAGAATTCTCCTGCGACAATCAATTTTATGTTTGAATTTCGCAGTTTGCTGTCGGCAAAGGCATCGATAAGCAGGTCGAGTCCTTTGTATGCGCGGACAAGTCCGAAAAACAGAACATATCTGCAATTCTGGTCAAGTCCAAGTTGTTGCAATGCATTTGTGCGTTCAAGCAGGATGCCGTAGTGGTCGTAGATGGGGTGGGGCGAGAATGTCCGCGGTTTGCCATGCTTGTCGAATTTGCCAATGTCATCGGCTACCGATTTCGACAGGGCAATGAATCCATCCATCGACTTTACAAAATATGGTGGCAAAATCTTGTCAAGGATATTCTGCTCGTGCGGTATCATGTTGTGTACAAGCGCGATGCACTTTGTCTTGCCGTTACGACGGATGATGCGTGCAATTTTGCCGAAACTTGGAGCCATGAACGACATCCAGTAGCAGAAAATTACCATGTCGGCATTCTTGTCGCGAATTTCACGTCCTACTTTCATCCAGTTGAACGGATTTGTGGAATTTATTCTCCGCGATATGCTTAATCCTTCTGGTTTGGGCGAATCGGTAAACTGCGTCTTGCCTGGGAACAGGAAGGATGGATATTGCAGCGTGAATGTTACAATTTCCACATCGTGGCGTTCGGTGACAAATTCTTGCGCCAGTCTTTCGTTGAAACTGGCTAAACCTCCACGGTAGGGATGTGCGCTTCCTACAATGATGATTTTCATTGAATTGTGTCGACTTATTTTATTCCATCTCCGAACTTCACCTTGGCATCGTTGAGCATTTCAGTAAGCGTCTGCTCGTTTTCGCGCTTGCAGATGAGCAAGGCCTTGTCGGTATCGACAACGATGAAATCATCAAGGTCGCGGATAATGGCTATCTTGTTGTCGCCCTGTATGTTCACGTAGTTTCCGTTTGAGTTGGCAAACAAAGTGTTCTTGTAGAGGTCGGTATTGCCGTTTTCGTCACGGTTGGCAATGGTGTAGAGCGAGTTCCATGTTCCAAGGTCAGACCAGCCGAAGTTAGTCTGCATGACATAAACATTTGGTTCCTTTTCCATTACGCCGAAGTCTATAGAAATGCTTTTTGCGCCCGAATATATTTCGGTGATTGTTTCTTTTTCGCGTGGCGTGTTGAAATTCTTTATGCCTTCCGAGAATAGCGAGTACAATTCTTTGAGGTGGTTCTTTATTGCATCTCGGATTGAGGTTTGTTTCCAAAGGAAAATACCTGAGTTCCAAAGGAAATCGCCACTTTCGAGGAAGAATTTTGCAAGTTCAAGCTGAGGCTTTTCAGTGAAAGTTTTCACTGGTATGAATTTTTGATTCTCGGTATTTTCCGACATCTGAATGTAACCATATCCGGTAGCTGGACGGTTTGGCGTGATACCAAGTGTAAGCAATGCGTTGCTTTCGGTGACAAATTCAAGGCCTTCGGTGATGTTGTCCAAGAAAAGATCCTCATTGAGAATAAGGTGGTCGGCAGGAGTAACAACGATTTTTGCATCGGGATTTTTTAGTCCTATTTTGCAGTTGGCGTACATGATGCAGGGGGCAGTGTTGCGCCGCATCGGTTCACCGAGAATGTTCTCTACGGGGACTTTGGGCAGTTGCTCGTGTACAATGCTGCTGTATTCCTCGTTGGTTACGACATATATGTTTTCATCGGGGATGATCTTTGTAAAACGGTCGAATGTCTGCTGTATTAATGTGCGTCCAACGCCAAGAATGTCAAGGAATTGCTTAGGCATATCAGAACGGCTTACCGGCCAGAAACGGCTTCCGATGCCACCTGCCATTATTACGCAGTAGTATGTTTTGTCCATTGTGTGCATAGTGAATCTGTTTTTAGATTATTCTGCAAAGTAACAACAAATATTTGGGATATGCGAATTAAAGGGAAGGATTTTTTTGTGGCTTCGCCGTTTCATGGGCTGACGCTCGTTTCTAAAAAGGAATGTCATGCTGAACTGGTTTCAGCATCTGATTCCTTTTTTTGTTTTATAGAATCGTGCCATGGCACGATTGTACAAGAATAATTAATTCAATAATTGTAGCGGCGCAATGATTTGCGCCGATTGCAATGATTTGCACTGATTGAGACGCAAAATTTTGCGTCTGTACAATGAGGGTGAAAAAATCGCGTTAAATTATTGATTATCATTAATTATGTTAATAGCATAATGTTTATAGCATAATTTTATTAGCATTATGCTTGTGGCATAATTTTTTATTATTACATTTGCGGTATAAAAAATGTGATATGGAAAAGATTTATAATCCGTTTATAATCAAGGGGAGAGTTCCTGCGGAATATTTTTGCGACAGGGAAAACGAAACCAATATGCTTGTCAGTCGCATCATGAATGGGCATAATGTTGTGGTTATGTCGCCACGAAGGATAGGAAAGACAATGCTGATTGAACATTTTTTTGATGTAGAGGAAATTTCAAGCAACTATTATACATTCTTTGTTGACATATTGCATACATCAAGTCTTGGTGAGTTTACATATTCGCTTGGCAGACAGATTTTTGATACATTAAAACCAATTGGTAGCAAAGTGCTTGATGGGTTTATTCAGACTGTTCGTTCTCTAAGTGCCGAATATGGCTACGATGCGCAGACGGGATTGCCAAAATTCAATTTCTCGCTTGGCGCAATACGCGACCCGCAATGCACTTTGGAAGAAATATTTGAGTACATCGGTAAGGCCGATAAGCGCTGTCTTGTTGCGATAGATGAGTTCCAGCAGATAGCCAATTTTCCAGAAAAGAATGTCGAGGCCATATTGCGTACCCACATTCAGCATTGTTCCAATGCCGATTTTATCTTTGCAGGTTCCGAAAGGCATATTCTAGAGGAGATGTTCAATTCGTATTCAAGACCGTTCTATGCAAGTTCAACCATAATGATGCTCGATGAACTGCCATTGGATAAATATATTGAGTTTGTTGTCAAGCATTTCGCCGAATTTGGCAAAAAAATTTCAGAAAGTGATGTCGAAAAGGTTTACAAGTTGTTTTCTGGAAACACCTATTGCATGCAAAAGACTTTCAATGTGGCATTTGATATGACAGAAAGGAAGTCGGCATGTACATACGGAATTTTGTGCGATGCAATTGATGACATTCTGCTTGAAAACGAGCGGATGTTTCAGGGTCAGCTTTCGCAGTTGACACCCAAGCCCAAGGAGTTGCTCTATGCTATTGCTGTTGATGGTACAGCCGAAAGATTAACATCAGGTGAATTTATACGCCGTCATTGTTTAGCATCGGCAAGTTCGGTGCAGTCGGCCATAAAGCAATTGTTGGATAACGATTGGATTACATATAGTTCAAATGATAATGGCAACAAGACCTATTATCTTTCCAACAAATTCCTTATGCTGTGGATTCAGAAAAATTTTGGTCAGGGATATAAGTTGTAATGGCTTTCGCCCGTTTTTGTTGAGACGCAAAATTTTGCGTCTGTACAATGAGGGTGAAAAAAATCGCGTTAAATTATTGATTATCACAGATTATGTTAGTAGCATTATGCTAGTGGCATAATTTGTATTTTGCTATAAAATCTAAAAATCCTCTTCTTCCAAACATTTTTCTTCGCCAATTAAAAATACTTGACTACTTTTGTAGTCGCTTGAAAAGAAAAGTATGAATTTATTTGTAACCATGGGCAAATACTTTTCGTTGATGGGTTCGGTGTTTTCGAAACCTGTCAACAGAAAGATATTTTTCCGCAGGCTAAAGGCTGAGATAGAGCAGATTGGCTTCGATTCGGTAGGTATCGTCTGCATAGTTTCGGTGTTCATGGGTGCCGTGCTTACAATACAGATGGGTATCAACTTTGAGTCGCCTATTATTCCGCGCTACATCATCGGCTTGAGTACTCGCGACACCATGATTCTTGAATTTTCTAGCACAATTGTCTGCCTTATCCTTTCTGGACGCGTCGGTTCGAACATTGCATCCGAAATAGGTACAATGCGAATCACCGAGCAGATTGATGCTTTGGAAATTATGGGTGTCAATAGTGCTAACTATCTTATTCTTCCCAAGATTGTAGCTGCATTTATTACCTTCCCGTTCCTTGCATTGCTCAGCATAATGCTCGGCATTGTGGGCGGTTGCTTCATAGCCTTCACTTCACCCGACATTGTAACGGTTGCCGATTACATTTATGGTCTACACTATGCATTCGTGCCGTTCTATGTGACATATACGGTAGTAAAGATAGCTGTGTTTGCAATCCTGATAACATCCATTTCGGCATTTTTCGGCTACTATACCGAGGGCGGTGCTCTCGAAGTTGGTAAAAGCAGTACTAAGGCTGTTGTCTACAGCATCATCGCCGTACTTTTGTTCAATCTCATTTTAACACAGGTAATGCTCACATGATAGAAGTTGTAAATGTAAATAAGACGTTTGGCGAGAAGCATGTGCTGAAGGACATAAACGCCACCTTTGATGAGGGTAAGGTGAATATGATTATCGGCCGTAGCGGTTCGGGCAAGACTGTGTTGCTGAAGAATATAGTTGGGCTTGTTACTCCCGAAACCGGCGAGATTTACTTCAACGGACGCGAATTTGTGAACGTGGATGAAAAGGCTAAACGCGAAATCCGCAAGGAGATGGGCATGGTATTTCAGGGAAGTGCGTTGTTTACATCAAACAATGTGGAAGAAAATGTAATGCTGCCGTTGGACCTGTTCACAAAGATGACGAAAGCCGAAAAGCAGAAGCGCGTGGATTTCTGCCTAGACCGTGTAGGTATTGTCAATTCCCACCATTCGTTCCCATCGGAGATAAGCGGCGGTATGCAGAAGCGTGTTGCTATTGCAAGGGCTATAGCGTTGAATCCTAAATATTTGTTCTGCGATGAGCCAAACTCTGGTCTCGACCCGCAGACATCCATCCTTATCGACCAGCTGATAAAGGAAATCACTGTTGAATACAATATTACCACCATAGTCAACACTCACGACATGAACTCCATAATGGAGATTGGCGACAATATTTGTTTCATCTATCAGGGCAACAAGTGGTGGCAAGGTTCCAAGGACGATATTTTCACTACCGACAATCCCGAACTCAACGATTTTGTATTTGCATCGAATCTTTACAAGAAGATAAAGAAGGCGCACAATGAGGAATAGAGTAGTATTGGTTCTTATGTTTGTGATAGCCATAATGTTTCTGGCTTCGTGTGATATGCCCGACAAGCAGAAGCAACTTGTTCCAGAGGAGCGTAGGTTGGAAGAAGAAACAATGGAAAATATATTCTTCGAGATGAATGTTGTTGATGCAATGGTTACTCTTCACATGGTTCAGGTTGACGGACATACATCGTTGACTCAGTATCAGGTTGACAGCCTTATCTACGAAAGCATTTATGACAAGTATGGATGTACGCGCGAGTCGTTTGAAGAAAGTATTTTGTGGTATTTGCAGAATGAGCCAGCTAAATTGAAGGATATATATGAGCATGTGGTAGAGAGGTTTAATCAGGAAATTGCAGAAATTGGCAATGCAAAATCCGATTCTGTTGCCACTGTCGAGAGCAATACACTATGAGGCATTTCGCTGCAAATTATGTTTTTACCGGTACAGATTTCATAAAGAATTGCTGTTTGTCGTTTACGGATGACGGCAGGCTTGTAGAAATTGGTGCCGAAAATTCTGGATTGGAGGAGAGGGAAAGAATGATTTTTCTGAATGGAATAATCTGTCCGAAATTCGATACTAAACGGTTTCGCAATAATGATATGCATTTGAAGGATTTTCTTTTTTCCCTTGAATCGCATTTCGATGAAAATACTAGTCTGCCTGTTGTTTTGCTCGAGGGCGTAGACTTGCAGACGCTTAATTTTACAAATGATACTATTGTAAAGGAGATTTACTGATGGCAAAGGAAAAGATACAGAAGACCAACGCAGCCCGATTGCTTGACAGCAAAAAGATTGCCTACGAACTTATTCCTTACGAGGTTGACGAAAACGACTTGAGTGCAGTACACATCGCTGTTCAGCTTGGCGAACCTATCGAAAGGGTTTTCAAGACTTTGGTCCTGCAAGGTGATCGCAACGGATATTTTGTATGCGTAATCCCAGGCGACAAGGAAGTTGACCTTAAGCTGGCTGCAAAGGCTACGGGCAATAAGAGTTGCAATCTTATTCCCATGAAGGAATTGTTGCCGTTGACAGGCTATATTCGTGGGGGCTGTTCGCCAATTGGCATGAAGAAGCCTTTCCAAACATTCATACATTCAACATGCATGGATTTCGACTACATTTATGTTAGTGCAGGTGTGCGTGGTTTGCAGTTCAAGATAAATCCAGGGGATTTGTGCAAGGCAGCGAATGCGAAAGTGGAAGATTTGATAGCAATAGATGATAATTAGCTATTCATTATCTTTTTGCCGAGTATTACGGTAAGGACTATGCCCAAGACAAAAACAATCACTGCTAGCCAATAAATCTGCGTTAACCCGACAAGCGAGCTTGCCAGAAATGAAAGTGCAATCAGCGCGATAATTTTCACAAACTTTTTGCGGACATATTCCTTTTTCTCCTTTTTGCCCTTCGGAAACGAATATGTATCTTGAAACAAAATTATCGGATCGCCAGACAAATATGCAATTCCAGCGTATATCAGCAGCGATATGCCCATTGCTGCCATTATTATTGAAAATACAGTTTCCATAAACGAGTCTTTATTCCTTTGTAAATTTTGTCATTCCGATTTTACCGTTGCTATCATGTGCGACAATTAAGTATATGCCTGATGCAAGGCACTTTATATCGCAAATTGTGTTGTCACTATTGATATTCATTTGCAATACTGATTGACCGGTTGCTGAGAATATTTCTATTGAAGATAGTGTTTCAGACGATGTTATGTTAAGCGTTGTGCTTGCTGGATTAGGAAATACGCTGAAATCAGTTATTTCATAGCCATCTATTGAGTTTTGTTGCGATTGCACTATATTTGATTTTGCAATAATGTTGCTGTTCTCGGAATTGGATATTTCTATTTGATAGTAGCTGTTTCCATTGGCGTTATTGTCGGTAAACGTGTGCAGGCTGCTTGGAATTTCGCCAATCTGTTCCATCGAAAAGGGATTTGAGCCACGGTATATTTTGTAGGTGTCGTATTGGAACCCTTCGTAGTGAGTCCAGTTGAGGTTGACAGTTCCATTTTCTACGCGTTCCAAGTCGAGATGCATAGTACGATGGATGATGCTCATTTCAGATTCTCCACATAAACCGTTTGTGGTTACGGCATAGCTGCATGCTTGCAAATGGTTGTTTCCCATGTCTGTCCATATTGTTTCGGTGCGAGGGAGTGTGGCTGCAAGTATGTAGCTAGTGAAGTCTCCATAATCAAACACTCTGTAGATGTTGTATTGGCTAATGTCTTCTCCATTTATATAAAAGAAATCTATAACATTTTGGTTCAGCACATTTGTACTTACGCTTTTAATTTCGGGGATTGGAGTTGTTCGATAGACATATAAATTTATTGCAGTGTCGTATGAGCATCCGAAATTGTCGATGCATGTAAAAGTGTATTCCTGTTGTCCCGTAGTTGTAGTGTTTGGAATTGCGATTGCTGCACCATTGTCGGTAGTATCAGTTGTCATGCCGTTTCCGCTCCAAGAAAAACCTTCGATTTCGTATGAGTTCATAAACGACCATTCATCTTCGGTCTCATACAAATAAATACCCCATCCGAAAATGTAACCATTGTCATCTTGCATTTTGTCATTTACATGTAGTTTCCATGTTCCATTTATTGGGCAGCCAATCAGCGATGACATGCTTTCATAAGGTCCGTATTGCCCATTTTGCGGTGCTGTATCAACAACCTCAATGTTTTCTCTATTATTGCAATCATCAGTGTAGTTTATATTATGGTATGGCGATGCTAGTCCAAGAGGTGTGGTTCCGTCAGGGTATATGCTATATGTCCAACCTTCCCCAGGAGTCAAGAAGCATGGGTCGTTTGATGACGATGGGTCTGGTGATAATCCTAAATGAAGAGAACCTCCTCCTTGTGAACCGTTTAGGTATATTCCGCCAGTTAATGACCAGTCCATTGGTGTAGGTGATGTTGTTGATGAGCATGCTTTTAGCAGGCATTTCTGACCATTAGGACATTCTAGCATTATGCTCAAATCACCAAGAAATGAGTGCTCCATATTAATATAGATATGGTCTATCTGGTCACTGGAATTTATTGTTGTCAACGTGTCTAGTGCGTGAATTTCTATGCTCGAACTGTAATTTTGTGTTCCTCTATTGTCGGGTATTAGGTCTATGCCCGAATAGCTTACGCTTAATGGGATTCGCGATTGCCATTGAGGGGGGTGAACAATGCCTTGTAGCGTTATTTCTGTGCCAGAACATACAGAATCAATGTCTGTTTGCACTTCAAACTGTGGTCTTATGGATACTTGAACATTGATGGTGTTGTCGTTGCTATTTGTTATATTGAATGTGTCGCGGGTCTGGCATTTTACACGGAAACCACCGCTTGTGTCGAATGTGCGGCTTATTTGCATTCCGGCATCGGGGAGTACAATTGTATCGTATCTGCCTGTTATTATTATCCAGTCGTATGTGAGGCTTTCGTCGCTATGCTCATAAATGCCATTGTCGTGGAATGTATTCGATGCAGTGAATGTAATACTTTGTCCTTGACAAATATTGGCATAAATTTTTCCTTCGCTTGTGGTTTGCGGGACATTGGTGCCGATTGTTGTGGTGAAATGCATCGATTCCACGTATTGGCTCATTGGTGTTTCGCAGCCACCGAATGCAGTAATGCAGTACCTGTACGGGACAGAAATTTCTGTTGTTTCGTCAGTCCATTCGGTAGTCTCGTTTGCTGGAATTGTTGCCACAAGCTCGTAATTTGTGCTGTCGCTGCTGCGATAGATGCGGTATTCCTGTATATTATCGTTGTCGATGGCAGTCCAAGTTATGTAGTTGTGATTGAGACTGTCGGTTACAATCTGGTCTATTTGTGGAGTTTCGAGTGCATTTATATATATGTTTAATGTGGTGTCGTATGTGCAACCGAAATTGTCTGTCAACTGGAAAGTGTAGGGATAGGAACCGCTTTCTGTCACATTTGGAATGATGCTTGTTGCTGTCGCACTTGTGTCGGATATTCCTTCTCCGTTCCAGGATATTTCATTTTCATTGAATGCGTTTGGTATAGAGTCGTTAAAATATATTCCCCATCCAAATACATGACCGTAGTCAAACCTTTGATGGTCTGTTATAGTAAGTGTCCAAGTACCATTTATTGGACAGCCTATTAGTGATGACAGGCTTTGGTATGTCGCGTAGCTTCCTTCATCAAGTATATATGCTTGTTGATGTTCGAAGCCGCAGTTGTCGGTGTAGTGTGTTAGCGTGCAGTATTGCCACTGCTCGTATAGGTAAGGATTATTGGTGGGTATACCGAAAGGTGCTGTCGCAGTAGGTGTAAAATAATATGAGTAGCCTTCGCCTGCGGTAGCAAAGCAGGCATCGTCATTTTCGGCCACTGTCGGCTTGCCAAGATAAATACTTTTACCGTAGATGGAGTTTGGATTGTTTATATTGCTAACATATTCATCTTGACATGCTTTGAGCAGACAAGTCTGGTTGTTGGGACATTTAAGGGTCATACTTATGTCACCTAAGTACGAGTGGTCAATATTGACATATATTCGTTCTATGTCGTCAATGGAATTGATGCGGTTTTGAGAGATGCCTGATACATTCATACTTCTGCTGTATGTATATCTGTCATCTATTATGTCGTTTTGAAATACTACTCCAAAAACAGTAGCACCATGGTTTATTATTTTAGGAACGACAAAATCTGTTGAATCGAAGATTGGAGATGCTGTTAGTTGCAATTCGTGGCCATTGCATAATGCTTCCGGACTTGGAACTGCAATATTAAAGGTTGGTTTGGGAGAGACCTTCACCATTATGGTGTTATCGTTTTTGTTGCAACCTCGATTTTCGTCGTTTGCAAAGCATCGGATCTTGTATGTTCCGCCTGATTCGAAAGTATGACTGATACTTTTTCCTGCATCACGAAACCATGTGGTATCATTGTTTCCGTTGATAATAGCCCAGTTATAAGTCAATGATTCGTCGTTTTGTTCGTATTGTTGTGTTTCTGAGAATGTGTTAGTTGCAGTAAAGGTGATTTCGGTTTCGGAGCATACAATTTCACTGATTGCTATTGGATTTGATGTCGTCATGGGAATATTTGTTCCGATAGTGGTAGTGAAGTGCTGAGGTTTGTCGCTGCACCATATTTTTGCAGAAAATCCAGAGCTTGTATTATAATATGATTCCCATTTTATGTATAATGTTTCTTCGTCAGATATAATTTCTTTTCCTGCCAAAGATGTCCCTGTTGCATCGTAGGCATAGTAAAAATATCCATGAGAGTAATTTTTTATTGTCATCATTGTTGAACCCGATGCAAGGTTAAATTCGGTAAATTTTATATGGATTACTTTGCCTTCTTCAACTTGTATTTTCTTGGTGAAAGATTCGTATCTGCCATAATCGCCATCGGGACCACCGCTGTCGTATAGGAATGTTGTTGTTTCTTGTTCCGAACTGGCATTGGCGCAGTCGAGTGTAAAGGTGTCTCCATCTGTACCAACGCTGTCGCTGATATGCCAGATTTGGGCGTGCAAGTTGCTGCTAAAGAAGCATATAAATGTCGTTATGTAGAATAGTAATAAATAGCTCCTCATTGTAAAGTTATATTATGTTACAAATATATAACGAAAAAATTACATTGAGGTTGCCTTTGCAACATAAATATTTTACTGTTCCTTCTTTTCTTCGTAGTTTTCGATAATATTCTGTATGGTCTTGCGAAGGTTCTGCTGAAGTGAAATTCTGCCCGCACCAGCTTTGTTGACAAGGTTAATGGATTGTGCAATAGACTTTTCGTCCTTGTAAAGCGGTTTCACAAGGCGGAACTGGAAATCGTCGGTTTCTTCGGCGAGTTCACCTTCCTCTTCGTCGTCTTTGCCCTTGTCCTTCTTGTTCTTCTTCGGCTCTTTGGTCTGAACATTAATACCTAAATTCGGTAATCCTTTTGGTTCAAGCACCGAAATGTGGAAGAAATACTTGAAGTCGAAATTCATCTTTCCGCTTACGGCAACCTTATATTTGTCCATAGATAGAGTGAATGGATAGACGCTCAATGTGTTGTTGTCGATTGTAAATTCTACCGACATATTGTCTATCACATTCTTGGTTTTTTTCTTGAACATCAAGTATTTTGCTACTGTAGTAAATGTCTCGCCATCGAGTAGAACCAGGTTCTTGCCGTTGATGTGGCATGCGGTCTGCAAGGTTGGCAGTATTGGTTCCATTTCCTTGTCGAGTAAAGTCATAGCCGAAAGTTCGCAGTCCAACTTGCCTTCGAACGAACTCAGCATTGGCAGTATCGAGTCGATCATTGGGAAGGCAGTCAGCAGGTCTTCTACAGTTATGTTTGTTCCAAATAGGTCGAGGCCAGCTTTAGCGCTGTCTGGATTGTTGCAAGTGTATATTGCATTGAGTTTCAAGTCGCCGACATTGCTTGAGGTTTTCATGTCTTTGATTGATAACGTGCTATTCTGTGCCGAAATGTTGCCGTTGAGGTCGTTCATCTTGAGTCCGGCAAATTTTACGGTATCAAGTTTAAGGTTAACCTTGCAGTCGAGGTTTGCTGGAATTTCGATAAGTGTCATTGGCACGGTGTCGTATTCTTGTTCTACAGTATCCTGTATTTCCGTGTCATCGGTTGAAGCAAGTTCCTCGCTGTGGGCTTTTTCTATCAGGGCTTTCATACGGCCCATTCTGTCGTTGTATATTTCGCTGAGGTCTTTTTTGCTGTATGCTTTTCGTAACGAATCGACATAGTGAGCTCGTGCCGAGTCGGTTATGTTTGATGGGCGTTGCGGAGCATTGCTCATGCCAGATTTTGCTTTTGCTAATCTTTCCTGTACAGTTTTCTTGGCTTCATCGTCCTTGATTTTTGCTTGTTCGCCAACGTAGTTTGCATAAAGTATCTCGTTGATATCGAGGTTGCGCGATGTTATGTTCAAGTCGGCACTAAGCGTACGTCCGCGCAGGAAAGCCCTGCGCATATTGTCAACGCGTCCGTTTACTTTCAGTAGTGACCTGCCCAATCGAAGCATGAAGTTGTTGAGATGCAACGTGTCGTCGGTGAATGTTATGTCGAGACGACGTGTGCCTGTCTTAAGGTCGAAGTAAGGAGACATATATCGTGCCGCCTTGGCGTATATCTTTCCGTCGAAGCGGAATCGTCGTAATGCGCTTTCTGCATCTTCGATTCCTTTGCAAAGTTTGATGAGTGAATCTGTATTTATTGAAGTTCGTGTCGATTGGTCGATTTCAACTCGTTCTCCGTTTACTCTTGTGAATCTGCGAACTCTTGGTCTTCCGTTTAGCACTATTCTTGTGGAGTCAAGGAATGCACCCTGAGTTGGTTCGTAATAAACTATGGAGTCTAGTCCGAGCGAAGCCCTAAGTGCAGGAATGAGAGCATCGGTGGTGTCGGGGCGTATTGCCATTGAAATACGTCCAGTTTTTCCCGAAACGAACATTGTGTCGGCTATAATTGCCTGCATTCCTCTCAAGCTGCCAGCGACAATCAGGTGAGGTACATCGTTTATGGGCTCTTCAACATTGGCGTATAGATTCAGTTTCGAAACCCTTGCCTCGATGGTGCGCGGTGAAGTAATCCTAACTGTGTCAACAGTCACTCTTGCACTGCTGAGCTGTAGCCTTTCCGAGCGACGCGATTTCGTTGAATTTACGCCCAGGTCGGCTTTTGCGTTTTGTCCGTATACGAAAAGTCTTTGCGATGGAATCCTAAGCAAAATCCTTTCTATGTTGATATTACCGAGCATGTATATTTTCGGTAAGTACATCTTCATCAGGTTAGCAAGCGAGAATTTTACAACAATGTCTGAAGAAAGTTGTCCTTTATAAACAATATCATCGATTGGGAAAAGATTTGAAATGTAGTCGAGGTTGAGGTCGCATTTCAGTTTTGCATCTATGTATGGGTCGCCAAGAATGTTGCTGGCTTTGCCTTTCAGGTTGAAATAGGTTTCGCCAACGGTTGCGTTAAGTTGCTTGACGTCTATGTAGGATTCGGCTTGTTTTTCAGAGTTGTATTTTAGGTTGGTTTCCATGTTTAGCTTGACTTCTGCGTTTTGTTCAAGCACAATGGCTCTTATGTCGTTCAGCACAAGGTTGGCATCAATGTTAGGATAAACATCGTCCTTGTATGTGCCTTTGGCTGTGCCATTGAAATTTACGGAACCAGAAATCCTATATTTTTTTAGGTCGGAAACAAGACTTTTGGGTATCATTTCTAGAACATTGTCAATGTGAGGAATGTCGAGTGCAAGGGACAGGTCGGTGTTCCACGACGAGTCGATCTGGTTTTTCGCCAATCCCGATGCTCCAATATATATGTCGGTGCTTGTTATGCTTAATGTGTCTATATCGTATTCGTTGAAATCGGAATTCGCTAATGCCTTTAGTTCAATATTTAAAGGTATGTCGCTGAATGTCAGTGTGGAATCATCGTATTCCGAAAGCAAAAGGTTTAATTTTGTGTCGAGGTTGTAGGTTGTGTCGGATATTATTGCGTGTGCAGTTATGCCTAATGTGTCAAGGTTTATCGTTGTCTGCGATGTGCTGTCGCTAAATTTTGCTGATAATAGACCAAATGCTGTTGACAGGGTGTAGTTTCCATCGGATATTTTTCCGTTTAGGTTTATTGTTGTCGGTTCAACTTTCGCTAGAATTTGTGAAGAACCATCGTCATAGGTGGCTTTAAGTTTCAAGTTGGTTGCGAGGTCGATTATTTCGGCGTTGATTTCGCCAGTGAGTTCCAGATTTGTAGAATCGAGAGTTGCCGACATTTGCGATTCTTCATCGGTGTATGATGCTTGCAAGTCATCTATGAACAATCGTTTTATACGTATTTTGTAGTCGAACGAAGATGTGTCTTCATCTGGGGTAGTGTCTGATTCATAGATTTCCCAGTTTGCTTTGCCATCGGCTGTTATGTATCCGTTGACGGTAGGGTGGGAGAGGAAGGCTTCGTTGACGATTATGCTGTCGTTTTTCAGGAATTCCATGATATTTACCGATAGTCTTAGAGTGTCGAATTTGATAAGCGTATCGGTAAGATCGTCCTTTATTGCCTTTGAGATTATTTCGCTGTTGATGAGTTCGAGTTCAATGTTCGGCATGTTCTTCCAGACCTTTATGTTTATTTTCCCCAAGTCGAATTTTGCGTTAAGGTAGTCGCCTGCGATTTCGTTCACCTTTCTGTTGCCTGATTCGGAGTTAATGTAGGTTTCTAGAATAAGTGGAGAAAAAGCAACTAGCAGTATAAGAATGCCTAAAAGACTACCAAATGCAATCAGTAGTCCTTTCAATACTTTTCTACCTTTACTTTTCTTTTTCTTGACTTGTTCTTCCATAAGTGTCGGATTTCAAGCGAAACAGTCATTCCGTAAAACAGAACGAACAGCATAAGGAACGTTGCTTGTGAGTTCGTTTGTACG